>JBALTK010000042.1:0-22859 GCA_036964385.1 Sulfitobacter sp. | reverse complement strand
GGATAAATCCGCCCGTCTTGGGAGGGGTGTTGCTCATAGGGTTACTCCCATCTCTGCATAGGTCTGCTTGGCCAGCTTAATGGCATGGTTGGCTTTTGGAACCCCTGCATACACGGCGACGTGCATAAAGGCCTGCAGAACATCCTGCGGGCTGGCCCCTGTATTGGCCGTTGCGCGGATGTGCATCGGGATTTCTTCAAAGTTGCCTGTTGCCGCCAGCAGCGCGAGCGTCAGCATGGAACGTTCGCGTTGCGCGATGCTGTCATCGGACCACAGCGTTCCCCACGCGCCTTCGGTGATCATGCTCTGAAAGGGTTCGTCAAACGCAGACTTGTTCGCTTCTGCGCGGTCCACATGGGCATCGCCTAGGACGGCGCGGCGGGTGGTCATCCCCTGTTCAAATCGTGTGGTCATGGTGGGGTATCCTTTCAGTAGGGCAGGCCGACATAGTTTTCCGCCATCGCCTGTTGCGCCGCCTTGTTTGAGCGCAGGAATTCAATCTCGGCCACCTGCATTTTGAGGTCAAACTCGGATTGATCAGGATAAGTGTGCATTAAAGAGGAGAACCACCAGCTAAATCGTTCTGCTTTCCAGACGCGGGCGAGCGCCTTTTGTGAATAGCTGTCGATGCCATCGGTACTGTCGTTTTCATAAAAGTTGCGTAACCCGTTATAAAGGTAATGCACGTCGGAGGCGGCAGTATTCAGCCCTTTGGCGCCAGTCGGCGGCACAATATGGGCCGCATCGCCACAGAGGAACAGACGCCCCCAGCGCATCGGTTCTGTTACAAAAGACCTTAATGGTGCGATGGATTTTTCGATGCTCGGCCCCGTCACCAGCTTTTCCGCCTGATCGACAGGAATGCGGCGTTTGAGTTCCTGCCAAAACGCCTCATCAGTCCAATCCTCGGGCTTATCGCTGAGCGAACACTGGATGTAATATCGGCTGAGGTTATCATTGCGCATGGAGCATAGCGCGAAGCCGCGTGGCGAGTTGGCGTAGATCAGTTCATGATTTACGGGGGGCGTCTGTGACAGAATGCCCAGCCAGCCAAAGGGATAAACCTTCTCGTACTCACGGCGCACATCAAGCGGGATCGTTTGACGGCTCACCCCATGGAACCCGTCACAGCCCGCCACGAAATCACACTCAAGGCGACGCGCATTGCCGTCCACGGTATAGCTGATCTGCGGTGTGTCGGTGTCGGCACCGTGGATCACCACATCCTCGACGTTGAATTCAATCTTACCGCCGCATTTCTCGCGCGCTTCATACAAGTCGCGGGTGACTTCGGTCTGGCCATACACCATGACGGGCTTGCCCGTGTGCTCGGTGAAATCCACGCGAAACATCTCATCCCCGTAAGAGATCAGCGTACCGTCATGTGGTATCCCCTCGGCGTGCAAGCGCTCGGCACAGCCCGCTTCCTCCATCAGGCCGACCAAGCCCTGTTCAAGAACACCCGCACGAATTCGGCCCAGCACATAATCCTTGGTCTTGCGTTCAAGCACGACACTGTCGATGCCCCGCGAATGCAAAAGTTGGGCCAGCAGTAGGCCCGATGGCCCCCCCCCGATGATTGCAACTTGTGTTTTCATGGCATCCTCCCAGCGACGTAATGCCTTTGATTGACATGTTTGTACGAGTATTAAAAGTGAGGTATTGAGCAACTTAGTTATCTAAAAGGGAATGAAAGTGGATCGCCGTATTAAATTCCGCCACCTCGACGCGTTCAGCGCCATTGCTCGCGCACGCAGCTTTAAAGTTGCGGCTGAGCAACTCAACCTGACGCAGCCCGCGATATCGAAGACGCTGAAGGAGCTTGAAGAGATCCTTGGTGTGGTGGTGATGGAGCGCAGCCGCTCGGGCGTCGCCCTAACCTCCGAGGGGGAGGTCTTTTTGCACTTCGCCGAGCAGAGCACTGCCGCGTTGCGCCATGGGTTGCGCAGTATCCAGTCAGCAAGCAATGCAGCGGGGGTTCTAAAAGTAGGGGCCTTGCCCAGCGTGGCATCTGCACTTTTGCCTGACGCTGTGCTGAGGTTCACAGCTGAGAGCCCTGATACACTGGTGGAGATACACGAAGGTCCGCACCATGACCTGACGGCGCGGCTGCGCAGTGGCGGCCTCGATCTGGTGGTGGGGCGGTTGGGCAAGCCTGACACAATGGTGGGCTTGAGTTTTCAACAGTTGTATTCCGAGGAAGTTGTCGTCGTCGCCCGCCCCGACAGCCCAGCGGCAAGTATCCGCGATTTTGCAGCACTTGACGGGTTTCGGGTTCTGTACCCACTCAAGGATTCCGCAATTCGCCCGCTGGTCGCACGGTTGTTGATTTCCCAAGGCGTTCCGCTTTTCCACAACCGGATCGAAACAGCATCGCCGATATTTGGACGTGCGGTGGTCGGGTCCGATCCCCAGACCGTCTGGATCATCAGTGCGGGTGTGGTGGCGAATGATCTTGCACAGGGGCAACTGGTTGCGCTGGACCTTGATCTATCGCCTACCCGAGGTGCCGTTGGGATTATGAGCCGCACCGAAGAAGTGCCATCGGTTGCGACCCGCGCCTTTTCAAAAGGTCTACATGCACTCTGTGCCCCGCTTGATAAAAGCAGCAGCTAAACCCGCGCAGAAAAACACTTGCTTCAATTGTGTGATTTGAGGCATGAATTGCACATAGGTCGGCGATGGCGTCGCCAGCACAATGTGCAAGACCTCAACCCCATTCCTGAACGCCGGGATCTTGCTTTACCGTTTTGCGGTGGGGGAGGTCTCATGCCCCTTCGACGCTCATCGGTTTGCGCATTTGAAGGAGCCTATAATGGACCGTCCACAACAATACCGCTTTCACCAAGGGGATCGTACCCTTCCGTTTGTCGCCGCCGAATACGAGGCGCGTTTGGCAAGGCTGCGTGCCGATATGGCGACGGCGGGCGTTGATGCTTGTGTCTTCACATCTATGCACAACGTTGCCTACTATTCTGGGTTCCTCTACTGCGCTTTTGGAAGACCCTATGCACTGGTAGTTACCCCAACCGATGGTGTTACCTTGAGTGCAGGAATTGATGCGGCACAACCTTGGCGGCGCAGCCATGGCGACAACATCACCTACACCGACTGGCAGCGGAACAACTACTGGCGCGCGATACAGAGCGTGACGGGGTCGGGTAAGGTCATCGGTTTTGAAGGCGATCACCTGAGCATTACGCAAAAAGGACTGCTGGATGAGTTCCTGTCTCCAAAGGTCTGCGTTGACGTCGCCCCCGCAACCATGCGCCAGCGTATGCATAAATCAGCGGCTGAGCTTGACCTGATCCGAGCGGGCGCGAATGTCGCCGATGTGGGCGGATATGCGGTCAAGGATGCGATCCAAGTTGGGGCACGTGAGATTGACGTAGCCATGGCGGGGCGGGATGCAATGGAGCTTGAAATAGCCAAGCGGTTCCCGAATTCCGAAATCCGCGACAGCTGGGTCTGGTTCCAGTCAGGGATCAACACAGACGGCGCGCACAACCCTGTCACCGCCCGAAAGTTGCAGCATGGCGATATTTTGAGCCTCAACACCTTCCCGATGATTTCAGGTTATTACACCGCCCTTGAACGGACGATGTTCGTGGGCGAAGTGGACGATGCCAGCCGCAAGATTTGGGAGGCCAACGTCGCGGCGCATGAATTCGGAATGAGTTTGCTGGTTCCAGGGGCGAAATGCTCGGACATCACTCATAAGATCAACGATTTCTTTGCGGAGCGTGACCTGCTGCAATACCGCACCTTCGGCTACGGCCACTCCTTTGGCATCCTGTCGCATTACTATGGCCGTGAGGCAGGGCTGGAGCTGCGCGAAGATATCGACACGGTGCTGGAGGCGGGGATGGTCATCTCCATGGAGCCGATGCTGACGATTGGAGAAGGTGCGGCGGGAGCGGGGGGCTACCGTGAGCATGACATTCTGATCATCAACGAGGATGGCAACGAGAACATCACGGGCTACCCATTCGGGCCCGATTTCAACGTTGTAGGGTAGACGGAAGATTACTCTCCTTTAGTTTAGCAATCAGACCGGCGGTCAGAACATGCCGCCGGTTTCTTAGGCCCAATTCAGAATAGAAACGCCGTCTCAAAGCGCGAGGTATCCAACCCCGCAGAAGGCAATGAGACAGCCACCCCATTGCCGTGCTGACATCGGCTCCTTTAACCAGACCCACGCCAGGAGGATGGTCAGCAACCCGAACATAGATGAGGTGACGGCGGCGTATTGCGGATCAGGCAGACTGCCTGCAGAGAGCACACAGAGCAGGGCGATTCCGTCTGCGATACCCATCGCAATCAATACAGGCATCGCGCGTTTGCCCGGCCAAAAAGGCAGCTTGAACCCCAGTAAGATCGTAACAGTCAGCCCAACTGCCAGAATGCGGGTTACAAGGGTCGCTGGCATCTCGTTGCTGATCTCGGCGGCGTGTTGGCCCAAGGCAAAGGTGCCTGTAAATCCTACCGCGGCGATTATCGAGTAAAGGATCGTTGGCCCCTTGGGTGGTGCGCTGTCGGTGCTGCTGTCGGACAGGGCGGCAACCACAGCCACACCGACTACAATCGCGATTACCGCCGTCCACTTTAAGGGCGTGACAGGCGTGCCGTTCGCGGCGGCAAGGCCAACGGACAAGATTGGATATCCCGCAATTAGCGGTGCTACCAATCGCACGGGCCCACGCTCGAAAGCGAAATATAACCCGAAGGTGGCGATCACGAAAAAGACGCCAGCCCCCAACGCGAGCCAGACAGCCCGTTTAGGGAGCGGTGCAAAGCTGTCGGTGACACCCATGAGGCCCATATGAAAGACCAGTCCGGTCAGAAGGACCACAAATATACACGCGCTGAGGGGCGTTTTCTGGCTCAGCATACGCACGCAGATATCGTGAAACGCCCAGCACATCGCTGCGATCATACCAAGGAAGAGTGTGTTCATCAGGCGGTCCTGCGCTGTGGGTCACGTTGCCAATCGGTATGGTTTGAAAGCCGTCAAAAAGGAAGAGCAATGCATCAAACGCTCAGGCGGTAGAATGAGCGGCTGTCAGCAGCGCGTGGTGCAGTGTTTTGGCTGAGGCGCGGGGGCCAAGGATGCGGATATGGTCGTTGGCTTCGCGGCGGATGACAAAACACCCCAGTTGGTGGATCACAGTGCGTCGGGCGTCTCCCGCCACCATCTTGCGGATCGGAACACCGCAGATACGCTCGCAAAAATCCTGCATCGCGGTGCCAGTGATGTCGAAACAGACCCATGCGCCAGATTGCTCGGTAATCGAGGCTGCATCGCCCATCCGTGCTTTAAGCTGATCCGCCAACAGCTCATGCGTGGCGCGTGGCGCGCCGAGCATCCATTGGTCGGGGCCGATCCAGAAACCCGCTTCGGGGTCGCGTAAGACCGCTCTGCCGACTTCTGGCACAGCGCCGAGTATGCCTTCCAAGGCCACGTGGCATTCCGCTTCCCGTCCCATACGGGCAGTGACCGAGGCCAGCGCCAGCCCGTCATTCTCCGCAATCGTGATATGTGCAAAGATGTCCACGCGGGGCTCCGCCTCACCAAGTGCGGTTACTGTTTTTAGATTATGCACGAAGTCTCTCTCCATTCGGGTCAACAAAATGGGCGCGGACGATTTCAACGTCGACGCTGATGTTCGTAAGCGGGCTGACCAGTCGCATCCGTTCTCCCATCCGATTTGCACCGTCTTTCAAGAACCCCAATGCGATTGAGTGGCCGAGGGAGGGCGAATAGCACGCAGATGTGACGTATCCCTGATCATGCGCGGCATCCACAGGGCCGGTCGCGTTCATGAGGTGCGCCCCTGCGGGAACAGGTTCATTCGGATCAACGGGCTTGATTCCCACCTGCCGCAGATCGTCCGCGCGGTTGAGGCCCTCACGCCGCGACAGGACCGCGCCGATGCTGTCTTTGGCCGTGCTGACCATGCGCCCCATTCCGAGGTTCTGCGCAGTGGTTGTCCCGTTCAGTTCATTGCCTGCAGCATGACCTTTTTCAATCCGCATCACTCCTAGGGCTTCGGTGCCATAGGGAGTGATATTGTACGCGGCCCCTGCCTCCATCACCTTGCGGATCAGTGCATCGCCATAAACCGTGGGGACTGCGATTTCATAAGCTAATTCACCGCTGAACGAGATGCGGAAAAGACGTGCGCGTAAGCCTCCGCAGATCGTCATGTTACCACAGCCCATGAAAGGGAACGCGTCGTTAGATATGTCCTGATCGACAATTTTCTCCAGCACTTTGCGGCTGTTCGGTCCCGCAATAGCGTATTGCGCCCAAGCTTCCGTGGTCGAGATCAGCTGAACATCCAGATCGGGGAATAGGCACTGGCGTACAAACTCAAGATGGCGATAGACAGGTAGAGCATTGGCGGTGGTGGTCGTGACGACGAAATGATCCTCAGCCAGCCGCGCCGTAGTGCCGTCGTCCATCGCAATCCCGTCCTCGCGCAGCATGAGACCATAGCGGACCTTGCCCACGGCTAGTTTGGCGAAGCCGTTGCAATAGACCTTGTTGAGGAAAGTTGAGGCATCCGTGCCTTGCACATCGATCTTGCCCAGCGTGGTTACATCACACACACCGACCGAGTTGCGCGTGGCCAGCACCTCACGGTCCACACTCTCGCGCCACGTCGTTTCCCCCGCGCGGGGAAACCACTGTGCGCGCATCCAATTGCCAACTTCGACAAACACAGCATCCTGTTCCTCTGCCCAATTGTGCGAGGGAGTGAGGCGTGTCGGGTGGAATTCCTTACCGCGATGCCGTCCGCCGAAAACGCCGAACGCGGTCGGCGTATAGGGGGGGCGGAAGATGGTGGTGCCGACTTCGGGGATCGTCTTGCCTGCCAACTCTGCCATGATGGCAAGGCCGCCCATATTCGACGTCTTCCCCTGATCCGTGGCCATGCCCAGTGTGGTGTATCGTTTCAGGTGTTCGACCGAGCGGTAGCCCTCTTGATGGCTCAGCTTCACATCTTTTACGGTTACATCGTTTTGCTGGTCCAGCCACGCGCGATTGCAGCCCTCAACATACCAGAAAGGTCTGATGTTTACGGGCGCATCCTCGGCTTGGGGAAGGGGGGGGAGCTTGCCTTTCAGGCCCATCGCCTTCTTGGCCGCTTCCGCTCCACCGCGCAAAGCCCCATCCGTGGACATATCGCCATTTGCGGCACCTGCGACAGACATCCCAGCGGGTAGTGTTCCGCCGGGCACAAATGCAGCAAGACCGTCATTCCATGTCGGGCGACCCCTTTGGTGGCAGGTCATATGCACATTGGGGTTCCAGCCGCCTGAAAGCCCAAGCGCGCCACATTCCAGCGTGCGCATTCTACCATCATACAGAAGTACTTCGGCAAAGGTGAGGCCAAGCCTGCCTTTTGTATCCACCACTTCGCCATGCAGAACTTCATAGTCCAGACTGCGCGGTGCATCTTTGCGGACATCGACTACGGCAGCAACCTTTACACCTTTGGAATGAAGGTCCGCAGCCGTGCGGTGGCCGTCATCGTTGTTGGTAAAGACTGCCACACGCCTATCCGCCATCACGGCGTAGCGGTTGGCGTATGTACGCAGTGCCGATGCCAGCATGATGCCCGGACGGTCATTGTTTTCAAATGCGATGGGCCGCTCGATCGCACCTGCGGCAAGGATGGTTTGTTTGGTGTAGATGCGCCAGAGAATTTGGCGCGGTTTGCCAACGAATGGCGTATGCAGGTGATCGCTTACCCGCTCAACCGCGCCATAGATGCCATGGTCAAACGCCCCGATGACCGTGGTGCGGCCCATGAGGCGGACGTTGGGCAAGGAAGTCAGCTCAGTCACGGTTGCAGAAGCCCACTCCGCACCCGCCTGATCCCCCAGTACAAACGTTTCGGAGTTCAGGCGCCCGCCCATGCGGAAATCCTCATCCGCGATGATCACATCGACACCCGCACGCCCTGCAGTAAGGGCAGCGGCCAGACCTGCAGGGCCAGCGCCAACAATCAGCAGATCACAGTGCAGGAACCCCTTGTCATAGACATCAGGGTCGTCTTCGAGCGAAAGAGAGCCAAGGCCCGCTGCGCGGCGGATGATCGGCTCGTACACCTTCTCCCAAAAAGCGGCAGGCCACATAAAGGTTTTGTAGTAGAACCCTGCAGTGAGGAAGTTCGAGAAGCGGTCATTCACCGATAGAAGATCGAATTCGAGCGACCCCAAGCGGTTCTGACTACGCGCGAGCAAGCCGTCAAAAAGCTCGGTTGTGGTGGCGCGGGTGTTGGGCTCTTGGCGCGCACCACTGCGCAGTTCGACCAGTGCGTTGGGTTCCTCCGATCCTGCGGTCAAGGGGCCGCGCGGGCGGTGGTATTTGAACGAACGCCCCATGAGGCGCACGCCATTGGCCAACAATGCAGAGGCAAGGGTATCACCTGCATTCCCAGTGTAACTTTTACCGTCAAACTTGAAATTGTAGGTCTTGTCGCGATCAATTTGACCACCAGCTAACCTGTTTTTCTGGTTCATGTGCTGCGCCCTCTACTGCGTGCCACATCGCGGGCCAGTTTGACGTCTGATATTTCGTGGGTAAGCGTGTTCCGTCTCACCACCAGCCACGAGCGGTCTCCCGCTTCGTGAAACCACAATTCCTCGTGCCAGCCTGCGGGATTGTCGCGCAAATAGCCGTATTCATAAAAATCCTGCGCTGCTGTGTCGGACGCAGGATCGGGGCGGTCGATCAGGCGCGCATCGCCCATGTAAGTAAATTCAGCACTGTCGCGGGGGCCGAGGAGGGGGTGATTGATGATCATCTGTATGCGCTCGCGTAGGGTACGGGATTGAGTTTAAGGACAGAATAAAGATGCGGGGGTCAGTGCAGGTTCGGTTGGTTGCCCATGCCTTTTTCGTCGATCATGAGACCCTTCTCGAACCGGTCAAAGCGGTAGGCCGTCGCATTGGGGTGGGGGGAGTCGTGTGCCAGAAGGTGGGCAAAGCACATGCCCGAGGCAGGTGTGGCCTTGAACCCGCCGTAGCACCAGCCGCCGTTGAAATAGAGGCCGTCGATATGGGTTTTGTCGATGATAGGTGAGCCGTCCATCGACATGTCCATAATGCCGCCCCACATACGCAGCAGGCGCGCGCGGCCAAAGGCAGGGAATATTGCCATGCCGCCCTCGCAGACATCCTCGACTACAGGCAAATTGCCGCGCTGGGCGTAGGAGTTGTAGCCGTCAATGTCCCCGCCAAAGACGAGTCCACCCTTGTCGGACTGACTGACATAGAAATGACCTGCACCAAATGTGACCACACCGGGAAGGACGGGTTTAAGGCCTTCGGAGACAAAAGCTTGGAGCACGTGGCTCTCTATTGGCAGGCGCATCCCAGCATGGGCCATCAGGCGGCTGGATGATCCAGCGACAGCGCAACCAACTTTTGTAGCGCCGATAAAGCCGCGTGAGGTTTCAACGCCGAGGCATTTGCCGTTTTGAATTTTGAAACCTGTAACTTCGCAGTTCTGGATAATGTCCACGCCGTGGCTGTCGGCACCGCGCGCGTATCCCCATGCCACTGCGTCGTGGCGCACGGTGCCGCCACGGTGTTGCGCGAGGCCCCCTTTGATAGGGAAGCGGGCATCTTCGGTATTGAGGAAGGGATAGCGTGCTTTGATCTGGTCGGTGGTGAGCAATACGGCATCTGCACCGTTGAGGATCATCGCATTGCCGCGCCGGATAAACGCATCTCGCTGCGCGTCAGAGTGGATCAGGTTGAGGATGCCGCGCTGGGACACCATCGCATTAAAGTTAAAATCCTTCTCCAATCCCTCCCACAGCTTGAGCGACATCTCGTAAAATGGCTCATTCCCGTCGAGCAGATAATTGGAGCGGATGATTGTCGTATTTCGCCCGACGTTCCCGCCCCCGATCCAGCCTTTTTCCAGCACTGCGATGCGCTTTTGCTTGAATTCCTTGGCGAGGTAATATGCGGTAGCGAGGCCGTGACCGCCGCCGCCTATAATGATGATGTCATAGTTGGCCTGCGGTTCAGGATCGCGCCACGCAGGCGTCCAGCCTTTGTGTCCACTCAGAGCTTCCTTGATGACCCGTAGACCAGAAAAGCGCATTTTATCTATCCTCTTTGGTCCAGCATCTTGGATCATCGCGGCGCTGTCCATGTGAGTTCGGACTTTAGGGCTGTCAAATGCGACATAGGCCGCTAATTTATTCCTAACAGGGCCGTGTCTGCTAAGGGAGCGCCAGACACAAATCCATGACGCTGCGTGACCAGCGCGTATGACACTTAGATAGCCATGGACAGATCGCGCGATATTTGTCCTATTTCGGCAAAACTGAAGAGCGATGCCTGAAGTGTTCAAGGCAACGCCGCACATAGGAGAGAGAGACCCATGCTTGGACAAATGATGCAGATGCCGCTGACCATTGGCAGCTTGATTGATCACGCCGCACGGTTTCACAGTGAAGGTGAGATTGTTTCGGTGGAGACGAAGGGTGGGGTTGAGAACACCACATGGGGCGAAGTGGGCGCCAATGCGCGGCGTCTGGCCAGTGCGCTGCGTAAACTGGGGTTAGAGCCGAGCGCACGCTGCGGCACAATCGCATGGAACAACCGACGCCATCTCGAAATCTACTTTGGCGTCGCGGGCGGTGGTTTTGTCTGTCACACGATCAACCCGCGCATGGGGCCCGAGCAGATGGTCTATGTCATCAACCATGCCGAGGATCAGGTGTTGTTCATCGATGCAACGTTTGTACCTGCAGCAGGCCAGTTGGCACCCGCGCTCAAGCATACCAAACATATCGTAATGATGGGTCCGCGCGACGAGGCGGCGGCCGAAGCTGTACCTGGTCTCAAGTTTTTTGATGAACTGTTGGAGACAGGTGACGCTTCCGAGCCATTCCCCGAACTTGACGAAAATGTAGCATCCAGCTTGTGTTATACTTCAGGCACCACGGGCGATCCGAAGGGGGTCTTGTATTCGCACCGCTCGACAGTTCTGCACACCATTGTGGGCAACCAACCTGATGCGCTTAACATCTCCGCCGTTGATACCGTGCTGCCTGTTGTGCCCATGTTCCATGTCAATGCGTGGGGCGTGCCGTATATCGCAGCGATGACAGGCTGTAAGCTGGTACTTCCAGGGCCAAATCTGGACGGGACCAGCCTTGTGAACTTGATTGACAGCACCGAGACGACGCTGGCGCTGGGCGTGCCAACGATCTGGATGGGTCTTCTGGCCGCACTCAAGGAGACTGGATCGAAAGTGCCGAGCCTGACGCGTACCGTTGTTGGCGGCTCTGCGCTGCCGCCCTCAATGATCCCGAAGTTTGCGGAGTACGGTGTGGACCTGATCCATGCATGGGGCATGACCGAAACATCGCCGCTGGGTTCTGTGAACCAACTGCTTCAGCGTCATACGGCGCTTACTGCCGACGAGCAGGCGGCGATCCGTTTGGGGCAGGGCCGTGCGCCATACGGCGTTGATCTGCGCATCCTCGACGAGGAGGGGAATATCCTTCCCCATGACGGAAAATCGCAAGGTGATCTGCAAATTCGCGGACCTTGGATTGTCGATACCTATTTTGGCAAAGACACGTCCGCGCTCACTGATGATGGTTGGTTTGATACGGGCGATGTGGCGACCATTGATGTCGAAGGGTTCATGATCATCCGCGACCGCTCTAAGGATATCATCAAATCCGGTGGAGAGTGGATTTCCACGGTGACGCTTGAGAATATCGCGATCTCACATCCCGCGATTGCAAACGCAGCCGCGATTGCTGCGCTGCACGAGAAGTGGGACGAACGCCCTGTTCTGGTCGCGATCAAATCTGGTGAGGTCACCGAGGAAGAGTTGCTGGCCTTCTACAAAGGCAAAGTCGAGAGCTGGCAAGTGCCTGACCGCGTGCTCTTTGTCGATCAGCTGCCGATCGGCTCAACGGGGAAGGTTCAAAAGAACAAGCTGCGCGAAGAATTCGGGAACGTGTTGCTGGCGGATAGCTGAGCGACATACTTATGAGCAAAGGCAGGGGACTTGGGAGTATTACTCTCCCGACTTCCCTGCCTTCACCCCTTTAATTCAAGCGACCGTAAAAGGTCATCCGCGCACTCTCTGACAGCTCGATGTCAGGCTGTGCGTTGTAGGCGAGTACCGCGAGCATACGGGTCTTGTCACTTTCGTTCGGGGATACGCGGTGGATCGAATTGCGCCCACGAAACAGCACCAATGTGCCCGGCTCCATGCTAAGCACTTCTGGGGCCACCTCACCGTCGAGCAGGCGTGCGACACCCTCATAGTTCATCTCGCCCGCATCGGCATCGCGGAGATCTTTGATAAACTCAAAGCGGCTGCCCGCTTCTGGCTTCTGGATCAGGAGAGTGATGGCAAAGGATGAGTTGTCGAAATGCCAGCCAAGCTCTTGTCCGCGATTGGCATAATGGATGTTAATCGACGACAGCGGGTCAGCGTAAGGGTGCAGTGCCTCCTCTCCGGTCACATGCGCGACAAATGAGCGAAACTCAGTGGCGTCATAAAGACTGCGCAGGGGCGACTGTTCGGCGATCACATCGTCGCAGATACATCCCTTTGAGGAGATCACGCTGCGGTTGGCTGGATGATCTGCAGCGTACTCGGCGTTTTCGGGAGTGAGATAGACCGAGTGTGACTGGCTGCAGAAATACGCGTCCTTTTGACCCGCTTCACTTTCCTCGTACATCGCTGTGAGGGCGCTTGGAGTGATGAAATCGGGTAGCACCAGCACCCCGCTTTGATCCAGCGTGTCGCGGCAGCGCGCAGCAAAACTGTCGTCGGTGATCGGGTGGGCGGTCAGGTCGATGATCGTGTCGATGCTCATGGGGCGATATCCAACGGTAAGATTTTTTTGAAGAACTTTACCTGAAACTTGCGCTGAACGTGCATGGGTTTGCAAGGGATCACAGCACTGCCGGAGAAAAGCGGGCCGTGCGAAACGGCCCGCGCATAGGGGTCAAGCTTGGGACAGTCCATGATCCAGATCGGCCAGAATTTTGGTCACATCTGCCTCTTCGATCACCAAAGAGGGGGAAATGATGACATTGGGGCCGGACACGCGGATCATGGTGCCTGCCGCGTAAGTTGCCTCGTACATTGCCTCGATCCGTGGCTTGTCCAAGGGGGATTTCTTGGCCTTGTCTCCGATCAACTCCATCGCGGTCATCAGGCCGACGCCACCACGGATATCCCCGATGATGTCGTATTTCGCTTTTAGCGCCTTGAAGCCTTCCCACATCTGGGTGCCACGTGCGGCAGCGTTATCTTTGACGTTCAGGCGCACAGTTTCCTTGAGGCAAGCAACAGCCGCCGCAGACCCCACAGGGTGCCCTGAGTAGGTGTAACCCGAACCAATGTTGGCCGCGCCCGTTGTGTCGCTCTCGAAGGCTTCGGCGACCATGTCGTTGATCATCACGGCACCGAAGGGGAAGTAGCCATTTGTGATCGCTTTGGCAGTGGCGATCATATCGGGTTTCACGCCGTAATGGCGGCAGCCTGACCAGCTGCCCAAGCGACCAAAGGCGGTGATGACCTCGTCCAGCAGCAGCAAGATGCCATGGCGCGAACAAATCTCACGCACTGCGGGCAAAAAGCTGGGGTGCGGCGGGATCACACCGCCTGCACCAAGGACAGGCTCCATGATGAACGCGGCAATCGTATTTGGGCCTTGGAAGGCAATCTCGTCCTCCAGCGCTTGCAAGCACAGCTGCGCGAGCTTTTCGGGGTCTGTTTCGTTAAACGGATTGCGGTAGGTATAAGGGGCAGGGATGTGGTGGCAGCCCGCTAACAATGGCTCGTACTGAGTGCGGAAATTGGCGTTGCCGTTGACGGAGGCGCCGCCAGTATGGGTGCCGTGGTAGCCCTTTTTCAGGGACAGGAATTTGGTCCGCCCACTCTGGCCTCTGATCTTATGATACTGCCGCGCCAGACGCAGCATGACTTCGACACTGTCCGAGCCGCCTGACGTAAAGAAGGACCGCGACAGCCCGTCAGGCTTGAAAAACTCGGCGAGCATGTAACTCAGTTCGATCACCTGATCGTTGGAGGTGCCGCGAAAGGTCGCGTAGTAGGGGAGTTCGTCCAGCTGGCTTTTGATTGCTTCCTTCACAGCCTTGTTGGAAAAGCCTAGGTTTACGTTCCACAATCCGCCCACAGCATCGATGGTCTCATGCCCATCAAGGTCGGTGATACGTACACCGCTCGCTTTCGTCACAATTTTCGGCGGATTTTTGTGCATGTCGGCGGGGTGGGCCATGGCGTGCCACATATGGCGGGCATTGTTCGCCTTGAGGAAGTTTTCGTCTTTCATTTCGCATGCTCCGGCATTGAGTTCGGGGAGGCAGGGGCAATCCCGCCGAGTTCTCGGGTAAGCTGCTGAGCGGTGCTCAAAAGCTCTTGTTCAATTTTACCGGCGAGGGCGGCGTCAAACCGCGAGGCAACGGCAGCCACAGCGATTGCACCTGCGGGACGCCCGGATGGGTCAAAAAAGGCGACTGCCGTCCCGATCACATCATCTTCATAAGACTGCTCTGCACGGGCAAAGCCACGGGCGCGGGTTTTGGTAAAGAGGGCTTCTAACGCTTCGGGAGACGTCGGTGTTTTTTCGGTGAACCGTTCAAAGCTCGACTTGGCGACCAGCGCGGCACGCTCTGCGGCAGGCAAATGCGCTGCGATCACGATGCCAGAGGCGGTGGCATGAAGCGGCAAATCGGCGGAGGGGTCCATAAAGACCCGTGTGGCGCGATCAGGCTCGTTCACCAGCGCGGTGAGGAGGCGGCCAGCGGAAAGCACGGTCGCATGGGCCGTCTCTTGGGTGCTGTCGCACAGGGCATCGACATAGGGCTGCAGAATCGCAAGCAACGGGAAACTGCGTTCGCGAATGCGGGCCAGATTGATCGGGGCGAGGCCGAGGCGGTAGTGCTTTGACTGCGGATCCTGTTCGATAAAGCCGTTCCGCTCAAGCGCCGTCATGCAGCGCAGCACCGTTGTCTTGTCATAACCCGCAAGGCGCGCAAGCTCGCTCAGCCCCATCTCGGGACGCTGCAACGAGAAGTGCCGTAACAAAGACAGTGCTTTGTCCACAGTGCTCATGACGGGTTTCGACATTCTTTGGCTGGCTCCGATGGTGGTGCGTTGAATAGGGCTTCACAGGAACGTTGACAGATAGAATTCCTGTGTGCAAACTATATGTACCGACGGTAACAATAGTGAACCAGTCTCGTCAAGCGGGCAATTACTGAGATACCGAAGCGAACTTATAAAGGGTCAAAAGATCCTCATCAGGGAGATGAAAATGAAGAACATCACCAAGGCCATTCTGGCCACCACTACAGCGCTCGCGCTGGTTGCAGCGCCCATCGCGGCTGTTGCGGAATACCCTGAAAAGCCTGTCTCGTTTGTTGTTCCGTGGCCTCCGGGTGATCTGGAAGACGTGCTGACGCGCATGATTGCCGAGGATTTTCAGGCGAAATACGGCGTACCAGCAGCGGTCGTGAACAAGCCTGGCGGCGGCGGCGGCCCATTCCCAGGTGCTGTTGAAGTGGCTGTGGCCCCTGCGGACGGCTATACTATCGGTTCGTTTATCATTGCGGTCCCTGTTGTTGGCCCGAACATCGGCATTCCGGAGCTGAGCCCCGATCCGTTTGAACCGCTTGGCACGTTCCTCACATATCCTTTCGTAATCGTTGCAGGCAAAGATGCGCCATACGATGACATGGCGGGCCTCGCGGCACATGCCAACGATAACGACGTCGCCTTAGGTCACTTTGGTGCGCCACTGGTGCCGACGCAGGTGACCAAGGCATTGGCGAAAAAGATGGGCTTTTCCTACGCCTCCGACGCAGCCTTTGATGCGCTGGATTGCAACACACTTGCCTCTGGCGACGTGGATGTGATGAACACCACGCTGCAACTTGTGCTGCCATGCTTGGACGATGTGAAAGTGCTCGCTTCCATCGGCGGCGAACGTATCAGCCTGACACCAGACACGCCAACAGTGGCCGAGCTTGCACCGGAATTGGACGTCTCCCTCTGGAATGGTTTGTTCGTGCACAAAGACACACCTGCTGATGTGCGTGAAAAGATCATTGCAGTCGCCTCCGAGACTGTCATGTCTGAACGCGCTCAGGCACTTGCTGCCGAGACAGGTGCGCTGGTCTATTGGTCAGATGCCGAGGCAAGCAAGGCGCTGATCGCCAAAGACATCGAGACAATGGGTTCCATCGGCAGCATGCTTGAGTAAGTCGAACCGCAGCGCCGCTCCAATCTGGGGCGGCGCTGCTCTTTTCCCGATATGCACTTATAAAAAGGTCATGCCATGACCCGTCTCAAAGGGCTGCAAGAGCTCTTCAAACGCTACCGGCGTCCGGGCGATATCGTGTTCGCTTGGCTCTTCTTTGCATTTTCGCTGTTTCTTCTGAGCCAGCTTGGTACCCAAGCACCGTGGAAATCAGGCGGAAAGACCTTCACACAGCCTGCCTTCTGGCCCTCGTTGTCTGTGGCGCTGATGGTTTTCTTCTCTGCGCTGCATCTGCTTTCATCGGCGTTGTCGCCGCGCATCTTGGGCCGCTGGCGCGAGGTCTTGGACTGGATCCGCTCGATTGAATATGCCGGCTGGTTCATGGCCTATGTTTTTGTGGTGCCACAGCTTGGCTACCTTCTCACGACTATCATATTTGCGATCCTGCTGGCCGTCCGTGCGGGCTATCATCAGGTGCGTGTTCTCGCGGGGATGGCGCTCATGGGGATTGTGATTGTTGTGATGTTCAAGTCCTTCCTACAGGTCAAAATCCCCGGTGGGGCGATCTACGAGATGCTGCCGACTGCGCTGCGCTCCTTTATGCTCACCTATTTCTGAAAGACCTGACACATGGATGTATTCACTTCTGCCGTGACGTTGTTGATGGATTGGCAGGTGCTTGTCGCGCTGCTCATAGGTTCCATCGGCGGGGTGATTATTGGTGCCATTCCGGGGGTAGGGGCAGCGGTGGCAATTGCGATCCTGTTGCCTGCGACCTTCGCGCTTCCTCCACTTGTCGGGCTGGTCATGCTGCTCGGGATATATGGTTCAAGCATGTATGGCGGTGCGTTGCCTGCGGTGCTGATCAACACACCCGGTACAGCAGTGAACGCGCTCACGACCTATGACGGCTATCCGATGACCCAAAAAGGCGAGGCGCGGCGCGCTGTGGCGCTGGCATATTCCGCGTCGTTCTTTGGTGGGGTGTTTTCCATCATCTGCCTGATGCTGTTGGCGCCGCTGTTGGCCAAGATCGCGCCGCATTTCGGCTCCCGCGAGATATTCCTTGCTGCACTCTTGGGCATAATCCTCGTAGTGCTGGCCCACCGTGGTCAGATATTCGCTGCGGGCTTGCTCGCCTCCTTCGGTATCTTTCTCCAGACTGTCGGGCTTGAGCCGATTACATATTCGCGTCAATTCACCTTTGGGCAAACGTGGCTTACGTCTGGCGTTGATTTGATCGTCGTGGTGCTTGGCCTCTTTGCGCTGAGCCAAGCGTTCCTGCTCCTCACCCAACCCGACGAGAGCCCGAAATTGACCTCAATCGAAGGCTCGATGCTGTCAGGGCTGAAGGAGCTCTGGCTTTACAAACGGGTGGCGACTGTCTCGTCCAGCTTTGGGGTGCTGATGGGCATGATCCCCGGCGTGGGGGAGTTCACAGCACAGTTCATGTCCTACACCTATGCCCAGAAAACCTCCAAAACGCCCGAGCTGTTTGGGAAGGGCGCGCCAGAAGGGCTGATCGCATCGGAGGCTGCAAACAATGCTGTGCCTGCCGCCGCGATGATCCCTCTCTTGGCGCTTGGTATTCCGGGTGAGGCGCTCACTGCGATGATGCTCTCGGTCTTTTACGTCCATAACGTAATCCCCGGTCCGCAGCTCTTTCAGAACGACATGCCCTTTGTCATGGCGCTTTATCTCGCGCTGCTGGTTCTCAATGTGATAGTGCTGATCTTCCTGATGTTCTCCACGAATGTGCTCACGCGGATTATCGAGCTGCCCACGCGGCTCATCGGCGTGACGATCCTGCTGTTGGGGTTTGTGGGGGTCTATAGCTTGCGCAACTCCATCACCGACTGCGCGATTGCGGCGGTCTTTGGCATCTTTGGTGTGATCCTCAAACGTCTGAACCTGCCGATTGTGCCGATCATCCTTGGGATGGTCCTTGGTGGCATCATGGAGACAAAGCTGCGGTCGGCCATGCCCCGTGTCAAAACCCCGTTGGATATGATCGACCGGCCCATCGCGATGATTATCTTTGTGATGATCCTTCTGGTGATTGTCCTGCACATTCGTACGCTGGTTTTAGAGGCGCGCAATCCGCCACAGGACGTAGATACCGATATTCACCCCACCCAAGGTGGCGGCCTCTAAAGGAGCGAACCCATGACCAAAACCATCCTTGTGATTGGCACATACGACACCAAAGACGAAGAGCTGCTCTATGTCGCTGAGCGGATTGAGGCGATGGGCGGCAAGGTCGTGTCGATGGATGTGAGCGTATTGGGCGATCCCTCCAAGCCGACCGATTGGTCCAAGCACCAAGTCGCCGAAACGGGGGGCTCCTCGATCGTGGCCGCCATCGACAGCGGTGACGAGAATGTCGCGATGCAGATCATGGCGCGCGGTGCCGCACTGCTCACCGCGCAACTGCATGCGGAGGGCAAGATGGATGGCATGATCGTGCTGGGCGGGACCATGGGGACCGATCTGGCGCTCGATTGTGCGCAGGCTTTGCCAATGGGCGTCCCGAAGTATGTCGTCTCTACGGTCAGCTTCTCACCGATCATCCCCACTGAACGCCTCAGCCCCGATATCCAGATGATCCTTTGGGCGGGCGGGCTTTATGGTCTGAACCCCATCTGCAAATCTTCACTATCGCAGGCGGCAGGTGCTGTGTTGGGCGCAGCCATGGCGGTGGAAAAACCTGTTTCAACCCGGCCTGTTATCGGCATGACATCGCTGGGTTCTTCCTGCCTCAAATACATGAAGCTGCTGCGCGATCCGCTGCACGCGCGTGGATTTGATGTGGCCGTCTTTCATGCGACGGGCATGGGTGGCATGGCATTCGAGGCGCTGGCGCGACAGGGGCAGTTCGCCGCTGTGATGGATTTCTCGCTGCAAGAGTTGAGCAATCTCGTAGGCGGATCAGTGGTCCATTCGGGTGCGGACCGACTTACAGGGGCGGGCGCCAACGGCACCCCGCAAATTGTTGCCGCCGGCTGCGCCGACCTTATCGATTTTGCGGGCTGGCAGGATATCCCTGCGCAATATGATGACCGTCCGTTTCACGCGCACAATCGGTTGATCAAATCCGCCGCCCTTTCAGGAGAAGAGCGGCGTGGCGTCGTACGCGAAATGGCCACGCGTCTAGAGGGGGCGAAGGCCGCAGTGCATGTGTTGATGCCGATCCATGGCATAGAGGAATGGGACAAGGAAGGCGGTCCTGCCCACGATCCTGAGGCCCTTGCTGCGATGGTCGACGAGATGGGCAAATCCGTGAAAGCGCCGACAGAGCTGAGTTTGCTCGATTGCCATATCAATGATCAGGCCTTTGCTGATGCCGCTCTGGCGGTCCTCGACGGATGGATCGCGGATGGAACGGTCACGGCCACGCTTTAAGGTTTGGCAAAAGCTGGATGCGCGGCAGCGGCGTCCCGCACTAATTCCGCAATCGCTTCAAGCTTGTCTGACAGAGCTGATGATTTGCGCCAGATCATCCCCACAGTCCGCTTGGGATGCGGCGCGCCCATTGATGCGATGCTGACGGATGCAGAACGTGTCTCCACTGGCACCGCCATTTCGGGGATCAATGTCACGCCGATGCCTGCGCCAACCATCTGCACCAATGTCGTGAGCGATGAGCCATCGAGCCCCTCTCGCGGGAGTGTATTGCGCAGCGAGCAGAACGACAGCGCCTGATCACGGAAACAATGCCCTTCCTCTAATAACAGAAGTTTCATCTGGCTCAGCGTATCCATGTCAGGCACAGGGCGGCCCGCATCATGGGCGGGGCGTACCAGTACCATTGCTTCGTCGAACAGAGTGACTTCGGTGAACGCAGGCTCGGACACGGGCAGGGCGACGATGGCGCAATCAAGCTTTCCATCGCTCAGCTCCTCGATGAGTTTATGTGTCATTGTCTCACGCACGAGCAGGTCAATCTCGGGGTGTGAGGCGGTGATATGGCCGATGATGGAAGGCAGCAGATAGGGGGCGATCGTCGGGATCACGCCGATGCGCAAACGGGTGAGGGCGGTGCCACCAGCCCCACGCGCCATTTCCGACAGCGCCTCCGTCTCCCGTAATATCACGCGGGCACGGGGGGCAAATTGCTCTCCGAACGGGGTAAGGCGAACCTGCCGTGCAGAGCGTTCAAAAAGTTGAACACCAAGTGCGCTTTCGAGCGCCGCGATCTGGGCGGAGAGGGCGGGCTGCGAAATTGAACACATCTCGGCGGCGCGGCCAAAATGTGCTTGGCGCGCGACTGCCTCAAAATACCGCAACTGTTTGAGCGTGAAATTGATCATAAGCTTAACCTATCACACCTATCGGAAAATCAAACTTAAACATATCGCGAGGTCTTGTTAGAATAGTTCCAAGGGGATGCGAATCCCCACCCATATTTTTCAGCAAATGGAGAGAGATTATGATGGACGGATCTGATAACGGCGAACAAGGCGGCTGCCCAATGGGGTTTGGCGCAGGCAAGCAGTCAACCAACTCTGCACGCTCCAACCGTGATTGGTGGCCGAACCAGCTTAACCTCAAAATGCTGCACCAGAACCAACCGGCATCCGATCCGATGGGCGGCACGTTCAACTATACCGAAGCGTTCAAGCAGCTTGATCTGGATGCGATCAAATCCGACATCTTTGCCCTGATGAAGGACAGTCAAGACTGGTGGCCCGCAGATTACGGCCATTATGGCCCATTCTTTATCCGCATGGCGTGGCACTCTGCTGGTACATATCGCACGGCAGATGGTCGTGGCGGTTCCTCCTCCGGCACCCAGCGTTTTGCGCCGCTTAACTCATGGCCGGACAATGGCAACCTCGACAAAGCGCGCCGCCTGCTGTGGCCTGTTAAAATGAAATACGGCAACAAAATCTCATGGGCTGATCTGATGATCCTCGCGGGCAACTGCGCGCTTGAGGATATGGGGTTCGAGACATTCGGTTTTGCTGGCGGCCGTGAGGACATCTGGGAGCCTGAGGAAGATATCTACTGGGGGTCCGAGGAAATCTGGCTGGAAGAATCTGGTGGTGAGCACACGCGCTATACAGGCGATCGGGATCTGGAAAACCCGCTGGCCGCTGTGCAGATGGGGCTGATCTATGTGAACCCCGAAGGTCCAGACGGTAACCCTGATCCACAAGCCTCCGCGTATGACATCCGCGATACGTTTGCGCGTATGGCGATGAACGACGAAGAAACTGTGGCACTGGTCGCTGGTGGTCACACCTTTGGCAAAGCGCATGGCGCAGGCGATGCAGCATTGGTTGGGGCAGAGCCTGAAGCAGCACCCATTGAGGCACAAGGCTTTGGCTGGCTCTCCACCTACAAGAGCGGGAAGGGCGTAGATGCGATTACCTCTGGCATCGAGGGCGCGTGGACGCCAACACCGATCACATGGGACATGTCCTACTTCGACACGCTCTTGGACAACGAGTGGGAACTGACAAAGTCCCCCGCAGGTGCGCAACAGTGGAAGCCTGCGAACGGTGCAATGGCCGACGCCGTGCCAGATGCGCACAGCGATGCCAAGTTTCCGCCAATGATGACGACAGCGGATATGGCGCTTAAAGTGGACCCCGCATACTTGGAAATCTCCAAGCGGTTCCATGCGAACCCTGACCAGTTCGCAGACGCATTTGCACGCGCTTGGTTTAAGTTGTGCCACCGCGATATGGGCCCGACAACGCGGTACTTGGGCAAAGAAGTCCCGAGCGAAGTGCTGATCTGGCAGGATCCGGTCCCGACGCCTGATCACGCGCTGGTAAGCGACGCTGATGTTGCAACCCTTAAGGAGCAAATCCTTGCTTCCGGTCTGAGCACTGCCGAGTTGGTCTCAACCGCTTGGGCCTCTGCCTCAACCTTCCGAGGCTCTGACAAACGCGGTGGTGCCAATGGTGCGCGCATCCGTCTGGCGCCAATGAAGGATTGGGAGGTGAACCAGCCTGCACAACTCGCAAAGGTTCTGGACAAGCTGGAAGCGATCCGCACAAGTTTCGGTAAGCCAATCTCGATGGCGGATATGATCGTGCTGGCGGGGACTGCTGCTGTTGAAGCGGCGGCGAAAGCGGGCGGTTACGATGTGTCCGTGCCCTTCACAGCGGGCCGTGGCGATGCGACCCAAGAGCAGACCGATGTGGAGAGCATTGATGTGCTCAAGCCAGCGGTTGACGGCTTCCGCAACTACGCCTCACGGGAGTTCAAAGTTTCCGCCGAGGAGTTGCTGGTAGACCGCGCTCAACTTTTGACGCTGACAGCGCCTGAGATGACTGTGCTGGTTGGCGGTCTGCGTGTGCTGGGTGCCAACTTTGAAAATACATCGCATGGCGTTTGGACAGACAAGCCAGGCACGCTGAACAATGATTTCTTCCGTGCGCTTATGGAAATGGACGTGACTTGGAAATCTGTCAGCGAGACTGATGACGTGTTTGAGGCGCGCGACACCACCACAGGTGAGGTCAAACGCACAGGCACACGTGTCGATCTGGTGTTCGGCTCTAACAGCCAGTTGCGTGCATTGGCCGAGGTGTATGCCGCAGGTGATGGCGAGGCGCT
>JBALTK010000041.1:0-22882 GCA_036964385.1 Sulfitobacter sp. | reverse complement strand
GCGGGGAGCCAGCGCCGAATTTGGGTTCAAATGCTTGTTTTTTATCGGAAATATAGGTAGTGGTGTCGCGGTAAATCGCGTTCAGATCAGCATGACGGGAGATGATAAAAGAGCCGTCAGGCTGGGGGCAAACGGGGGCGTTTTGCAGGAGTGCATCGTAGTGCGGGAAGGGATTTTCGGTGAAATCCGGCGGGGGGCTGGCGAGGTTTAACATTTTGCTAGTTTGGCGGATTTGGGGGGTTGGTCAATGGGGGGTGCTATGTGTGCACCGTCTGTACCCCCCCCGTACACCCCTCGGCGTATGGTTTTTTCTTGTCTTGAGAGCCAAGCGTGCGACCGCTTCAACGTTTATTAACTATGTCACAGGTATTGTGTCTGCATGCCGAACTATATCCGCCCCCGTCATTCAGGCGCTTGTGTTTTTCTGACCATCACTCTTGCGCAACGTGGGTCATCAACCCTTGTGGAGCGGATAGCGGTTTTGCGCGACGCGGTGCGCGTGACGATGGAGACACGGCCTTTCAGGATTGATGCTTGGGTTGTGCTACCCGATCACATGCATTGCGTTTGGACATTACCGCAGGCGGACGCAGAATACAGCAAGCGGGTGCAATCGATCAAGGCACGGTTTTCGCGTGAATTGCCGATGGGGCCGCGCAGGGCGAGCCATTTTGCGCGGCGCGAAAAGGGTATTTGGCAGCGCAGGTTTTGGGAGCACCATATCCGCGATGCCGCCGATTTCGAGAACCACATCGCGTATTGTTGGCACAATCCGATCAAGCACGGTTACGTCGATGATGTCCGTGATTGGCCATATTCGTCGTGGCACCGCGATCATGCGGGGTGATGCGTAGGGTGTGCATTTATGCGCACCGATGCGCGGGGTTGAAGGATGGACGGTGCGCAGTGAATGCGCACCCTACGCCTCGCTACAAGGACTTAACCGAACCTCGTTATCGGAATTATAGACAACTCTTCGCCAACTACAGATCTGAGAAACTCAAGTTTGTCACCCTCGGGCTTTTCATAGAAAGGTTGTAAGTTCGCGAATATCAATCGTGACTTTCCAAGCTGAGAAATAGTGTAAGCATCCTGATCCGAATAAAAGATCTTATCAGAAAAATGGATGAGTCTATTGCGACGCAATTCCCTTACGAATGGATTATTTGAGAAGAGCCGCACGGCATCAGGATCATGTGAATTTACAAAGTCCAATATTATCTCCGCCTCAAATGACAAGGCAACGCGGCGAACTGCTAAGAGCTCCGATCTTTCTTTATTCCAACGTCGAAATGCTTGCCATATGGCTTGTATTGTCCACATTGCGCACAGCCCAAAGGCCAGAAAGAAGCCAATCGTGATCCAATCGCGATACTGCTCTACAAAAGAAGCAATATTAAAGTACCCAACTAAGTTCATCGGATTGAACAAAAGCAATACACCAACCAACAAAAGCACTACGACCAACTGTCGAGGGTGAACCACACTTTCAATAGATTGCCATATTTTCTCAAACAAGCCTGCCAAAGAGGTTTCCAATCAATAGCTTTCAATATTTGCGATTTCACCGTCCATCACGGCGCACCCGTTTCAGCCCCGCTAGGCGGTGTCACTTCAAAACCCCCTCAAACTCACGCCACTCTCCTTTACTCATCCCTGAGGTCTCCTGCGTAACCTCCTCGCCCTTCAGCATGCGGCGTATACAATCCAATGCTTTGCCTGACATCGTGGCCCCCCCCAAACGGTAGTCCTCGAAGGCTCCGTATGCCGCGGGGACCCAGTCGGCGACGACGTTGCAGATGGCATCGGCGTAGACGCGGATTTCGTATTGGGCGTGGCTGTCGGCGCGCAGGCGGAGGAAGTGGAAGAGGTTGTGTAGGTCCACTTTCCAATACCATTGGGTGTAGATGTTGGCGGGGAGGTTCATGCGGGCCAGTTCGCGGGCGAGGCCGTCTTGGGGTTCTCCGTCGGGGCCTTGCTCTGCGATCATGCTCTCGTAGTTGTCGTAGGCGCGGTTGGAATCGGATTTGAGGATTTCGAGGACGCGTGCGGCTTCGGCACCCTCAAGGACGCCGCCCCTGCCCTGATTGTTGATCACGCTCTGCGCGTTGATGTGGCTTGGCTCGGGGATATAGAACTCACGGTCGAGGATCGAGTAGCGCGCGGAGTATTCGTTGACGTTGGCGGTGCGGTGGCGGATCCACTGGCGCGCGACAAAGACGGGGAGTTTGACGTGGAGTTTAATCTCGCACATCTCGAAGGGGGTGCTGTGCCAGTGGCGCATGAGGTAGCGGATCAGGCCCTCGTCGTTCTGGACGGATTTGGTGCCTTTGCCGTAGCTGACGCGCGCGGCCTGACAGATCGCCGAATCGTCACCCATGTAGTCGATGACGCGGATGAAGCCGTGATCGAGGACTTCGTGCGCGGTGTAGAGGTGTTTTTCCATTCCGGGCGCCACGGCGCGCAGGGTTGGCTGTGGGTTTGACCGCTGGGCGTCGATTTCGGCTTGTTGCTCTGGGCTGATCGGCATGATGGCGGTCCTTTAGGCGGAATGGATGGGATTCGTGGTTCACTATATCTGGCGATTGGCAGCGCTGGAACCGCGATATGCGGTATTGTTTTTTGGCCATAGTATTAGGGTTAATCGGCGGGTCAGCCGCCATGATCGTTGACAATGCAGGGGGGCGGCGGTGATGGTCGGGCAAAACAGAATAACGACATTCGAGGGCAGAACATTGAAAAACAAGATTATCAGCCTCGCATTGATTGCGGGATTGGCCGCGTGTAGCGGCGGCAACCCGTTTGAAGCAGGGGAAGAGGAAGTCGTTGATCCGACAGATGTTGTCGATGGCGAAGTCATTGGCGACGGAGAAGGCACGGGGATCGAGCGCGATGGCATTCCTCCAGGAACGGTATCCCCTTCCCCTAACGCATCGCTGTTTCGCTCGGAGCCGCGCGTTGACGGCGAAGGTAGTCAGGTGGGCAACGGCTATGCCTCAGGCATCGAGTACAACAGTGAAAGCGACACATTTACAGTCGATAACCTCGCGTTTGATGGCGACCGTGCTTACACGCGCCGCGACGAGGATGGCAATCTGAATGTAGTGACAAGCCTCAATGGCGGTGAATTCGCAGTGTATGAGGGGCCATCGACGGCGATCGACCCTGTGACCGGCACCGAGATCAATCAGTTCGTCTACCGTGCTGTTTATGGTGTGAGCCGGAACCGTGTCGGCACTACTGACATGCCCACAACGCAATTTGCGATTATCCGAACCGGGTCATACGTCGACTATGGCTTTGGCGGGTTTATCTATCAGCGCGACACAGAAGTGAACTTGCCTACCAGTTTGCAGGCGCAGTTCACCGGAAAGTCTGCGGGTTTGCGTGATTTCGGAACCGAAACCGGACTGCAATACACCACGGCGGATGTTGTTCTGGACATCGACTTTCAGGACTTTAACGATGGTGAGACCATTCGTGGTGATGGTGTGAAGGGGCGTATCTTCAACCGCAAAGTTTTCAGTCTGGACGGGGTTGATATGACTGCGGATGTGACGAGCTCATTGGGCACCGAGGAAAATCCGGTAACTGAGATCCCTGAAATACAATTCGAAGTTGGGCCAGACGTGCTTGATGACAACGGTGATCTGGTCACGAATGTTCAAACTCAGTTACCTGGATCTACGGCCGCATACGAGACTGGTAAATTCTATGCAATCGTTGCAGGGGATGATCCGAATGAGGTCGTCGGTGTGTTTGTGCTAGAGACCACAGGTGGAACAAGCCGTGATACAAGCGGGTTCATCATTTACCGTGGCGAAACCCCCGAAATACAATGAGACTGATGAAACGGATTACTGTTGCCTTAACAGTTGGTGCTGCGACACTTGCTGCTGCGCCAACTGCTTTTGCTCAAGACGTAGCATCGCAGAGTGTTGAACTGTCTGCAGCGCAAATGCGGCTGGCGGCGGAGGCAAGTTTGCATAAAAACCACCCCGATAGGGCCTTGGTTTTTGCAGATGCGTTGCTCAAGCGTGACCCGAATGATGTCACGGCACTTTTGATCCGGTCTCATGCGCTCAGGTCGCTACGCCAATATGCGCCTGCCCAAAAGGCTGCGCGCGCGGCGTGGCGCAATGCCGACACGGAAAACCAGAAATTCTCGGCAGCAATGCTGATGGCGCAATCACTGTCATCGGATGGCAAACGGACGCGCGCGCAGTTGTGGCTGCGTCGTGCGGCGCAAGTTGCCCCGTCAAAGGGTCATGCAGTCCGCGCAGCACAAGATTTCAGATATGTGCAACAGCGCAATCCATGGCAAACGCATCTATCCTTCACCCTCGCGCCCAATTCCAACATCAACAACGGATCGGCGCGCGACAGCTCTACCCTTCTCTACGAGGTATTCTCTCCGCTGTTTGGCGAAAACGTCGAGGTTGACCTTGGGGCTGCCAGCCAAGCGTTGTCTGGCGTAGAAATGGGTTTCAATGTCCAGTCACGCTACCGCTTCAAGCAGACGGAGCGTCAGGCCCACGACCTGCGGCTTGGCATGTCCTACCGGACCTACATCCTGTCTCAATCGTCGCAGGATGATCTTGACGCCGAGGATACGGAGCGAACAACCCGCGGCGAGCCAGCGCGAAACGTCGAGGGAAGTGATTTTTCCTACGGCACTTTGAAACTTGGATACGGGTACAAGCAGTTGCGCGCTGACCGTCGGGGCGAGTTTTCGTTCAATGCCGATCTGGGGCAAACCTTCTATGGCGGTAAGCGCTATAACAGTTTTTTGCAGGCCAGCATCGGGCAAACCTATCAGACCTCAGCCACGACGCGCCTGAGCTTTGGCCTGAGTGGCGATATACGCAATGCCCAGCGCGGCGATGACTATGAAACTGTGAGGCTTTCCGGTGGTATTAGCCGTAAACTTTCCAATGGCGACGGGCTTTACCTCGGCGCGACGGCGGCAGCCTCTTACTCCGATGTGGAACGGTTGGAGTATAACGAGGTTGGGCTGCGCAGCAGTTATGTGCTGGGACGCGATATCAAAGGGACGTCCCTGCAATTCGCGGTGAGCACCAGCTTTCGCGACTATGATGTCTCGCCGCATGATCCCTCTGGCAGGCGCGAATTTACGGTTGGGGGCGAAGTGACTGCAACCTTCAAGCAGATTGATTATTACGGCTTTAACCCTTCTATCAGCCTCACGGCGTCCAAGACGAACAGCAATATCGGCCTTTATGATGTGAATCGCGTTGGCCTTAGTATCGGGATCGCTTCGGCGTTTTAGGGGCTTGCGCGCCTCGACACGGGCGCGGCGGGTGCTAGGGTATGGAGCAAGAGTAATTGCCCAAACAGGAGCCTCCCCCATGCCGATCAAATTTCTACACACGATGGTGCGCGTCAAAGACCTTGATGCCTCAATAGCGTTCTACAAACTGCTTGGATTGATCGAGCGCCGCCGTATGGACCATGAAGGCGGCCGCTTTACGCTGGTGTTTTTGTGCCCTCCAGGCATGGACGACGGCCACGCAGATGTGGAGCTGACTTATAACTGGGATGGCGATGACGCGCTGCCTTCGGACAGCCGCCACTTTGGCCACCTCGCCTATTCTGTCGATAATATTTATGAAACTTGTCAGCACCTTATGGACAATGGCGTATTGATCAACCGGCCACCACATGACGGGCGCATGGCCTTTGTGCGGTCCCCCGACAACATCTCGGTCGAGTTGTTGCAGGAAGGTGATGCGCTGGAACCTGCCGAGCCTTGGACGTCGATGGGCAATACTGGCAGTTGGTAATGCGCGGGTT
Organism: Sulfitobacter sp.; assembly: GCA_036964385.1. Classification (GTDB taxonomy): domain Bacteria; phylum Pseudomonadota; class Alphaproteobacteria; order Rhodobacterales; family Rhodobacteraceae; genus Sulfitobacter. The sequence goes on along the minus strand of JBALTK010000041.1, from coordinate 17,068 downwards.
TGGGGCGGCGGCACTTATGGTCGCCGCCCTGCCCGTTCACGCAGCCGAATGTCGGTTGGCCCTTGCCTTGGCGGTGGATATTTCAAGCTCGGTTGATGCCACCGAAGATACCCTACAGCGCAGCGGGATTGTGGCCGCTCTCACCTCTGCCGAGGTCGAGGCTGCATTCTTTGCCTCTGACCTTCCTGTGGCCTTGGCCGTCTACGAATGGTCGGGCCGCTATAATCAGGAAGTTATTCTGGACTGGAAGATGATTGATAGCCGCGCCGCGCTGGTGCGGGCTGCCGAAGTTGTCGCCGCCTCCACCCGCTCGCACAACGATTTTCCCACGGCGATGGGATATGCCTTGGGCTTTGGTGCACAGCTGTTGGCGCGCAGCCCTGATTGTTTGCGCAAGACGCTGGATATGGCAGGTGACGGGCAAAGTAATGAAGGCTTCCCGCCAGCGAGTGCCTACCGCGAATTTCCGTTTCAGGGCGTCACGGTGAACGGCTTGGTGGTGAATGCCGCTGATTTTGAGGGGGAAGTGGGGCTGATTGCCTTTTACCGTGGCGAAGTTATCCATGGTCCGGGGGCGTTCCTGATCGTGGCAGATGGTTTTGATGACTTTGAGCGCGCAATGCGCCGCAAACTGGAGCGGGAGCTGACCCCGCCTGCGATTGGCTCACTTGGTCTTGAGGGAGATGCGGGGTGAGGCGCGCCCTTCTCGCAGCGCTGTTTGCCCTGATTGCGGTTCCTGCGGCGGCGCAAGAGGTCTGCCGCCAAGCTTTGGCACTTGGACTTGATGTCTCGGGTTCTGTCGATGCACGGGAATATAGACTGCAAATGGGCGGGTTAGCGGACGCTTTGGGCAGTGCGGCCGTGCGCGCAGCCTTGTTAGAGCGGGTCGAGACGCCTGTGGAGTTGTTGGTGTATGAGTGGAGCGGGCCACAGGATCAACAATTGCTGCTGCCGTGGACCCGTATCACCAATACACACGCGCTTGATACTGTGATCGCGCAACTCAACACGGTGGAGCGGCGGGTCGAGGCGACGCCGGGTACGGCCCTTGGCGTGTCCATGATGCGCGGCGCGCAATATCTGGCACAACGCAATCATTGTTGGCGCCAAACGCTGGATATCTCGGGGGATGGAAAAAGCAACCTCGGACCCCGCCCGCGCAGTGTAAAACCCCGTCTTGCAGCCACGGGCATCACCATCAACGCCTTGGTGATCGGTGCGGATGATCCTGCAGGTGGTGACCTGCGCCAAGGCGAAATCGGTGAGTTGAGCGCTTATTTCAGCGCCGAAGTCATCCTTGGGCCAGATGCTTTTGTCGAAGTGGCGTTGGGATTTGAGGGCTACGCGGAAGCGATGGAGCGTAAACTGCTCCGCGAACTTGATGTACTCGTCCTGTCCATGCGCTAGCGCGTAGTCCTATTTTCTTGATTTAAGCCCCTCGCTTAACAATCATGACCGGGGTTTTGGCGCGCCAGCTTTCGCATCAGGCCGGGCCAAACGAGATTGTCCCCCATCCCCGCCGTGAAGGCACCTGCAGCCTGTCCCCCAACAGTGTCCGCCATGGCTTGGGGCTCTTCGTGGAGATTTTCGTCGCCGGCCGCTTGCGCGAGTATTTGTGTTTTACAGGCGTTCTCGAGGAAATACATGCGGAGAAAGGCGATGGCGCAGTTGGGGCCGACCGTCAGGGTGCCGTGGTTACGCAGCATCAGCAGGGATTTGTCGCCAATGTCAGCCACGATGCGCTCACGCTCATCAAGGTCAAGCGCGATGCCCTCGTAGTCGTGGTAGGCCAGATCGTTGCTCACGGCCATTGAGAATTGGGTATAGCGGCGCAGGCCACCGTTTTGCACAGATACGGCCACGCCGTAAGGTGTGTGGACATGAATGACACAGCCCGCATCATGGCGCGCGGCATGGATTGCGCTGTGGATCGTGAAGCCTGCGGGATTGATAAAATAGGGCGTGTCGGAGCAGATGTTGCCCTCCAGATCAATCTTGACCAGTGAAGACGCCGTCATCTCGTCGAACATCACACCGTAGGGGTTGATCAGAAAACGCTCTTGGCCGTCCTCGTCAGGCAAGCGCGCGGAGATGTGGGTAAAGACCAAATCGGTCCAGCCATGCAGCGCACAGAGGCGGTACGTGGCGGCGAGTTGACACCGCAGGTCCCACTCAGTTTCGGACACTTGGCCCTTCAAGCTGGGCAAGCTCATCGGATCGGGGATATCAAAGCCGCCTGTACGCAGGGCCGATTGGGTGTTCATGGTTGTCTCCTCTGGGGTGTCTGGATTTCCCTGAGTGTCGGGCGCGTTCCACCCACCTGTCAACGATGCTCGCGCAGCATGACGCGGCGTCGATCACGCAGATGTTTCTGCACGGCAGCATGTTTAGGGGTAAAGATGGGGACAAAAGATCGTGGAAAGGGATTCAGAATGACCGATTTTACACGCCGGAGCTTTTGCACTGTGACCGCTGCGGCCCTGCTCGTGCCCCTTGGACCTCTGCGCGCGAGCGTTTCGCGTACCGCTGTGGATGGACGCGGCATTGCCATCGATGGGTATGACACCACAGCCTATTGGCGGGACGGCGCGCCCAAAGAGGGGCTGGCCGCGCATCTGCATGAGTGGCGCGGGGTGCCGTGGCATTTTGCAACGTCGCAGGATGCCGAGATGTTTGCGGCAGATCCTGAAAAATATGCGCCTCAGTTTGGCGGATTTTGCACGCGGGCAATGTCATTCAAGAAGATTGTGAACGGCGATCCACAGGTCTGGCGGATATATGGCGATCACCTGTACCTTTTCGCGCGCCCTGTAGGTGGCGAGAAGTTTGACGAGGGACAAGACGCAATGATCGAAAAGGCACAGGCCTATTGGGACACGCTGTCTTAAAGGAACCGCTCCTCCCGCTGGATGGGAGGCGCCCCTTAAAGCGTAAGGTGCGCAGCGAGAAGACCCGCTGCGCCAATTTCCTAGTAGATATAGCGGATTTGATCGGTCCAGTACCGCTCCACCCGTTTGAGCGAGGCGGTGATATTGATCACACCCTCTGGCCCCAGCACACCTCTGTCCTCCAACCCGTCTGCATGGCGGGCAAAAAGCTCGGAGACGACATCGCGGATATAGCGGCCATTCTCCGTCAGGCGCACGCGCACGGAACGGCGGTCAATCTCGCAGCGCTGGTGGTGCATATAGCCCATCTCCACCAGTTTCTTGAGGTTGTAGCTGACGTTGCTGCCTTGATAATAACCGCGGCTCTTTAACTCACCCGCCGTTACTTCGTTGTCGCCAATGTTGAACAACAACAGCGCTTGGACTGCGTTGATCTCCAACACTCCGACACGCTCGAACTCATCCTTGATGACATCCAACAACAACCGGTGCAGACGCTCCACAAGGGAGAGCGCCTCCAGATATCCGGTCATAAATCCCTTTTCGGGGGGGGACGATCTTTCATTGGCTGGCAGGCCAATGGTATCCTGAACACTCATACTACTCTCCGACTGTTGTGGCTCTGCTGCAGAGATTGCCTAAAAAGTCGGAATATTTCGTTAAAAGCTAGAATATCAATTTATTGATTTGAAATATGGACTTGGATGTCCTTAACCAAATCGAGATAGGGCGATTTTGGCACAAATTGTCCAGTCACCCACTGATACAGATCATGATCGTTCTCATCGAGGAAGTCATCGTAGAGGGTCAGCCCATCGTCACTCATCCCCGCAAGACGGTCGGTGGCATAGGCCGAAAGGATCAGGTCCATCTCTTTGATCCCGCGCCGCATGGAGCGCATGGCTAGGCGCTTGATCCGCGTCTCGCGTGGCTCTCCCTCGGGGCGATCGGGGCGGGGCATTTCAAATACTGGTTCAGACATCAGGTGTTTCCAACAACATGGCGCGCAGACGTTTTTCCAAACGGGCAACGTGTTTCGCGCTTTCAAACAACTCGACCCGCAGGCCGCGCATTTCGTTGAGCAGTTCGGCGGCATCTGCGGGCAAGATCCCTGCCCCTTCAAGACCGTCAAGACCTTCACCCTCGCCGTTGATCAGCCACATCATCGAAACGTTCAGCAGACCTGCAAGGATCGACAGACGGTTTGCACGCGGCTCTGACAGATCGTTTTCCCAGCTACGCATGGTGGTCAGACGCACGCCCAAGCGCCGCGCCAGCACAGTTTGCGTCATGCCTGCTGCCTCGCGCGCAGCAGCGACACGGTCGCCAAAGGTGGCGGCGTCGGGGCTGTACCAGTCTGTCTGTGCTGTATCGTCTGTCTCGTTAGTCATTGAGTGCTCCTTGCGCGCCAAAGGCGCTTGCAACTGCGGGGGGCCACCCCCTATGAATGCTCGTGATGTTTATATAGCGCAATGAGGCCGAAATGGAACTGCTCTCCCGTACACTTGCACGCGTAAAACCCTCCCCCACCATCGCGGTGACGACAAAGGCCCAAGAACTCAAGGCTGCTGGCCGTGATGTTATCGGTCTGGGCGCGGGTGAGCCTGATTTTGACACACCACAGAACATCAAGGATGCTGCGGTGGCCGCGATTGAAGCGGGCAAGACCAAGTATACGGCTGTGGACGGTATTGTGGAGCTGAAGCAGGCGATCTGTGCAAAGCTCAAGCGCGACAACGATCTCGATTATGTGCCCGCTCAGGTGAGTGTTGGAACGGGCGGCAAGCAGACATTGTACAATGCGCTGATGGCCACGATGAACCCGGGCGAAGAAGTGATCATCCCCGCGCCCTATTGGGTGAGCTATCCTGATATGGTGTTGCTCGCAGGTGGTACACCTGTCGCGGTTGAGTGCCAGATCGAGCAGAATTTCAAGATGACAGCGGAGCAGCTGGAAGCGGCGATCACGCCGAACACGAAATGGCTTATCTTCAACTCCCCCTCCAACCCGACGGGCGCCGGATACACTTGGGATGAGTTGAAGGCACTGACGGACGTGTTGCTGCGCCATCCGCATGTCTGGATTATGACGGACGATATGTACGAGCATCTGTGCTATGACGGGTTCAAATTCTGCACCCCTGCGCAGGTTGAACCCAAGCTTTATGACCGCACGCTCACCTGTAACGGTGTGTCAAAAGCCTATGCGATGACAGGCTGGCGGATCGGCTATGCTGCGGGTCCTGAAAAGTTGATCGGGGCGATGCGCAAAGTGCAGTCGCAATCCACATCGAACCCTTGCTCCATCAGCCAGTGGGCGGCTGTCGAGGCGTTGAACGGGACGCAGGATTATATCGAGCCAAACAACGAGATGTTTGTGCGCCGCCGTAATTTGGTGGTCAAAGCGATGAACGCGATTGAGGGGATCACTTGCCCCGTGCCCGAGGGCGCGTTTTATGTCTATCCCTCCATCGCGGGCCTGATCGGCAAGACAACAGCGGCGGGCACTGTGATCGAGAATGACGAAGTATTTGCAACCGCCCTGCTGGAAGAGACAGGCGTCGCCGTGGTGTTTGGGGCAGCCTTTGGCCTGAGCCCGAACTTCCGCATCAGCTATGCCACATCAGACGAAAATCTGGTGGAAGCGTGCAAGCGGATGACGGAATTCTGCGCGGGACTTACCTAAGATAAAACCGCCAAACCTCGGAGCATGTCTTCGAGGTTTGGCATAGCTCTGTGAGCTTTTGCATTAGTTTGAAAATTTGCAAAAGAGTTCTGTGTGATTTCACACATTTGGCATATGTTCGCCGAAAATTGAGACTGATTGGAGCCTTTTGATGGCTGACAAGTTACCCGAGTACTATTTTCGTGTGCGTGAAAATGGTGCTTTCGTTTTTCGTTTGGATACGGAGAACCGCCAGCGGCGCATCGAGATGGACCAGATTGCGGTCGTCAATATGCGCAATGGCGAAATCAAGGCCCATGGCGACCGGAGCCTATCCGAAGCGGATATCGACGCGATCAAGGAATGGATGGAGGAGCGGTCCAAAACGCTGTCCCACCGCGAGATCGACGATATTTTCCGCGCTGTTGATTACCTGAACAACACGGCCCACTGGGCACAGTCCAAGGCCAATGACGAGCAGCTTGAGGCCGTTACGGATGCCTTATTGCTGGCCATGCACGACCTGCGCAGCACCTTGGTGCGCAAGAAAGCAGACCGTCTGACAAGAGATTAGGCGCTGGCCTGTTTACGTGACATGGCGGGAAGCACGGTGCGCCAGAACCGCCAGTTGAGCAAAATTGCCGCCACACCAAGCCCGATTGCAAGACCGCCCCAGATGCCGATTCCGCCCAAGCCGAGCGTAAAGCACAGCACATAGGCGGTCGGCACGCCCACCACCCAATAGCTGAACGCGGCATAGACCATGGGCAAGCGCGTGTCCTGTACTCCGCGCAGGATGCCGAGAGCGATAGCTTGGGTCCCGTCAGCAAGCTGGAACAAGCCCGCCATGAACAACAGGCCCACACCGATGGTGAGGATTTCGGCGCGCGCGGCCTCACCCTCTAGAATAAAGATGCTGATGAAAAATTCCGGCAGCAGGATAAAGAGGCTCACCGTCATGATGGCAAAGGTCAGCGACATCATCGTAACGATCCACGCCCCGCGCGCGAGATGTGGCGCATCAGAGCGCCCGTAGGCGTTGCCCGCGCGCACCGTGGCCGCATTGCTGAGCCCAAGGTGGACCATAAAGGTAAGCGAAGTCAGCTGCATCGCGATGCCATGTGCCGCAAGCGGCACAGTGCCGAGCCAGCCCATCATCACAGCGGAAGCGGCAAAAAGGCCAACCTCGCTGAGGGCGGTGATCGAGATCGGCCAGCCAAGAACAAACACCCGTGTCAGCATATTGCGGTCCACGGCCCACATGCGGCGGAACAGGTCATGCTCGGGCAGCACCACGCGGACATAGACCACCACACCGATGAGTGAGACGACCTGCGTGCTCAGCGAAGCGATGGCAGCACCGATGATCCCAAGCTCTGGCGCACCCCAATTCCCGAAGATCAGGGCGTAGTTGATCAGCGCATTGACGACTGCGGCAAGGACGGTGATCCACAAGACGACCTGCGTCCGCTCAAGCGCTGCGAGGTAGGATTTCAGGACCATCACAAAGAGGGCTGGTAGAATGCCCCAGCCGGCGACCGAGAGATACAGCGCGCCATTGGTGACCACATCCTCCCCCTGCCCCATGAGGCGCAGGATCGGCGCAGCGAAGATCATCAGCGGCAGGGCCAGCAGCGCGAAGGCAAAGCTGAGCCAAAGGCCCATACGCGTGGCGCGGCGGATCGACGTCTCGTCCCCCTCCGCCTGAAAGCTGGCGACCATCGGCATCACAGCAAAAGCAAAGCCAGAGCCGAAAATAAACAGCACAAAGAAATAGGTGGAGGCCAACGTCACGGCGGCGAGTTCTTCGACCCCGTACCAGCCAAGCATGACGGTATCAGTGACACCAATAGCCATCTGCGCAATGTGCCCGCCAATAAGAGGCAGGCCCAAAGTGGCGATGGCACGAACGTGGCCGGTGGTGGACATTGTTTTAAGCATGCAACCTCTCTAGGCGCAAAGATCAGCCTGCGAAAGGCGCGAAATCGTGATTGTGATCCTGCGTCACTTTGGAGGCAATGATTGCACTTTGAGGCATTGCTAACCTAGGTTGAAGGAAATCAAACGTAAGGAGCCGTCATGGCAGATCATTGGGTGGAAACGGTCGAACTGAATGGTGAAGCGTTTTTTGTGCGTCATTGGGGAGATAAGGACGCGCCCAAAATTCTGATGCTGCACGGGTTTCCCGAATATTCGGGAGCGTGGAACGATCTGGCCCCACTACTGGCCGAGCGGTTCCATTGTATCGCGCCTGACCAGCGTGGATACGGCCAAAGCTGGCGACCGAGTGATCCCGCGCTTTATAAAACCTCGCTGTTGGTGTCGGATCTGGTGGCGCTCATTGGGGAAGAGCCGATTATTGTGTTGGGCCATGATTGGGGCGCGTCTGTTGCCTATGCGCTGACCATCGGGCGGCCTGATCTGGTGTCCAAGTTGATCATCATGAATGGCGTACATCCTGCACCATTCCAGCGCGAGTTGGCCAAGGGCGGCCCGCAAACGGACGCCTCGCAATACATCCATTTTCTGCGTCGCGAGGGGTCAGAGGATATCTTGGCAGCGGATGATTTTGCCAAACTAATGGGGCTGTTCTCTGCCAATATGGATATGGACTGGCTCAGCGGTGAGACGTTGGCGGGGTATAAGGCTGCGTGGCGGGATGCATCGGGCCTGCGCGGGATGGTGAATTGGTACCGCGCCTCCCCACTCAAGATCGGGCAAACAGGCGAAGCCATTGAAGGGTTGGTGTTTGATCCAGCACGGCTTCAGGTGCGCTGTCCGCATTTGCTGATTTGGGGAACGGCGGATACGGCATTAATGCCCGGATCGACAGAAGGTTTGGAGGACTATGCACCTGACCTGACCCGTGTCGAGATTGCGGGAGTGGATCACTGGCTTCACCATCAAAAGCCCCGCGAAGTGGCGGATGCCATACTTGGTTGGCTTGCCTGACGCCAGAACGCGGTGGGTTTCTGGACCTATCTGCAAGGTTGGTGGGATGCTGTCGAGGGGCGCTGCAAACGCGGCGCCCCTCGCTTTTTGTGCGGCAGATTACTCTGCAGCAAGACCTGACGCTATCCCGTTGCCTGTGGCACCTTCGATGTTGTCAAAGGTCGTTGCAACGCCAGCTTTTTCACGGCGGGTGTCGTTATAGATCGCCTTGAGCAAGGCCACGGCCATCAGCGCCATGACAACCGAGAACGGCAATGCACCGATCACCATCGCGGTCTGGATGGCAGACGTCCCGCCGGAGATCAGCAGCCCCGCAACCACGAGCGCAAGAGCAACGCCCCAGAACAGGATGTGTGGACGGGATTTTGGACCTTCATCACCAGCAGCGTTGATCGTGTTCACGATCAGCACGGCAGAGTCTGCGGAGGTGACAAGGAACGTCAGCAGCAGCACAACAATGAGAAGCGCCATGCCGTATGACAGAACCTGAGAGATTGGCGACAGCATGAATTCCGTCATCGCAAAAATCTTGTCTCCATTTGCAGCATCATAGATGACACCGCCTGCGCCGCCGTTCAGTTCAAGGTCGATGGCAGTACCACCAGCCCATGCAAACCAAACAAAACACATCAGCGCAGGAACGATCAAAGCGCCCAGCACGAATTCGCGAATGGTCCGCCCGCGTGAGATGCGTGCAAGGAACAGGCCAACGAATGGTGCAAATGCGATCCACCATGCCCAGTAGAATACCGGCCACCAGCCCTGCCATTGTGCGAGCAAGAAGGCTTCTGACCCTTCGACACCGTCGGATTTGAAGACATTAAAGCTCATACCCGGCAGTGCGATGATATAGTCCCAGAGACCAACAAACATCGCGTTGAAGCCGAACCAAGTCGCACCGAAGATGATGAAGAAGCCAAGCAGGATGATCGACAGAACCATGTTGATGTTGGACAGCCATTTGATGCCCTTACCCACACCCGACAACGCCGAGAGCGTGGACAGACCCATGATCACCAGCAACGCGATGATAATACCAGCGGTGGATGCACCGCCCTCGGCGTCCATGAGGCCACCGATGCCGATACGGCTGAGGCCCGCAACAAACTGGTCCACGCCAAAGCCCAAAGTCTGGGCCACACCAAGGATTGTGGCGACAACAGCAACCACGTCAATGACGTGTCCGAGTATGCCAGCAAGCGCGTTACCGAACAGCGGCGTCAGGCCCGAGCGGATCGTCAGCGGAAGACCGCGACGATAGCTGAAGAAAGCCAAAGACAAGCCGCAGATCGCGTAGCAGGCCCATGCGCTAAAGCCCCAGTGCAGGAACGACCACTGGTAAGCGTTGCGAATGTTATCCTCTGTTTTTGCCGTCGCCAGTCCCATGATGGTCTGCGGGTTGGAGCCAAAGTGCGACACCGGTTCGGCAACGGCCCATGTGAGCATGCCCACACCGATACCGGCACCGAACATCATCGAGAACCATGAGAAATTGCTGAACTCCGGCTTTTCACCTTCAAGCCCGAGGTTCAGACGCCCCGCCGCTGGCCAGAGCGCCAGAATGAGGCAAACAATGACAAAGAACGCAACGACCCAGATGTACCACGACGCGAAGACGTCGAGAATGACCGCGTTCATGCTGTTGAGCACGAGGCCCGATTGCACGGGCCAAAAGATGGCCCAGACAACGATGATCGATATGATGATTTTGGCTGGCACTGCGACTGATGTCGCAAAGCCGTTGTAGAAACCGCCTGTTGTAGTGTTGATATCGAGCTCGGTCATCGGTGGACTAAGCTTGCTCTCATCTGACATGTCGGACCTCCAGTTGTGATTAGCAAAGAGCCTACCTCATCCATCGCATATGAGAAGGCAATACTTTTAATAAAATATGGCGCGGAGGGTGTCTTCTATGCTCGCGGAGGCGGCCTGACAGTCATTGGCGGCCTATGGGGTGTCTCCTGTTCGGGTCAGTACCGACGTTTGAACGCGCCCGTTTGACCGCGCGCCCATAAATCCGAGAATATATCGCTCAGGCCTTGCGCATCCGATAATAACATCCATATACCATCCATACAGATGGAGAATCATTGATGAGCAACGTAAGACAGATACGGGACAAGCAGCCAGAGAATGAAAAACTCACGATCAATCTGGGGTTCGTTGATCTGGGGCGGATCGACCTGCTGGTGCAGGAAGGTTTTTATTCCAACCGCAGCGACCTGATCCGCACGGCAATCCGCAACCAGCTTGAAAGCCATGGAGAGGTCGTTGCCAAGTCACTGGAACGGCACACGATGGACTTGGGCCTTCGCGACTATTCCGTGGCCGATCTTGAGGCTGTGCGGGATGCGGGCGAAGTGCTGCACATAAAGGTTGTGGGCCTTGCGCGGTTCGATCCCGCCATACCGCCCGAACTGGCCCTTGCCACCATCGGATCCATAACTGTGCTGGGCGCATTGCAGGCCAGCGCTGACTTCAAAAAGGCCCTCGCCGACCGCATCAAGTAGGTCGTCCACAGCTTAGACAGGAAAAAACATGAAACGATTTAACGTCGGCGCGCAGCGTCGGGCGACCAATGGCACACGGCTGTCGGCAGCCAATACTCTTGTTCAACGCACGCTTGCGCAACACGGCTTGATGCCTGCGGCAGGCGAGAGCGGTATGGGCGCGATGCCTTCAATGCCATCCCTTGATCAGATGATTGCGCAATTTGGGGGTGCGGCCCAAGACGCAGAGGCGACCGTTGGGAATATACCCGCTGGCGCGAGTTTCAAAAGCGAAACGTTCACATGCCCTGCGGGCGCGCGTAGCTACCGCACGTACATCCCCGCCTCAGCCGCGCAAGGGGTGTCTGGTGTCATCATGATGCTGCATGGCTGCACGCAAAACCCAGAGGATTTCGCTGCTGGTACGGAAATGAACGTATTGGCTGAAGAGCACCGCCTCGTCATTATCTATCCCAAACAGGCACGCGGCGATAACGCTCAATCGTGCTGGAACTGGTTTAGCCGAGGCGATCAAAAGCGGGGTCGTGGCGAACCTGCGATCCTTGCTGGGATCGCTGAAAAGGTCTGCAAGACCCATACGGTCGGACGCGACGCGACCTTTGTGGCGGGGCTGTCGGCGGGTGCTGCAATGTCGGTCATCTTGGGTGAGGCCTATGCTGATGTGTTTGCCGCTGTTGGAGCGCATTCAGGACTGCCCGCAGGTGCCGCAAGAGATGTCGCATCCGCCTTTACCGCGATGGCGGGCAATGCGGCAGAGCCGACACACCAACCGCAGCCCCTTGGAACAGTGCGCACAATCATATTTCACGGAACGGCGGATGCCACGGTGCATCCCTCAAACGGGGAGGCGATCGGACGACAAGCACTCAGAGCGAATGCGCCGCAAAGTATTGATACAAAAACCTCTGCGGAAACAGCGGGACGACGCGTTTCCCGCACGGTTTCCCACGACCATGAAGGTAGCGCAATGGTCGAGCACTGGAGCATTGATGGACTGGGGCATGCTTGGTCGGGCGGACAGGCGGCAGGCTCCTACACGGATCCAAAAGGCCCGAATGCCAGCGCGGAAATGGTCCGCTTTTTCCTCAACACCTCAGAGCAGGACAGATAATATGACAACTATGACACTGGCGTTTGATGCCGTTTCCGAAGCCATGCCCGGCCCCAAATGGGCCGCCCGTTGGGCACGCTCGTGGCCCGCGTATGAGGCGTGGTTTGTTGCGCGCGGTGGAGACAACGGGCCGTCGCGCGCCGACAGCCGCGCAGCGATACAGCGCTACATGCCCGAGTTGACGGCGGTCTATGACCGGCTGGTCACTGTCGCGGGTGGCTCTGATCGTGCCGCTCGGTTCTTGTCCACGTGGTGCCCGCCTACATATCTTGGCGGCTGCTCCCTCGCCGCTGTTGCGAGCAAGAAGCACGTCCGTCTGGTGCGCAACTATGATCTTTCGCCCGAGCTGAACGAAGGGCTGCTGCTGCATACAAGCTGGCAGGGCCGCAAGGTCATGGGGATGGTCGAGTTTCTGTGGGGTCTGTCTGACGGGATAAATGAGGCAGGTCTTAGCATCGCGCTGGCCTATGGGGGTCGCTCGGAGAGTGGTGAGGGGTTTGGCATCACGACCATCGTGCGCTACGTGCTTGAGACATGCGACACCGTCGAAGAGGCGTTGGTGGCGCTAAAGCGAGTGCCGTCCCACATGGCCTATAACCTTGTCCTTGCGGATGCCACGGGACGCACGGCAAGCGTGGAAATGGCACCAGGGGGCGGCATGGCTCTGATGCCTCAGGCGGTTGCGACCAATCACCAAAGCGGCCCGACTGTGTCTGACCGCCCCGCGTTCACCCGCACCTTTGAGCGCCGCTCGCATCTGGAGCAGTTAAAGGTCAAACCGCGCAAGCTGAACCGTCAATTCCTGAAGTCACCGCTTTTGCAGGACCGATATGCGCAGGGGTTTGGAACACTGTTCACTGCCGAGTACGACCCGAAGGCCCTCACACTTGGTCTTACGTTGAATGGAAAGCGGTGGGATCAAACGCTGGATGCTTTTAAGGAAGGTCAGCGCGTTGTCGATTACGCGCAAAACGGGACCTCGCCTGCACCGGTTGAAGCTGGCAGCGCTCTGTATGGTGGTGTTGATTGGTCAAGAGCCGCGTCTGTTAATTGGGCTATCGTTGCTCAGGACTATGCCGATGGAAGAGGTCGGGACATCAGTTCGTACTTTAGCTCCGCGACAGATGGCAAGCAAAACGCAGCTTGAAAGCAACGTCGGTCAGGCACTCCGCCACACCTGACCCCCAAAGGCGAGCCGTCCCGAAGTGAATATACGGGACGGCAGCGCTAATGCGCAAAACCTTATTGGTGGTTCCAGTCGTCAGGGTCCGCATTGTTGTTCGGGCTAAGGCCGATAATGTCACCGTCCGTAGAGCAGCCAAGGCCGAGGACCGTGCGGTTAGCGTAGGAAAAGTAGGCTGTGACCTGATTGATCTCAAGTATTTCACCATCGCTCCACCCCGCCATGCGTAGCGCTTCGACGTCCATCTGGACCATGTCATTAGGGGATTGGGTCAACCGCTGGGCATAGCGCATGGCCGCATGTTCGCGTGCATCAAGCGGCATGGCGGGAATGTCATTATCCTCGATGGCGCTGCGCAAATCATCGCTGCGCGTGTCATCCGCAAGCAACCGCTTCATGCCCGCGAAGTGATGCTCAACGCAGTAGTTGCAGCCGTTGAGGTGGGAGACCCAGACGCCCAGCGCCTCCAAGAACCATTTGGGGATCGTGTTGTCGCAGTGGTGCAGGACATATTTATAAACCGCCATGTGCGCTTCCATCGTGTGGGGGCGCAGGGAGTGCATCATCATGATGTTATCGACATTGTTGTCGGGGCCAGTGACGCGTTTGTAGAGGTCTTTGAGTTTGCCTGTCGCGGCGTCGAAGGGAATGGTTTTGATCCAGGCCATTGGGGTGCTTTCGAAAATGGAATTTCCAACAACCGTACCAGCGAAAATGTTGGGGTACACCCACAGTCTTGGTAGAACACTCACGGGCACCTGAACGATGACGCGTGAGTGTTCTTCCTCGAGCTGGATTAGCGGTTTCCGTTCACGCCCGATTGGATCAAGGCAAGTTTGAAAATCTGGCGGAATTCATCAGCAGAAATTACTGGATCAGAACTCAACTGGTACGACGCCACCGATGCGGCCCGTCGACCTTGGATCGATACTGACTTGAGGTCGTCCGAAAAGCGGACACATTTATTTTCAGCACAAACTTGGCCCGGGTGAACGCGGACGTCTGATTGTGCGAATACTGCGCCTGCTGAAAGCGCGAGGGTGAGTGCGGTAATTGCTGAGAGACTTTTCATTGATCAGATTCCTTATTTGAATACTTATATCAAATAAGATGATATCGCCCCGTTAGATATCAATGTCAGTCGCGCAATAGTGAGGGACTGTCGTATTGCGCGGCAACGATGTGTAATGAGCCATTCGGATCGTTCTGGAAAATAGTCGCATTTGCTTGTCACCCCGCTCAAGCCTAGCTGGCAGACGTTTTTCGCGTGCGGGTAAAAACCATCTTTTGCTCGTGCAAATCCGCTTTATCCCCGATCCACGCATAGGCGAGCAATGCAGGCTCGCGGTCGCCGACGGTGATGCGGTGCAAATGATCTGGCGGGTTAAAGATCATCGACCCCGGGACATAGACGCCCTGATGGTTCTCAGAGACGGCACCCGACAGGCAGACATAGCTTTCTGTGATCCCTTTGTGTGAATGCGCGGGATAGGTACAACCGGGCGCAAAAAGGACAACGCCAAGGATGATCTCGTCGCTCACGATAGGGCCGTTTAATCCCGCAAGCTCTGCATAGGCATAGCTGCTGGCGAGCCCCTTCGGCACCTTTTCATAGCCGTATTGCCAGCTCAGCTGACTGTCGAGCGCATCAAAAGCGCGAACCACGGGGGCCAGAACACCTTGACGCCCCTCATCCAAAGCGCGGCGCAAATGGGCGGTGACGGGCTTTTCCGCGCGGGGCTGGAGCCTGATCGTTGCGTTCTTTTTAAGTAAGCGGCCGATGGCTTCGCGGACCTTGCGCTGGTGGCCTTTGATCCGGTCGCTGCCTCCTGCGGGGAGGTAGCGGTAGAGTTCGTCGTACTCTTGCAGCAGATAGCGCCAGTTGGGCAAATCACGCAGAGTGGGATCGGTCTGGGGAAGAGTATCCATGGCAGCGCTCCGTATCTTTGAACCTGCGTAGCGCGGGAATTGGAACCGGAAAAGAGGAAAACCGCCCGTGGAGCAACATTAGGGGTGGATAAAGCGATCACGGCGATTGCCCCGCCGCGCATGGCCTGTCAAAATGGTCGACAATCAAAAGCAACAGCAGCAGGCTCATCCCATGTCCGATCTCCTCTCTGGTAACACGCCTAAGGCATCCGAGTATGATGCGTCTTCCATCCAAGTCTTGGAGGATATGGAGCACGTGCGCCTGCGCCCCGGCATGTACATCGGCGGTAAGGACGACCGCGCGCTACACCATATGGTGGCAGAAATCATCGATAACTCAATGGACGAAGCGGTGGCGGGACATGCCACGTGGATCGAGCTTGAGTTGCATGCAAACGGCCATGTCACTGTGCGCGATAACGGTCGCGGCATCCCGATTGATCCACACCCCAAGGACCCGACGAAATCCGCGCTTGAGATTATTTTCTGTACGCTGAACGCGGGCGGTAAGTTTTCGGGCGATAACTACGAGACCTCTGGCGGTCTGAACGGTGTTGGTTCTTCGGTTGTGAACGCGCTCAGCGATCATTTGCGCGTCGAGGTGGCCAAGAACCGCGAACTGTTCGCGATGGAATTCTCCCGTGGCGTGCCGCAGGGCAAGCTAGAGAAAATTGGTGCGGCCCCAAACCGTCGCGGTACGGCCGTGACCTTCCATCCGGATCCTGAAATTTTCGGCAACCTACAACTGCGCCCTTCGCGCCTGTTCTCCATGGCGCGGTCCAAGGCATTCCTGTTTTCCGGCGTTGAAATCCGCTGGAAATCGGAACTGCCTGATGGCGACATGCCGCAGGAGGCCACGTTCCACTTCCCCAATGGTCTGGCGGATTACCTCAACGAGGTGATGGCCAAATCCTCGACCTATGCCGAGGTCCCGTTTTGCGGATCGGTGGATTTCAAAGAAAAGTTCGGCCAGCCGGGAAAAGTGGAATGGGCGATCAACTGGACCCCGTCACGCGACGGGTTCATCCAATCCTATTGTAACACCGTCCCCACACCCGAAGGCGGCACGCACGAAGCGGGTTTTTGGGCGGCGATCCTCAAGGGGATCAAGGGATACGGCGAGCTGATCTCGAACAAGAAGGCCGCGACGATTACCCGCGAAGACCTGATTACGGGCGGCTGTGCGCTGGTGTCGATCTTTATCCGTGAGCCTGAATTTGTGGGCCAGACCAAGGACCGTCTGGCAACTGTGGATGCACAGCGCATGGTCGAGAATGCCGTGCGCGACCACTTTGACAACTGGCTGGCGGCGGATACGAAATCTGCGGGCGCGATCCTCGATTTCCTTGTGCTGCGCGCCGAAGAGCGGCTCAAGCGGCGGCAGGAAAAGGAAACGGCGCGCAAATCTGCGACCAAGAAGCTGCGCCTACCTGGCAAGTTGACCGACTGTACGTCCAAGACGCGTGAAGGCACGGAATTGTTCATCGTGGAGGGCGACTCGGCTGGTGGTTCTGGCAAGGGGGCGCGCAACCGTGTGAACCAAGCCTTGCTCCCGCTTAAGGGTAAGATCTTGAACGTGCTGGGCGCGGCGTCGAGCAAACTGCACACCAACTCCGAGATCAACGACCTGTGCGAAGCGCTGGGTGTCGGGATGGGGACGAAATTCAACCTCGACGATCTGCGCTATGACAAGATCATCATCATGACCGATGCGGACGTGGACGGCGCGCATATCGCGGCGCTGCTGATGACATTCTTCTACACCCAGATGCGGCCAATGATTGACGCGGGCCACCTCTACCTCGCTTGCCCGCCTTTGTACCGCCTGAC
>JBALTK010000040.1:0-22942 GCA_036964385.1 Sulfitobacter sp. | reverse complement strand
CCATTGGTCGCCTTACCCGCTACCGCCCTCCACAAGAGGTTGCTGCTGGCCCATTGCTCGACAACGACAAATGGCACGGCGATGCGCCTTCTGGTGCGACGGCTGTGCGCAATGACACGGGCGTCTATGAAGGCGGCGAGATCAGCATGTATTACGATCCGATGATCGCCAAGCTCTGCACATGGGCGCCGACCCGTGATGAAGCGATCGAGAGCATGCGCGTCGCCTTGGACAGCTTTGAAGTTGAGGGCATCGGTCACAACCTGCCGTTCCTCAGCGCTGTGATGGATCACCCGAAATTCACCTCAGGTACGATGACCACAGCCTTCATCGAAGAAGAGTACCCCGACGGCTTCGAGGGCGTCACGTTGGCCGAAGATGAGCTGAAGCGCATCGCCGCTGCGACTGCTGCCATGCACCGTGTCGCTGAAATCCGCCGCGCCCGCGTGTCAGGCCGTATGGACAACCACGAGCGTAAAGTGGGGACCGAATGGAATGTCTCCGTGCAGGACCACAGCTTTGACGTGACCATCACTGCAGACAAAGAAGGGGCATCTGTAACCTTTGATGGTGGCGAAACCTTGCGCGTTGCGGGTAATTGGACCCCTGGCGATCAACTCGCCACGATGACGGTCTCGGACAAGCCGCTGATCCTCAAAGTCGGCAAAATTTCTGGTGGCTTTCGCATTCGCACCCGTGGTGCCGATCTCAAAGTCCATGTGCGCACACCGTTACAGGCGGAAATGGCGCGCAAGATGCCCGTCAAAGTCGCACCTGACACATCTAAGCTTCTTCTTTGCCCAATGCCGGGTCTGATCGTGAAACTGGACGTGGCTGTCGGCGACGAAGTTCAGGATGGACAAGCGCTGTGCACCATTGAAGCGATGAAAATGGAAAATATCCTGCGCGCCGAACGCAAAGGTATCGTGACCAAGATCAACGCAGGCGCTGGCGACAGCCTTGCGGTGGATGATGTTATCATGGAGTTCGAGTGAGCCGAGAGCCACTCATAAACACGGCTGGGGGCGTTGTCGCCCCCGGTATCTATCCGTTTGAGGCATCCTTGGCATCACGGATTTCGCGCTGGCGCATGGGCATCTTGTCGATGCTGCGTGTTATTTCGCGTGCGTCCCATGGGAAGGGCTTTCGCAGCTTTATGTCACCGTCCTTACCGACAAGCGTAAGCATGAAGCCCCGTGGCCGCATTTTGAGCCGTATGGCACTGCGCGCATCGGGATCGGTGTCCACGATCACGACCACATCACGCGCCGTTAGATCAGCAGCACCTCGTGCAACCAACTCCATCTGTTCGATGAATGCAGGATCATCAGCGCTGTCTGCAAAAACGATTACAGGACGCTTTTTCCACTTAAATTCACTTAAATCTGTTTCAGCAGCCTTGCGGATTACTAGTGGGAAGTCGGGCGAGAACAGTGTTTGCGCCTGTGCGGAACTCGCGAATAACCCAATAAATACAGCACTTAACAACGATTTCATAAGCTCTCCCTCTGCACTACATATAGGGGGTCGGAGCGCAATTGCGAAGGCACATACCCTCATTTTTAGCATTAAGCCCGCCGCAAGGGGTTTGACCACATGACTATTGCAGTTTCCCTTACCGGGCTGCCGCGTGTGGCCCCTTGGCGCAAAGGCATTGTTAGGCTTATGGATATTATCCTTCACGTGGGGTCGCACCGCACCGGATCGACCAGTTTTCAGCACTATCTGCGGGGTAATCGTGCTGAATTAATGGCACAGGGCACAGCCCTCTGGGAGCCACATATGCTGCGCAAAGGGTTGTTTGATGGGCTGTTTGCCACGCCACGCATGCAAAACGGGCGCAATCTGCAACGCCGCGCCATGGGGCGTGTGCGCCTACATGCCGCACAGGCGAAACGGTCAGGGGCGGATCGCCTGCTGGTGAGTGAAGAGAATATGATCGGCGCACCACGTGCTTGCCTGCGCGCCGCTTCCCTTTTCCCCGCAATCGGGGAACGGATGGCACGCCTTGATGCCGCATTCGAGGGGCGGATTACCCGCGTCGTCATGTGCATCCGTGCGCAGGATTTGTGGTGGTCTTCCATTGCGGCTTATGGCGTCGGGCGCGGTCACGGCCTGCCCGATGAGACACGCCTTACCGCGCTGGCGGCCTCCCCGCGGACGTGGCGCGATGTGATCACCGATATGTCGTGTGCATTGCCTGAGGCGGAGATCCATGTGATGCCGTTCGAGCAGTTCGCGGGACGGGCGGACAAGTTGCTGGAGGAGGCGACAGGCCACACAGCCCCGCCAGCCCATGCAAAAAGCTGGCTCAACCGCTCTCCTGATGCGGCCATGCTGCGTGATAAGATGGAGGAGAATGGCGTCGGCGCACACGAGCTACCCTCACATCTCGCTACAGCAGAAGGCCGCTGGAATCCCTTTACCCCTGCGCAGGGTGCAGCCCTGCGCGAGGCCTACGCCGATGATATGATGTGGCTCACCGCTGGTGCGGACGGGCTCGCTACACTGACAGAGGATCGCTCCCGTACAAGAGCAGGTTTCAGCCTGCCTGCGGGATCACTGACAAAAGGACAGACCAATGACCGACACACCAAACACAGCTTCCAAGGACGACTGGCGCAAACTGGCTGAGGGCGAGCTGCGCGGCCGCTCTCTTGATGATCTGACGTGGAAAACACTGGAGGGGATCGATGTCTCCCCGCTCTACACGGCTGCCGACCTGGACGGTGTGAACCATCTTGGCGGTATCCCCGGAGAGGCACCCTACACACGTGGCGTAAAAGCGACGATGTACGCGGGGCGCCCGTGGACTATCCGGCAATACGCTGGCTTCTCAACGGCTGAGGAATCCAACGCCTTTTACCGCCGCGCGCTGGCAGCTGGGCAGCAGGGGGTTTCGGTCGCATTCGATCTGGCAACCCACCGTGGCTATGACAGCGACCACCCCCGCGTAGAGGGCGATGTAGGAAAGGCTGGCGTAGCGATTGATAGTGTCGAGGATATGAAAATCCTCTTTGACGGCATCCCGCTCGATAAGGTTTCGGTATCCATGACTATGAATGGCGCGGTCATCCCGATCCTCGCCAATTTCATCGTTGCAGGTGAAGAGCAGGGCCATTCCCGTGCGGTCCTATCTGGCACCATTCAGAACGACATTCTTAAAGAGTTCATGGTCCGCAACACTTACATCTATCCGCCAGAGCCTTCCATGAAGATCATCGCGGATATCATCGAGTACACCGCGAACGAGATGCCGAAGTTCAACTCGATCTCGATTTCCGGCTATCACATGCAGGAGGCTGGCGCGAACCTTGTGCAAGAGCTGGCCTTTACCCTTGCCGATGGTCGCGAATATGTACGCACCGCGATTGCCGCAGGCATGGACGTGGACAAATTCGCCCCGCGCCTGAGCTTCTTTTTCTGTATCGGCATGAACTTCTTTATGGAGGCGGCGAAACTTCGTGCAGCACGACTGCTTTGGTCGCGCATCATGGCGGAATTCGAACCGAAGAACCCGAAGTCCTCAATGCTGCGCACCCATTGCCAAACATCAGGCGTGAGCTTGCAAGAGCAAGACCCATATAACAACGTGATCCGCACTGCCTATGAGGCGATGTCAGCGGTTCTCGGGGGCACGCAATCCTTGCACACGAACGCGCTGGACGAAGCGATCGCGCTGCCGACGGAAAACTCATCACGAATTGCGCGGAACACGCAGTTGATCCTGCAAGAAGAGACTGGCGTCACCAATGTCGTCGATCCGCTGGCGGGTTCCTACTACGTCGAGAAATTGACCCACGACATGGCAGAAGCGGCGTGGAAGTTGATCGAGGAAGTCGAGGAAATGGGCGGCATGACCAAAGCTGTGGCCTCTGGCATGCCTAAACTGCGCATCGAAGAAGCTGCGGCACAACGTCAGGCAGGCCAAGATCGCGGCACAGATGTGATCGTAGGTGTGAACAAATACCGCCGCGAGACGGAAGACGCGATCGACATCATGGACGTGGACAACGTAGCCGTGCGCGACAGTCAGATTGCCCGTCTGAAAACCATCCGCGCAAGCCGCGACGAGGGGGCGTTGGAGCATGCTCTGTTTGAACTGTCGCGTCGTGCGAAAGAGGGCGGTAACTTGTTAGAGGCCGCCATTGAGGCAGCCCGCGCCCGTGCCACTGTAGGAGAAATCAGCATGGCCATGGAAGAAGAGTTCGGTCGCCACCGCGCAGAAGTCAAAACTCTCGCGGGCGTTTACGGAGCGGCTTATGAGGGTGACGAAGGCTTTGCCGCGATCCAAAAATCGGTTGAGGACTTCGCCGAAGATGAGGGCCGTCGGCCACGTATGCTGGTGGTGAAAATGGGGCAGGACGGTCATGACCGTGGTGCCAAAGTCATCGCAACCGCCTTTGCGGATATTGGTTTTGACGTGGATGTTGGTCCACTGTTCCAAACTCCTGCCGAAGCGGCACAGGATGCTGTGGACAACGATGTGCACGTCATCGGCATCAGCTCGCAAGCGGCGGGTCACAAGACCCTCGCACCGCAGCTTGTCAAAGCGCTCAAAGACGCAGGTGCGGAGGATATTCTGGTCATCTGTGGCGGTGTCATCCCGCAGCAGGATTACCAGTTCCTCTATGACGCTGGCGTAAAAGCGATCTTTGGTCCGGGCACAAATATCCCGAACGCGGCCCAAGATATCCTGAAACTGATCCGTGCCGCGCGCGCATGATCACTTTTGACCACATTGCCGTCGCGGGAGAGACACTCGCGGCGGCTACTGCGCATGTGGAAGCCGCCCTTGGCGTCCCTCTGCAACAGGGCGGCGAACACGCAATTTTCCACACGCACAATACACTTCTGGGACTTGAAGATGGCCTCTACCTTGAGGCGATTTCTATCAATCCTGATGCGCCACAGCCTGACAGGCCACGTTGGTTTGATCTAGATAACTTTGCAGGTCGGCCGCGCCTGACGAACTGGATCTGTCGCTGCGATGATCTGGACGCAACACTTGCGAAGTTACCCGACGGCTTTGGCACGCCTGTTGATCTGCAACGAGGCGATCTGCGTTGGCGTATGGCAGTCCCGCAAAGTGGCGTTCTGCCCTTCGACAACTGCGCGCCGGCGCTTATCGAATGGGTCGGTGATACACATCCCGCACCGCATCTTACGCAGCAAGGGTGCGGCATCTCGTCGTTCAACATATCGCACCCCCAAGCCCCTGCTTTGGGCGCGCTTCTAGCACCATTTCTCGCAGACGCTCGGATAACCTTCAGCGTCGGCGATCCAGAGTTGACAGCAACGCTCAACACACCGAATGGCACAGCTACACTGTGCTGATCCGCGCGGCGACGCAGGCCGATATTGTCCAGATTGCCGCACTTTGGAACTCAATGATCCGTGACACGACGGCGACGTTTACGACCCAAGAAAAGAGCGCGGGTGACCTTACAGAATTGTTAAACGTCCGCCGCAACGCTTTCCTAGTGGCCGATGATAACGGCCGTTGCGCGGGCTTTATCACATGGGGCGACTTTCGCGCAGGTCCCGGATATGTGCATACGGTCGAGCATAGCATTATCACCGCAACCCACGGCAGAGGTGTGGGTCGGGCCCTCATGGAAGCAGCGATTGAACAGGCCCGCACACAAGGCATCAACGTCATGGTCGCCGCCATCGGTGGCGAAAATCCTGCCGCAATGGCATTTCATACGCGATTGGGGTTTGCAAAGACGGGCCATTTACCACAGGTAGGGCGCAAAATGGGGCGCTGGCATGACCTGATCTTGATGAGCAGGATCATCACAGCCCCCTGACAAGTCATCGCACGCAGGGTAAGGTAACCTCATGTCAATCTGGTCCCGTATCTCCGAAGCTCTATCTGCACTCGCTTCCGGCGAGGGTCTTTCCACTGTCTTTGACCGCCTGCGCACGGCGCCTGAACGTTCGGTCGCGTTTACAATCGCTGTAATCGCGCTGGGTGCAAAGATGGCAAAGGCGGACGGGCAGGTCACCCGTGACGAGGTCACTGCTTTTCGCGAAGTTTTCCAAATCGCCGATGGTGATGCCGCTGGGGCGGCAAAGGTGTTCGACCTTGCCCGCACCGATGTGGCCGGATTTGATGACTACGCTCGCCGGATCAAAAAGATGTTCGGTGATGACGCCCACATTTTGTGTGATCTTATGGAAGGCCTGTTTCACATCGCGATGGCGGACGGCATTTACCACCCTAATGAAAACGCATTCCTCGAAGAGGTCGCTGAGATCTTTGACCTGCCAGAAGGATCCTTCGAGGCGCTGCGCGCTCGGTTTGTCCCCAATACTTCACCGCTGCCACATACCGTGCTGGGCATCTCGCCGAACGCCAGCTTTGAGGAAGCGCGCGCGGCTTGGCGCAAACTGGTTCGTGCCAATCACCCTGACGCGCTCATCGCACGCGGCCTGCCCGAAGAGGCGGTGAAGATGGCCGAAAAGAGAATGATCGACATTAACCGCGCATGGGAGACACTCTCCGGCAAGGCCGCTTGATGCGCATCGCCACATATAATGTGGAATGGTTCGCCAATCTGTTTGATGAACATGATCAGCTGCGCATAGACGAGGGATGGTCGGGCCGGCGCGACGTGACCCGCAGTCAGCAAATCGCCGCAGTTGGGCATGTATTCCAAGCAATAGACGCCGATGCGGTAATGGTCATAGAAGCCCCCGATACGGGCCGAAAAAACAATTCTGTAATGGCCCTTGAGAATTTTGCCGCGAAATTTTCCTTGCGCGCGCGTAAGGCCGTCATGGGGTTCTCGAATGACACCCAGCAGGAAATCGCACTCCTTTACGATCCCGATATCCTGAGTGCGACGCATGACCCGCAAGGGCCAGAGACCGGACCCGAGGGGGCCACGGGAGCGCCGCGCTTTGACGGTATCCTGCGGATCGACCTCGACATCGATGCGACGGAAGACAAAGTTGTTTTTTCTAAGCCCCCGCTAGAACTGGCGCTCAAAACCACCTCCGGGTTTGAATTTCGCATGATCGGCGCACATCTGAAATCCAAAGCGCCGCACGGCGCGCGCGATGATGCCCATGCTATGCAAATCTCGATTGCCAACCGCCGAAAGCAATTGGCCCAAGCAATTTGGCTGCGTGCGCGGATAGATGCAGGCGTAGCAGCGGGCACAGCCCTTATGCTTCTGGGCGATCTAAATGATGGTCCTGGCCTTGATGTGTTCGAAGATCTGTTTGGCCGCTCTTCGGTGGAGGTAGTCCTTGGTGCAGAGGGTCAACATCCGCTTTATGATCCACACGCCGCCCGCGCGTTGGGACAGCGTTTGGGGGCGATGCCCACCACGTCACGTTTCTGGATTAGGGATGAGGAACGCTTTTTGCAGGCCTTGCTCGACTACATAATGGTCTGCCCATCCTTGCGTGCTAAAAACCCGCGTTGGCGCATATGGCATCCGCTGGATGATCCATCTTGTTGGACTGATCCTGCGTTGCGCGATGCGCTCGTCACAGCATCGGATCACTTCCCTGTCACGCTCGACATTGATCTGTAATTTGGAATTGTTGCCGATACCCCCTATGTTGAGGGTATGAAACAGATCATCGCTGTCCCGCTTGTTACGCTCATGCTTTCCTCACCGCTTATGGCGCAGGAGGAGGGACCGTCCCTTATGGAGCGCGGTGCACAGCTTTTCTTTGAAGGGTTGATGCAGGAAATGGCCCCTGCGATGGACGAGATGGCGAAGCTGATGGAGCAAGCAGGTCCCGCCTTGCAGGAGTTTGTCACCGAGATGGGTCCAAAGCTTTTGACCATGTTAGAGGAGGTCGAGGATTGGAGCCTTTATGAAGCGCCGGAGGTTCAGCCCAACGGTGATATCATCATCCGTCGGAAACCCGACACTCCAGAGGTCACGCCCCAAGAGCAGATGCCCCAGATTGACCTCTAACGCTTTGTCGTGGTCACAATCGCCTGTGCCTCAAGCGAGGACGCCAAGGAGTTAAACCGCGCTTCGGCCACTTCGCCAAACAGCGGCATCATCTCGGGGCTGAGGCGTAAGTGAAGCTCTTTTTTCTTCGGGTGCCAACGCATCTCGCCCAACTCAGCCACCTTATCCATCCACAGCATCGCGCCAAAGCGCATTGCCTTGCCAAGGATTTCGGCTTCCGCACGGGTTTGCGCGTCTACCATATCAAACAGATCGGCAAACCGCGCATTCTCGCTTTTGTTGGAATACCGGTGCATGAGGGCAAGCCCCATGAAGATACGCTCAGAGTGTTTTAGCCCGCCAAGGTTCGCGCGGGTGGCATTGTCGAAACACACTTCAGCACGGTAATCGGGGTGCGCACGCCAGCTCACATCATGTAGCAAACACGCAGCCTTGATCAGACGCTTACGCGGATCGGGGGCCGATTTATAAAGCGGTAGAATAAAGTTATAAAGCATTCGTCCAAAGCCGGGGCTGCGCGCATCCTTATCTTCCGCAAAGCGGCAGGCCTCAATCAACGGATCACGGTCGCGTAGGCGTTGTGGCATCTGCTCATAGAGCATCCCTTCGCGGATGCCATAGCTTGAGATGGCGATGTCCTTGGGTTTGAATGTCTTGACCAAGCGGCTCAGTACTTCGCAGGCATAAGGCACAAGTGAAGCCCGCGCAGAAGACACACCTGCTTTTATCCGCAAATCTTCCAAATCGTTGGTGCGGATATACTCGACTGTCTGGCGCACGGATTGGCGTGTCATGCGGTATTCATGGAGAACGTGCAGCGGGTATCCGCGACGTATCATATCAATTCGCGCAATCGCCCGCCACGAGCCGCCAACAAGGAATAGCCTGTCCCGTTGGCTGCCCATTTTGTCTGCAAGTGAATGAATCGTTTCTTTTATCTGGGCATTGCGTGCCTTGGCGCCACCCTTGATATCGCGCAGCTTGAGCGGCCCAAGGTTGGAGGTCATCCGCTTGCCCACACGCCCGCCCGAAATCTCGGCCAGTTCCAGCGAGGAGCCGCCGATATCACAGACCAGACCGTAAGCGCCGGGCCAGCCAAGCAGCACACCTTGCGCAGACAGCCGCGCTTCTTCTTCACCGTCGATAACCCAAATCTTGAGGCCCGTTTCGGCGCGCACTTCCTCACAGAACTCGCGTCCGTCGGACGCATCACGCACGGCGGCGGTGGCCACGACGGTCATCTCCGACAGGCCCATCCCTTCGGCTAACTTGGAGAACCGACGCATAGCAGACAAAGCACGCACGCGCCCCTCTGGCGACAGATGCCCAGTATCAGCCATCCCCGCACCCAAGGCGCACATGATTTTCTCATTGTAGAAATACGCAGGGCTACGCGCCGCGCCGTCAAATACGACCATCCGCACGGAGTTGGAGCCGACATCGACAACTCCTACACGGCGCAAGGCCCGCGCACCCGGATCTTGGAACAGTGGCTTTCCGAACAGGCCCAGATCGGCAACGCCAGTTTCGGGAACGGTAGGTGTCGTTGGGGTGGGATCAGTCATGCGCGCTCCGGCAGGGGGGGCGGAAATTTAGGGGAGGGTCGCCCATACCCCGCCCCACGTCAATCATTAACGAAAGAGTACCGGTGCTTTAGCTTAGTCTTCGGTGTGGGTGAGTTTCGGCACGTCAGACGCCCCCGCAGTCCCGCGCCCTGAAAGCGATGGGTTTTCCATGAAAAAGCGGTGGCAGCTGAAAGCGAATTGCCCCTCTGGGAGCGGTGGGCGAGAGAAGCTTCCGTCAGGCGCCATGACCCAACTCTGCGCGACATCAGCAAGGTTCGCAGCCATGATCTGACTGGTGATCTGTGCTTTTACAGTGGCGTTCTCGATCTCGACCAATGTCTCGACGCGGCGATTGAGGTTGCGGCCCATCCAATCCGCAGATGAGATAAACACCCGCGCCTTTTTATGGGGCAGACCATAACCGTTACCGAAACAAACGATGCGGCTGTGCTCTAGAAACCGTCCGACGATGGACTTCACACGGATGTTTTCGGAAAGCCCGCGCACACCGGGTCGCAGCGCACAAATGCCACGGATCACTAGGCTTATCTGCACACCTGCGTTGGAGGCGGCATAAAGCGCGTCGATCACTTCGTCGTCCACGATGCTATTCATCTTGGCCCAAATCACCGCAGGTTTGCCTGCGCGCGCGTGCTCTGCCTCTGCCGCAATCATAGCCAACAAACGGGGCTTGAGCGTAATGGGCGATATCGCGAGGTTGTCGAGATGCGCAGGCTGCGCGTAGCCAGACAGATAATTGAACACTTTGGTCGCATCTCGGCCTAGCTTCTTATCGCAAGTGAACAGGCTCAGATCGGTGTAGATGCGGGCAGTGATCGGGTGATAGTTCCCTGTGCCATAGTGCGTATAGGTCACCAACTCGTCGCCTTCGCGACGCACTACAGTCGAGATTTTGGCGTGGGTTTTAAGATCAATAAATCCATAAACGACATGTGCGCCTGCACGCTCCAACCGCCGCGATTGGCGGATGTTTGCAGCCTCGTCAAAGCGAGCCTTGAGTTCCACCAGTGCAGTGACTGATTTCCCGTCCTCCGCCGCTTCGCACAGCGCCTCTACAATCGGGCTGTCGCGTGAAGTTCTGTAGAGCGTCTGCTTGATCGCCACCACATTGGGATCACGCGCTGCCTGCTGCAGGAAACGGACCACCATATCGAACGTCTCATAAGGATGGTGGAGCAGCATGTCTTTGGAGCGGATGGACTTAAACATATCGCCGTCATGGTCGGTCACCCGCTCAGGGATGCGGGGGATGAACTGTGGCCATAACAGATCGAGGCGGTCATCTGTGACCAGTTGTGACAGGTCATCAATACCGATCATGCCGTCAATCTCGATCACATCCTGTGGCTTTGCGCCCAGCTCATCCATGATGGTGGCGAGTAGTTTGGGAGGCGCGCCCGCCGAATGGGTCATGCGCACAACTTCACCACGGCGGCGGCGCTTCAACGCAACTTCGAATTCGCGCACGAGATCCTCAGCCTCATCCTCGACCTCAAGATCACTGTCGCGCAGCACGCGAAACTCGAAATGCGCCTTGAGCTTATAGCCCGGAAACAAGTCGGGGATTTTCAGGACCAATAATTCTTCGAGCGGTAAATACCGTTTACAGCCTTCAGGCGCAGGCAGTTTTACGAAACGGTCAATCTGCGCAGGGATCGGCAGTAATGCTTGAAGGGGCTTCTTGTCGCTTACCCGCTCTAACTGCACCGCTAGGGCAAAGCCGGTGTTGGGCAGGAAAGGAAACGGATGCGCGGGATCAATGGCTAAGGGAGATAGAACAGCAAAGACCTGATTGAGAAATATATCATCAAGCGCTTTGAGGTCGTCTGTGCTCAGGTCCTGCGGTCCCTCCAGCATGATGTTCTGATCGTCCAGTTCGCTCAGCAGTTCGACAAGAACAGACTGTTGCCGCATCATCAGCGCGCGGGCATTTTGATTGATCAGCACCAACTGCTCCGCAGGAGTCAGGCCATCGGCGGCAGGGGTGGTATTTCCCGCCTGCGCCAACTCCCGCAGGCCCGCCACACGAACGGTATAGAACTCGTCCAGATTATCGGCGGAAATCGACAGAAACCGTAACCGCTCCAACAGCGGTACACGCGGGTTCTCGGATTCCTCCACCACACGCCAGTTAAATCCGAGCCAGCTCAGCTCGCGGTTTTGAAATCTTCCCGGACCAGAGAGGTCAAGATCGGGCAGGTCAACGGGCGCATCAAAGGGCGCAGTAAGGAAATCGGCATCAGACATAAGCGAAGCAATCCCACAGGAATGTTACAGCAATAAGACGGGGTTGAGGAACTATCGCGTGCCTTGGGTGTCATTGTCCAGCACTTGCCCCGCCAGTGCACGTGTGATGGGACGTTTCAGCGCGAGGCTTTGCTGATCCAGTGCTGCAACGATCCGGTTTGCCTCTGCAAACGAACGGTCCATCCGCTTGAGCAGATAGGGGATCACGTCAGGCGGCGGCATCAATTGGCGATCGGCCAGCAACTTGACCAATACCGCAGACAGCAGCGCGTCGTCAGGGGCATCAATCGATGTCTCCAATGCACCTTGCAGGCGACTAACAAGATCGGGCAGTTGCAAACCCCAATGGACCACAGTCCCCGTTCCAGTGAGCAAGAGCGTATGGCCTTCGGCCAAGACCATATTGTGCAAATGGAACAGCGCGGTTTGCGCATCCGCATTGCCAGAAATCTGCGGAACATCCTCTACCGCGACGCTGGTTTGTGCCAGCGTTGGCACATCATCGCTGCGCAAATCTTTGGCGTTGATAATCGTCGCTTGGGCGGCTTCGGCCCAGACATGGGTGAGGTGTGTCTTGCCCGCGCCGATCGGGCCGCTCAGTACCATTTTGGCACCCGACCAATTGCGCCAGTTCTCGATCATCGCAACGGCCATGGCATTGGAGGGGGCGACCAGAAAGTCATCCCGCCCCCGCGCTGTCCGCACCGGAAGGTCAAAGCCGAGCTGAACAGCCATCTTAATCAGACTTTTCAGTAAAGCTTGGGTGTGGCTGTTCGGTGCCGCGATACAGCAGGCTGTCCTGATATTGCCCGACACCAAACCGTGCTATGACACCAAGAGAGGCTGCTACGGGGACCGCTACCAGCATACCCACAAAGCCAAAGAGCGTTCCGAACACCGACAATGCGAGGATAAGCCAGACTGGATGCAGTCCTACAGAGTTCCCCACCAGCTTTGGCGTCAGCACATTACCCTCGATCACCTGACCGATGACAAAAATTCCGGCAACCAGACCGATAGACACCCAATCACCCCAGAATTGGAACAGTGCCAGCCCCAATGCCAGTGCGCCGCCAATAAGCGCGCCCAGATACGGAATGAACGTCACCAGCCCAGCGATGAACCCGACAACCAGCCCGAATTGTAGACCTACCAACATCAACGCAATCGCATAGTAAGTTCCGAGGATAAGGCAGACCGTCCCCATGCCGCGAATAAACGATGCGAGCGTCTTGTCGATGTCGTGCGCAAGGCGGCGGATCACGGGCGCATGGTCACGCGGCAACAGCCCATCGATATGTGTGATCATCCGGTCCCAGTCGAGCAGCATATAAACCGCAACCACAGGTACGATCACAAACAGCATGATGATGTTGATGATCCCAGCAGCAGAGCTGAGCGCGGTATTCAAAAGTTCGCCGCCGCGTTCCTTGACCATCGTCCCGATCGAGTTGATCGAGCTTTGCAGCGTTGATCCGTCTTCGAGCAGGGAGGGGAAGCGTTCGGTCACCCAAAGGCTCAGGCGTTTGGTCAGATCGGGGGCAATTTCGAACAGGTTCACAGCTTGGGAAACAAGGGTCGGAATAACCAACAG
Source organism: Sulfitobacter sp. (assembly GCA_036964385.1). Classification (GTDB taxonomy): domain Bacteria; phylum Pseudomonadota; class Alphaproteobacteria; order Rhodobacterales; family Rhodobacteraceae; genus Sulfitobacter. The sequence continues at coordinate 9,572 of JBALTK010000040.1, read as the reverse complement.
CGCCATAATGACAAATACCAGCAGCGCGACCACGGTAATGACCGCTGTGGACATCCCACGTGTGAGCCCCATCTCTTCGAGACGATCAGCCACCGGATCAAGAAAGTAGGCGATCGCACTGCCCAAGACAAAAGGCAGCAACACGTCCCCCATAAACCACAAAACCACCAAGAAGCCCGCCGCAGCGACGCCCCAATATTTCATCTGGTCGTTGATCGGCAATGCCATCGCGCTCGCTCCTACGGGTTCCAAGATACATCGCCCATGAGGCCCATGTTTTCAAGGGGGCTTGGGCGATTTGCTCGCGTCAAGATGTGGTTCCGCAGCGGGGGTAAAAGCGCCGCGCTGGACAGTTGCGCGCCCATTGTCCTACTGTTGGGCCTGTTTCACGCAAAGAGGAATGTGGGAGATGCCAGACGCGAAAACCGCGCCCGATCAAGTGACACTCATGCGCCAAACATCCCGCATTCTCAAAGGCACGTCTTACAGCGAAGTCTGGGCGCTCTTGCTGGAAGGGCTCGGGTTTTTCGGGATCACCGCAGTCCGCTACGGGCTGACCCGCTCGCGCTATGGCATGTCGCTCGGCGATTTGCAGGACATCCTGTTCCTCTCGACCCTCGGGACACAGGATTTCACCGACTATATCGAAACAGGCCTCTACCGCCGCTCGCCCCACTATCGCTGGATGGCGGAAAATGACGGTGCTGTCTCGTGGGGCTGGTTCATTGATGAGGCAAAGGCGGGGCGGCTTCCCGAAGATGAGCAGGAGTTTCTGGAAGAGTTGGTGGCCGCAGGTCAGCCTGCTGGCTATCTGATCAGCTTTCCCTCCGACACAACCCGCCTCAAAGGGGGCTTGGGCATGATGGGGCAACGTGGCTGGTCACAGGCGCAGATGGATGCCCTTTGGGTATCTCATGGCGAAGGGATCGAGGCCATGTGCATCGCCGCCCACCTGAACATCGCCCGCATGCCACTCCCGTCCAAGCGTAACCCGTTGCGCCCGCGCCAGCGCGAAATCCTAGAATGGATCGCGGATGGTAAATCCATGCAGGATGTCGCGGTACTGACGGAGCTGTCTGTGGCCACAGTTGAGAAACATTTGCGCGGTGCGCGCGATGCGCTGGACGTCGAAACCACGGCGCAGGCCGTTGCCCGTGCGGCCCTATTGGGCCAGTTATTTGTTGTCGAAGAGGGCAGCACCGCTTGACACCTGCGCCCCGCTCGCCACTTTTGGCAAAACCGCTAAAACAGGAGCCGCCCCATGCGCACCCCCTATGATAACGAGCTTGCAGACCGTCTGATGCGCTATGCCGCCGTCGACACACAGTCCGACGAGAGCAGCACAAGCCAGCCTTCCACAGCTTGCCAACTTGATCTGAGCCGTATGCTGGTTGCGGAGCTTGAGGAGATGGGTGCGCAAGACGTGCAGTTGACGGATTACGGTGTGGTGATTGCGACTGTGCCTGCAACTGTTGAGGGGCCGACCATCGGCCTGTGCGCCCATGTGGATACAGCGCCGCAATTCAATGCAACGGGCGTAAGGCCGCGTCTGATCCAAGGGTACAACGGTGGTGACATCACTTTTCCAGACGCGCCCGACCGCCGCCTTGGTCCCGATATCTCGCCACATCTAGCTGATTGTGTGGGCCATGACCTGATTACCGCTTCGGGCAAAACACTGCTTGGCGGGGACGACAAGGCAGGCGTGGCAATCATCATGACGGCGGCGCGTCACCTGCTAGAAAATCCCGACATGGCCCACGGTGAAATCCGCCTTGCCTTTACACCAGACGAGGAGATCGGCCGTGGCGTCGACCCGCGCCTGCCTGTGGATATGGCCTGCGACTTTGCCTATACATTCGACGGTTCCAAACCGGGTGAGGTTGAGCATGAGACCTTCTCGGCTGATCGCGGCATTGTCACCATTACAGGTGTCTCCATCCACCCAGGCTGGGCCAAGAACAAGCTGGTCAATGCCATGCATCTTGCCGCTCGCGTGATCGATACGCTGCCGCAGAAAAACATGACGCCGGAAACCACCAGCGGCGCCCAAGGGTTTATCCATGCCACCGACATTAGCGGTGACGCAGCAAAAACGCGCATCGGTTTCATCCTGCGCGATTTCGAGCGGGATGGATTGGCCAAGAAGGGTGCAATTCTCCGCTCCGTCTGTGAGTTGGTCGCATTGTCCGAGCCGCGTGCGAAAGTCACCTGCGAGATCACACCGCAGTACCGCAACATGCGCTATTGGCTGGAAAAGGACATGACGCCTGTGCATCTCGCCCACGCCGCTGTGCGTGATGCAGGGCTGGAGCCAGTTTCTGTTCCAATCAGGGGCGGTACAGATGGATCGCGCCTCACGGAGATGGGCCTGCCTTGTCCCAACATCTTTACGGGGATGCAGGAAATTCACGGCCCGCTGGAGTGGATTTCGGTACAGGATATGGCCAAAGCGACCAAGGTTGCATTGCATCTGGTGCAACGCGCGGCGCGGGGGTGATGTATCGGCGGCTCCGTTCCGCTTGCTGCTATGGAGCCTCCCTCGAACTTGCCCCAAAGGTTTACGGCCAAGAAAGATAAAGGGCACTGAGTCAGAGATTGTGTCGCGCAGTTGTTTGGCTTAGGCACAAATTGAAGTTTTTGAAGGAGCGTTCCCATGCGTTTGAGCCGTTATTTCCTGCCCGTTTTGAAAGAAACCCCTGCCGAAGCGCAGATCGTAAGCCACCGCTATATGTTGCGGGCAGGCATGATCAAGCAGAACGCAGCGGGGATTTATTCGTGGTTGCCGCTTGGCTTTAAGGTGCTGCGCAAGCTGGAAAATATCGTGCACGAAGAGCAGATGCGTGCAGGCCACGTGCCAATGCTGATGCCCACCTTGCAGCCCGCAGACTTGTGGCGCGAAAGCGGGCGCTATGATGACTACGGCGAAGAAATGCTGCGTATCACGGACCGTCAGGGCCGCGATATGTTGTACGGCCCCACCAACGAAGAGATGATTACCGACATCTTCCGCTCCCATGTCGGCAGCTACAAAGACCTGCCGCTTACCCTTTACCACATCCAGTGGAAATTCCGCGACGAGATGCGTCCGCGTTTCGGCGTCATGCGTGGCCGTGAGTTCTTTATGAAGGACGGCTACAACTTTGACCTGACAAAAGAAGATGCGATGCACGCCTATAACCGCCATCTGGTCAGCTACCTGCGGACCTATGAGCGTATGGGCCTGCAAGCGATCCCCATGCGTGCGGATTCAGGCCCCATCGGCGGCGACGATACCCATGAGTTCTTGGTTCTTGCCGAGACAGGTGAGTCCGAGGTGTTCTATGACAGCGCCGTAACCGATTTGAAATTCGGCGACCGTGAGATCGACTATAACAGCCACACCGAATGTGCCGCTGTGATGGAAGAATTCACCACCAAATACGCCCGCACAGACGAGACGCACGACGAAGCGCTGTTCAACGAAGTCCCAGAAGAGCGCCGCCGCACCGCACGCGGCATCGAAGTGGGTCAGATTTTCTACTTCGGCACCAAATATTCCGAGGCGATGGGCGCGACAGTTCAAGGTCCCGATGGCAAAGTTGTGCCTGTGCATATGGGCAGCCACGGCATCGGTGTGTCCCGTCTGTTGGGCGCGATCATCGAAGCCAGCCACGACGACAAAGGCATCATCTGGCCTGAGGGTGTGACGCCGTTCCATTGCGGTATCGTGAACCTCAAGCAGGGCGACGAAGAAGCAGACGCCGCTTGCGAGTCGCTTTATAACTGCATCACGGCGCTGGGCCTTGAACCGCTTTATGACGACCGCAACGAGCGGGCAGGCGGCAAGTTCGCGACGATGGACCTTATCGGTCTGCCATGGCGGATCACTGTCGGGCCACGCGGCCTGAAAAACGGTGTGGTTGAGCTGACCTCACGCCGCACAGGCGAGAGCGAAGAGATGCCACCAGAACAGGCCATCGAGCGTCTCGCGCAAATCTACAAAGGTCTATCCGTTCGCGGAATTTGACCGACCAAGGGAGCGTAGGCTGGACCTGCGCTCCTTTTGTGCCATCTTATGTGTGACAACATGGGGAGTGGCGATGAAACAAGTACTTACCTTCTGTATGGCGGCTGTAATGGCCACCGGCGCCTGCGCGCAAGGTGTTGAACAAGGCGATAAAAACGCGCCGCAGTTCACCCCCGCATTTCCCAATCAGACCCGTGCTGAAGCTGTTGATAGCGGTATTGCCCTGCAAATTGAGGTGCTGGCCGAGGGTCTTGATACGCCCTGGGGCGTCGAGGTGCTGCCCGATGGCGGCTACCTCGTCACCGAACGCTCGGGTAGTTTGCGCATAGTCAAGAACGGTAAGGTGGGCCCACCGATCAGCGGCACGCCACAGGTATTGGCACAACGGCAGGGCGGTTTGCTTGATGTTGCGCTGGCCGAGGACTTTGCCACCAGCCGCGTTATCTTTCTGACCTATGCCAAACCGATGGAGGGCGGCATGTCTGCCACCGCTGCAGCGCGTGCGGTGCTGAGCGCGGATGGCACCAGCCTGAGTGATCTGCGCGATGTGTTCGTCCAATCCCCACCATCCCCCAACGCCATGCACTTTGGCGCTCGCGTGGTGCCGCAGGGCGATTATCTCTACATCACCACTGGCGAGCATTTCTCCACCCGCGAGCGTGAATACGCCCAAGACCTTGATAAGACCTATGGCAAGGTCGTGCGCGTCACGCTTGAGGGCGGCATGGCTGCGGACAACCCCTTCAACTCCGACGTTTGGACTCTCGGTCACCGCAACGTGCAAGGCGCCGATATTCGCCCTTCTGATGGATCGCTCTGGACGTTGGAGCATGGCGCGGCAGGCGGGGACGAGCTGAACAAGATCGCGGCGGGTGCGAATTACGGCTGGCCAGTGGTGAGCTATGGGGTGAACTACAACGGCTCTGCCATCGGCAGCGGACAGGCACGGCACAACGGCTTTTCCGAGCCGCAATATTATTGGGACCCCGTCATCGCACCGGGTGGGTTTGCCTTCTACGAAGGGGCGATGTTTGAGGGCTGGCAGGGAAATATCCTCGCCGCTTCGCTCAACCCCGGAGGGCTGGTGCGATTGATCCTTGACGGTGACTTGGTGGTGGGTGAAGAGCGTTTCTTTGACGGTGACATCCGCGTGCGCGATGTGGAAATCGACCGTGACGGCGCGATCTTGATCCTCGACAACTCTGAGGGACGCTTGCTGCGCCTCACGCCTGAATAGATGGCGCGCAGGGCCATAAGACGCCTATTACAGGGTATGACCGCCACGGCGCTCGCGCTACTCTGCGCAACAACGGGAATGGCGCAGGAGCCAAAGCTCAAAGCCGCCACCATGCGCTATGTCTTTGAGCAATGGGCGCAAGATCACAATATTACTCAAGCAAGTTTCATCGCGCTCTATCAGGGCAAAGCCATCGGAGAGCCGCTCAATGCAGATTTCCCAATCGAGCTTGCGAGCCTGAGCAAAGCGATCACTGCGATATGTGCAGCCCAGATCATTGAGGAAGGTATGTGGAGCGTGCAAACCACCAGCGCCGACGTTCTCGGAACCGGTCCCGAGGGGATCACAGTTGGTGAACTTATAACCCATACGGCGGGCATCGGACCAGACGGCACACAAGGCATTCGCTGGCTATGGCGCGACACCAATGTGCCGCTCTCCGTCGAGGTGGCAAATGCCGCGCTGGACCGCGATCCTGACCAAAGCGGGGCATACGCCTACAACAACGAGAACTACGCCATTCTGGGCCAGATGATATCAGTTGCCCTGAACGCGCCCTACGCCGAAGCGTGCACTGCCCGCGCACTTACCGCCGCAGGCGTCACGACTGCGGAACCATCCTCCGTTATGGGCGGTACGCTGCCGTGGGGCGGGTGGTCGATGTCAGCGCGTGATTACGCGCACTTCCAGTACTATTGGTTCGGCCCTCAAGGGGCCTACAGCGCGGGTTCTCCTCCTGCGCTGCGCGTTGATTTTGCGAACGGGGCGGCGTATGGATTGGGCATGTTTGAACGCAACGTGGCGAACCACCGTAACTTCTGGCATTTTGGCGCATGGTGTATGCCGCTGCGCTTGAATACAGGGGCCTTCGCGGTGATCTGGCAAGGGGAGTGGAGCGTGGTTGCAACTTATGACGCCTGCATCGACGAGGGTGCCATGATCGCATTGGATGCGGCATTGAGTAAGGTAGTGTACGGACGATGATACTGCGCAGCATGGTGTTTGCAGGAGGCCTCGCAGGGGCCGCCGCAACTTCACAATTCCCCGAATTCTCGCAACAATATTTGCAACGCTTGGGCGGCGCCGTCGATGCATTGGGCGAAGTGGTCGCCGATTTTGATGCCTCCGCCAGCGCGTCTGATCTGAGCCGTGATGAGGCGCTTGCCCAGATGCAAGGCACTCCTTTTCTTGAGCGTCGGGGGGCGGACATGACCCGCTCGATCTCACGCTATGAGCGGCTGAGCAGTGATCTGGAAACCCTGCAAGGGCAAGGGCCATTCATGCGCGCTTACAACGGCACCCGTTTCACCGACCCCGAAATCGCACAGGCCGCTTGGGACGCCTATCAGCCTGCGGTGCCTGTGAACTTCGCGGGGCTCACGTTCGCAGGTGTTGGTTTCGTGCTTGGAAGCCTCGCCCTCAGCCTCATATTTGGCCTCTTGCGCATGCCGTTTCGGCGACGTCAGAGTGCTTGATCCGACAGCCCCGTCTTGACCCGCACTGAACAAACCCTCACGGTGCGAAAAACTCGCGCAGCAAGGACCGAAATGGCCTCCAAAACTCCCCCCTTCGCCCCGTTTGAATGGATGATCGCATGGCGCTACCTGCGCGCACGGCGCAGTGAGGGCGGTGTGAGCACGATGACGTGGATCAGTCTCATCGGGATCACACTTGCCGTGTTTGCCCTCATCGCAACGCTCGCTGTGCGCTCAGGGTTTCGGGCGGAATTCGTGGATACCATTCTGGGCGCGAACGCCCATGTCACCGTCTATGAGATGGGTGTGGTTCAGCCGAACGGACGTGTTGATCGCAGTATCCGTGACTATGACGCGCTGGCCACCCAGATTGCAGCCGTTGACGGTGTCACCCGCGTTGCCCCCATCGTGCGGGGCCAAGTCATGGCAACGTTTCAGGGTAACAACGCGGGGATGGAGGTCTACGGTATCACGGCGGAAAACCTCAACACGATCCCCCGCATTGCCAATCCGCAAACTGCCCAAGGCGACATCGGGCGCTTTGGCGAAGGTATCGCAATCGGCTCGGGCATTGCACGGACACTGGGCGCACAAGTCGGCGACATGATCCGCTTGATCTCACCCGATGGTGTGAAAACCGCCTTTGGCACCAGCCCGCGCATCAACGCCTATGAGGTCACCTATATCTTTACCGCTGGCCGCTATGACATCGACCGTACCCGTGCTTATCTGCCGCTGGCCGAGGCACAGGGCTATTTCAACTCCGAGGGTGCAGTAAATGAGTTGGAGGTCATGGTCGCCAATCCCGACAACGTTGATGCGATCAGCCCCGATATCTTAGAGGCCGCTGGTGACACTGCGCTAATATGGACATGGCGTGAGGCGTCCTCAGGGTTTCTGAATGCGCTCGATATCGAGGACAACGTGATGTTTGTCATCCTCTCGATCCTTGTACTTATCGCTGCGATGAACATTGTATCGGGCCTCATCATGCTGGTCAAAAACAAGGGCCGCGATATCGGCATCCTGCGCACGATGGGCCTGTCTGAAGGGTCGATCCTGCGCGTCTTCTTCATCTGTGGGTCGTTCACAGGCATCATCGGTACGGCCATGGGCGTTATCCTCGGCTGTCTCTTCGCGCTCTATGTGGATCAGATTTTCGGACTGGTGAACTGGATGTCAGGGGGCAACGCATGGGACCCGTCGATCAGGGGTATCTACTTCCTGCCAGCCAAACTGGAATTGGGCGATGTCCTTTCCGCCGTGGGCCTCTCGCTGGGTCTGTCGTTTATCGTTACCATCTTCCCTGCGCGCCGTGCGGCCCGCATGAACCCTGTAGAGGCGTTGCGTTATGAGTGATCCTGTCCTGCGCCTCTCGGGCATTAAAAAAGCCTACAACAGCGGCAAGCCAAACGAGGTCACCGTGCTGAACGGCATTGATCTCGAAGTGGCTCGCGGCGAAGTGGTGGCGCTCGTCGCACCCTCTGGCGCGGGCAAATCCACGCTGCTGCACATCGCAGGATTGCTGGACACGCCCGACAGCGGCACGGTCGAGATTGATGGCGCGGACATGACGGGAAAACGCGATGCGATCCGAACTGCCGTGCGCCGTAACGACGTGGGCTTTATCTACCAGTTCCACCACTTGCTGCCTGAATTCTCCGCCGCCGAGAACATCATCTTGCCGCAGCTCGCTAACGGGGTCGAACGCAAGACAGCAGAAGCCCACGCGATGGACCTGCTAGACCGCGTGGGCGTGGCTCCGCGTGCCGCCCACCGCCCCGCCGAACTGTCGGGAGGGGAGCAGCAGCGCGTAGCATTCTGCCGCGCACTGGCCAACGGCCCAAAACTTCTGCTTGCGGACGAGCCGACTGGGAACCTTGACCCTGTGACATCCGAGACAGTTTTTGCCGCTCTTATGGCACTGGTGCGCAGCACTGGTCTGTCCGCGCTCATCGCCACGCACAATCTGGAACTGGCCGCGCGTATGGATCGCCAGATCCGGCTGGATCAAGGGACCCTGCGCGCCGTTTAAACCTACATTCTGATCGGAGTACTTCAGATGCCACAGATATCCCTCGACGAGATCGAACAGACCGTCCGCCGCGCGCTGAGCGTGCACGGTGCCGAGGCATTTGCCGCTGCTGAAGTCGCCCGCGCTGTGCGCAAGGCAGAGAGCGTGGGTAACAAAATCTGCGGTCTCTACTACGTCGAAAGCTACTGCCAACAGCTCCGCTCGGGCCGCGTTTCGGGCACTGTAACACCCCAAGTCAGCACACCGCGCAAAGGAGCCGTTATGGTGGACGCTGGCTTTGGATTTGCCCAGCCTGCCTTTGCCCATGCACTGCCCGTAGGTCTCGATGCGGCGCGTACCAATGGCGTGGCATCTCTTTCGGTTGCGCACGCACATACCTGTACGTCGTTGGGCTATTTCACCGAACAGATCGCACAAGCAGGCATGATCGGTATCGGCTTCACCAATGCATCTCCAATCGTCGCCGCCCCGGGCGGCAAAACCCGCGCCATCGGCACCAACCCAATCGCCTTCTCTGTGCCAGACGGGCAGGGCGGCATCGCGATGCAGTTCGACCAATCCACCACCACGGTGGCGCTGGGCAAGATCACAATGGCGAAAGCCGCAGGCCAGTCCATTCCCGAAGGGTGGGCGCTGGATGCGGACGGCAACCCGACGACCGACCCCGAGGAAGCGATCAAAGGGTCACTCGTCTCTATGGGCGGCTACAAAGGTTGGGGTTTTGGTCTGATGGCCGAAGTTTTGGCCGCCGCTCTCACAGGATCGGTCCTGTCGCGCGACGTCAAACCACTCAAAGCGCCCGAAGGCGCGCCTCAT
>JBALTK010000039.1:0-23759 GCA_036964385.1 Sulfitobacter sp. | reverse complement strand
GATCTAGGAGGGTTGGAAGACCAGCTGAAGCAGGGGGAGGGGGTTTCTGGATAGGATGGGTAAGGCGTAATGCAACTGTTAAGCGCGTGTAATTCACTAAACCAGTCGTTCGCCGCACTAGGTTTTAGGGACAGCAAAGCGGACAAAGTGTGCTTTCGCTGCACTTGCGCCAATGACCGCATTTGGAAATAGAGGTTATCTTTCTAGAATTCTTGCCTGAGAGAAATGGCATCCGATATTGGCAACACAAAAACCGGTAGCTGCCAAAAAATTAGGGGGTGTCCGCATATCGTGTTGGTCCGCTATTGGGCAAAGCAGCAAATGATGATTGCCACCAATGGCTGCTGTCAAAAAATGACGTCAGCTTTTGGTGGCAGTTGATTTTGCGCAACGACGACTTGAATCACATCACCATGCCAACTCACAGTTTTGAAGTTGTAACAGGCCTTAAAATGTCGGCCGCACCTTTCCTCGTCAAATTTCAAGACAAAGATACGACGGAAATATCCAAGCGCAACGTATAACTCCCGATACCGCCACTTACTCTTTCACACTTACCCTTTCAAAGGCATCCACATGCGTCATTTACTTCTTCCGCCCGGTTTAGCCGTCCTTGGCTGCCTTTGCGCCACCACAGGGCAAGCCCATGAAGCCTCCTTTCACTGCGAGGCGGTGACGGAATCTGTCGCAGAGGCGGGCTTTGACGATGTGGTCACGGTGACCTGCACCGGGAATCAAGCTTTGATCGCTGGCGATACCTATCCCGACCACGAGATGATGACCGGTATCATCGGCACGAACGAACAGGTTCCAGTGCCTGCCGTGAGTTATGCCTCACCCATCACATTGGCGCCCATGAGCGGGACAGAACCGCATACCCGCGACGCCGCCCTTGGTGTCGCGGTGAACGGCGTGCCGATATATGACTACACCGCTGGCGGAGAGATGTCGCAAGCGGATCTGGCGACCTATCAGGCCAATCTTGACACCGTCGCGACGGGTCAGCTTGATGCCTGCGGCGGCCATTCTGGGCGTGGCGACGACTACCATTATCATGCCGCACCGACCTGCATGATTGACCAGATGGCGAACAAAGGCCCTGATGCAATTATCGGCTGGGCGTTTGACGGTTTTCCAATCTACTCGGATTCCAATCCTGACGGCACCGTTATCATAGAAGGTGTTCTGGATGTTTGTAACGGGCAGGCCGACGATGTTTTTGGCTATCGTTACCACACGTCCGAAGGCGCGCCCTACATCATCCAATGCCTTATGGGTGAAGTGCCCGACATCGACGCCTTGCCGCGCGTGCGCCCCTTGGGTGCAGCAGACGGCGGTCGCGGGCCAGAGGCAGGTCAGCCACCGCGCGGCGGGGTTGATGATCTGTTGTTCGTGCAGGACGAGGACGGCAGCCGGACCATGACCTACAGTTATCAGAGGGGGGATTACTACATCAAATACGCCCCGTCCGAGACCGAGAATTGCTATAATTTCGAGACCCGCACCGTGACCAACGGCGGCGAATTGTTCGAGCAGGAGCTGTGCCGCGAATGACCCGTTTTCCCGCCCTAACCCTTGCACTGCTGTGCTGCACAACCGCATTACCAGCAGTTGCGCAGCAAACGCCGCCGCTAAAGCCCGGCGAAGAGGCCAACGCCCACGCAGTGGGGCCAAAATTTACCGTCACGAGTTCCGCGCTGCTGGACGGAGCGGCCTTGCCTGATGATCTGCGCTGCACCCGCAGCGGCGGGGATGGTGTGTCGCCGCCGCTGTCATGGGAAAACGTGCCCGCAGACACACAGGCCTATGCCATCGTCATGCAGCATTACCCCAATGGCACCTATCCGGGCGTAAACGAGCCGAGCCATTATTGGCTGGTCTGGAATATTCCGGTCGATGCAGATGGCGTGGCGCGCGGCAATCCAAACTCATTAGGCGTAGAGGGTAGCGATAAGGACCTACGTGCGACCGGCTATACGCCGCCCTGTTCGCCAGCTGGTGCGGGCACCCATGAATACACGATCTGGGTCTATGCCCTTGATGCGCCGCTGGCTAATCTGCCGGAACAAGACGACATCGGCACCGGTTGGACTGACGTGATGGCCGCGCTCAAGGGTCATGTCCTTGCAGGCGATGCCATCTCTTTCCTGAACTAAATCACGACACCTTTTACACGATTGGACGCGATATGCGCTTTATTCTTGCAACAGTGGCAGCCCTGACTGCCTGTGCCGCTCAGGCCGAAACCCGCGACATCACCGCCGATGTCTGGGTCGACAACTGGTTCTCTATGTCTGCCAACAGCGAAATGATCATAGAAGACTCCGTCCCGATTACGACAGAGCGGTCCTTTAACAAAGAAACTGCGACCTTTTCAGTCGATCTGCCAGCAGTGATCGCGATTGAAGCAAAGGATTTCAAGGAAAACGACACCGGTCTGGAATATATTGGCACAGATCGCCATCAGATGGGCGACGGCGGTATGATTGCCCAGTTCAGGGATGCGATGTCGGGTGAAACGCTCGCCGTGACCGACGGGGATATGAAATGTTTAGTTGTGCACTTTGCTCCGGTTGAGCCGTCTTGCGCTGAAGAAGCGAAACCCGTTGCAGGCGAAGGGGGATGCGGTTTTGTCGCCACTGACATACCTGCCGACTGGACCACGCTGGATTTTGATGACAGCGACTGGCCCGCCGCAATCGTCCATTCCGCAGCCGCCGTCGGCCCGAAGGATGGCTATGACGAAGTTGAATGGGACGACAGCGCAGAGCTGGTCTGGGGTGAAAGCCTGAAGCAAGACAACACGTTGCTGTGCCGTTTGACAATCAGCGAATAGGTCAATCAATAGCTGAAGGATGTGGCATATTACGTGCTATGCCCTTCAGAATTACATTTCGGTAGCATGGCATCGAAATTGGAAGAACGAGCTCGGAGCCGCCATTCGCCGCGTCATGTTTCACACCAGATAGCCGCTACGATGACCGGATCAACTCTGCGGGTGTCATTCCAGCAAGGCGCACCTCGAGCCATCGTATGTAGCCACTCAGGTTCTTCGTCGCTGGGCCGCAAAATGGTCTTATGAACTTGTCGTAGCGGGCGTGAAGCGAGTTCACATTCTGGATGTGGTGGCTCCCGGCTGCGACACGGGTGCCTGGTCTACTGCAGACGACGAAATGTTCGATTCCACGCTGAGCGGCAACCTTCGCATAACCGCTGGCCCCATCAGAGCAAAGCACCGCATCGTGGGGCACCAAGGGCTTCATCGCACGTTCCAACGTCGCGCTCTTTCGGTTTGGTAGCCTTTCAAGCAGGCGCGACCCGCCTCGGTCAGCAACGGTCAGGATGGGCAGTTGCCACTTTGAGAGGCCGCGCATCTTTTTCAGCCCCTGCGTCGTATAGTCTTCCCACCGGGGACGTGGTGGCTTCGCTACATTGAGCGGACCAGCGAAGTGCCGGACCCACTCCCGCGACCCCTTGCGCGACTCCCGCTGGTGCGTCTAGTCCGCCTCCACGATGCCCGAAAAGTATGCAGTTTGCGCCTTTCCGATGATCGAGAAGGCCAACATCCGCCAGCGCCATACCGTGTGTTTGTTAAGCCCGAGATGGAGCGCCAGCCTGCGCACCGACTGCGGTGTGGAGGTGCCCAGCATGTCGCGCAAGGCAACTATAAAAAGATCAGGCCGGTGGATGCGACCAATGGCTGAGCCGGATCGACCAGTGTATGTCTTCCGGCAACCACTGCAACGGTAGCGCTGAATCTTGGTTCGGGTTCGCCCCCACTTCTGGCGTTGTTCATCGCCGCAGGACGGGCATTTAGCTTCTTGGTTTGTACGCGCCTCGATCTCCGAGATCGCTTCAGTCTTGCGCCGGAGATCCCGGATCATTGTTTGAGCATCCTCGATTTGAGCCGGATTTAGCTCGTCGAGGCTGTCACAAAATCTACGAAAATCATGGTGTAGCAAGGGCATCACTCCGCTGGAAAGGCGACGTGATATAGGCCATTCGGTTCCGAACCGAAGCTCACCAACACGAAATGCGGACACCCCCAAAAATTAAGTAGCTTTAAACAGACCCATGGCAGTTCAATCCTGACTGTTGGGCATTTTTCCAGCTGAAAGGAAATACCACCTCAAAACCTGCTTGATTGCGTGTACCGCCCATACTCAGAAAAGTTCAGCTCCAGCTTAAGCGATCACTGACCCCGACGAGGTTGAGTCCGAGGAACCTGTTCTTGATGCGGTTTACAGCCTCCTGTGCATTCAGCTCGTCAAACTCACTTGCATGAATGCCACCTACAATAAAATAGGCATCAAACCCGTTGTCAGCAGCGCCTTTGATATCCGTTGCCAACCCATCACCGATGCCCAGCAATCTGCTTTTCGGGATATCTCGACCCGTCAGAGCAGCCGCTCTTCTCAACGCCTCTTCATAAATTGCCGGTTCCGGCTTTCCTGCAAAGCTCACTTTGCCACCCAGATGTGCATAGCGCTGTGCGATAGAGCCTGCACAGATCACCATGCGGTTGCCGCTTCGCACAACCAAATCGGGATTTGCGCAAATCATCTCGACGGCGTTTTCGTGCATTTGCTCAAGAAGGTCGTGGTAGATATCAGTAGTCTCAATCGTGTCGTCCAGCGGACCGGTCAGCAGGCATAGCTTGGCGTCTGAGTGATCGACAATCGGGTTCGTCAGACCCTCCAGAATGGATTTATCCCGCTCTGGACCAAAGTGGAACAATGGCGCGTCTGGTTGTTTGGCAATCAACTGCGCGGTCACGTCGCCAGATGTAATAATGCTATCGAACGCTTCAGGTGGAACACCAAAACGCGCCAACTGAGGGTAGATATCTTTGGACAGTCTTGGCGCATTGGTGATCAGAATGACAAACCGACCAAAGGCACGGGCCCTGCACAAAGCATCGACGGCATCGCTGAACGCGGCATCCCCGTTATGAAGCACTCCCCATATGTCACAGAGCAGGCCATCGTAGCGATCAATGAGTTCACTCAACGGAGCAATTCGTGCAGACGGGCGCAATAGGGGGCTAATGTGATCCATGGATAAGATGGGGTAGGTTTCAGCAGGTCTCTGGTCAAGCGGAACCTCGTAGTTGGGAAGTCCTCGGTATTCATATCATCGGGTAGAATGCATCTATTCCTTGCTATCTGATTGGTTTGTCCATACGGCTTGATCCTCAGGCGCTCTATCAAATCGCCGACACGTTCTTCTAAGGTCAATCGTAGCAGATCAGGATGTCTGAAACTGCAGCTGGATGTTTCTGGTCAAAACCCAACGCCACCCAAAAAGTTGTGCGTTGGCCACCCCTTGCGACCTTCGATTTTGCTCTACTAATGTTCTGAGGCTGTTTTACAGCACATGAGGCCCGCCTGATCCGCACGTATTGCTGGGATCAGGTGTCTTTTTCTTATTTTGCGAATTATTTCTGCAAACGTTCAATTTTCGGACGATTTATCAACAGCCCCCCGTAGGTGCTGCGCTTTCGAACTCGATTTGTGCCCTCTCGATGTCTCCGGCCGAACCTCGGGCGCGGACGTATCATGGGCGTGACTGCCTCATGGCTCCGGTCATGTGGCGGTTGGAGCATGACCAAATGTTAAACAAATACCTGCTTTTCACCCCCGGCCCTGTGAATGTGGCCGAATCTTTACGCGCGGCCATCTGTAAACAGGACATTTGCCACCGCGAACCTGATTTTGATGCGCTTTTGCGCAGTATCGAACACAAACTGATCTCGCTGTTTCAGATCAGAAACCGTGCTCGGTACCGTGCTGTAGTGATCACCGGTTCCGGCACGGCTGCCAACGAGGCGATACTGTCTTCTGTGGTTGGCAAAGGCGCAATCCTGATCCTGTCGAATGGTGAATTCGGCGGGCGGCTGCATAAGACATCGTGCATCCACAACAAGCATACCCATCTGATTGAGATGCCTTGGGGTACGCCGTTTGATCCAGCCCAGATTGCCGCGTATCTGTCGGCCCACAAAATTGATGTTGTGGCGATGGTTCATCACGAGACGTGTTCGGGGATGCTGAACCCGCTGGCAGAAATTGGTGCTTTGGCCAAAGCGGCTGGGGCCTTGTTTGTGGTCGACGGTGTCAGTTCGGTTGGTGCAGAAGTGATCGACATGGAGGCGTGCCATATCGCGTTTGTGTCCAGTTCCAGCTCCAAGGCCATCGGTTCTTATCCCGGCCTGTCTTTCGTAGTTGGACGGAAAAAGCACTTCAAACGGCTGAAGCACCATGCGGCGAAGACGACGTACCTGAACCTCGCTAAATTTTACGCTTTTCTGAAACATCACAGCCAGACACCGAATACACCCGCTGTGCCGCTGTTCTTTGCGCTGGATCAGGCGCTGACAGACATCCTGCGGGAAGGTGTGATCAAACGCTATGCGCGCATCAAGGCACGTGCGGATCTGCTGCGTGAAGGCATGCGCAGGCTGAACCTCGACTTCTTGATCGACGAGGCGGACATGTGTTCGATCCTGACTACGGTGCGGGTGCCGCCATCAATTGCCGTGCGTGATCTACGCGACCGGCTGCGGGAAAAATCTATCATCATCTACGAAGGTAAAGGGTGCTTTGCGGGCAAGGTCTTTCAGGTGGGCAATATCGGTGAGCTGTCCGACTACGACATCCGGTTTTTCCTTGCCGCTCTCAAAGACGTGTTGCTGACGTTGCAGGCTGAGGCCGCTGAACTTGTCGCTCCCGTCCGGCCAAAAGCGGCAACCTTGGTCATGTTGCCTACGTCAGATCGCCTGCAAGCGAAGGTGGTGTCATGACAGGTAAGCTGACACAGCTTTGGGCTACCAAGACCAAAGACGATGAATGGTGGTCGTCGTTTGTCACGGCACCGCTGGGCATCCTTGCCAATTACGCTGCCGCAGATGTGCCGTGGATCACGCCGAACCGGATCACCGCGGCTTCATTCTTGGTGGCTGTGGTGGCGAGCATCGGGATTCTTGTTGGGGGCACGGCATGTTTCATCGCGGCGGCAGTTCTGATCCACCTCAGCCACATCCTTGATTGTATGGACGGACAAATGGCGCGGTATCGCCGCGTTCCCTCACCCGAAGGCAGTTACTATGACCGCCTGACAGATCAGGTGCAGGTCACGCTTTGGTTCGGGGCCGCTGGTTACGCCGCATATGCTCAAACAGCCAGTATGGTTCCTGTGTTCCTCGCCATGATCGGCATCGCGTTCTACGGGTTGCGCGGATACGCCAAATACGTGGCCCTTGAGATCGAAATGGCCCGTGATCCAAATTACGCCGTGGACATGGCGCGTTTGAAACAGGTGGAGACAACGGCGGGCTTGGGTTTTGACCTGCGCGCCAACTGGACGTGGTTTCTGCATGAGCAGCGCAAGATCCTCGCATTCGACGAGGGCGTGTTCATCTTCATGCTATCTGCCGCCCTCGTCTTTGACCAACTCATCCCGATGCTTTGGGTTTTTGCGGCCAGCCAACTGTTCTGGGGCACCTACAAGTCTTGGCTCAGAGGCAAGAATATTGGCGAGAACCAAAAACGGGCCCTCCCAAAATAGCACCTCTCATTCCGCCTCAAATAGGAAACAACGATATGAAAAACGAAATCAATCGCCCTCCCATGGCCGTTATTCTGGCCGCAGGCATCGGCTCGCGGCTCGCCCCGCTGACCGACAATTGCCCAAAGAGCCTGCTGTCTGTAGGCGGGTCTGTCATTCTGGAAAGGATGATCCGCAATTGCCTGAGCTGCGGCATGTCCCAGTTCGTGTTGGTGTTGGGTCATAGGGCAGACGAGATCAAGCAATTCGTCGACAAAACATTCCGCGGCATCCGCGTGGCCTATGTGATCAACGACCGCTACCGCGATACAAACACGGGTTATTCCCTGATGCTTGCCGCACCCGCCATTGGCACGTCCGAGTTTATCAAGTTCGATGCTGACGTGGTGTTTGACGTGAAAATTTTGCGCCAGCTTGTTGATAGCGACCATGCAAACGTCTTGTGCATTGACCAAAATATCGCCCTTGAAGACGAAGAGGTTAAGGTCATCACAGATGACCATATGCAGGTGCTTGAGGTCGGCAAGTCCGTTGATCCCAAGCTGGCACTCGGCGAGTCCATTGGGATCGAGAAAATAAGCGCCAAGACGGGTCCCCTGCTTTTTGCGGAACTCGACGAGATGATGGAAAACAGAGAGCATTTTCAGGAGTATTACGAGGCCGCTTATGCGCGGCTTGTGGTGAAAGGGACGGTCTTTCGTGCGCTTGATATCACCGGATTGAACTGGACCGAGATTGATACCGCAGAGGATTATGCTGCGGCAAACGCGATGTTCGGAACGCCGATCTCGACCATTTCACGTGGGCAACAAAAGGCGATAGACGAGGCCGCCGAAAAGGCAGGCACGTCTGCGTAGCCCTCACCAGTCAACACCATCCTGCGCCATGTATGGGCAATGGGTGGACGACCGCAGTCAAGCCGCTGCCATTCCGGCACCGGATCGCTGCAATTTGGAAGGACATTCCATGGCCAAAGGTAAAAACAGTAACAAAGAGGCAAAGAAGCCAAAGCAAGAAAAGCCGAAAGTGTTGGCGACATCGAATTCCAACGCCGGAAAAGCTGATCTTTCCATTGCTGGTAAAAAGGTGAAGTAACGCTTTGAGGTCGACTGCAACGAGGCTCATTCTCGGAAAAAGCATTTTCGATGAAATATACTTCTTGGCCCTGTTGTAGTCGCCTCTCACCATAGCCAACTCAACAATATTGGCACTCAGGTGTGGCGAGTGCCAATACGTCTCTAAGCATGCCACCCCTATCCGAAAATCTTCAAAAGGAGAATTTCCATGCTGTTTACCCCCCTACATGACCGTGTCTTGGTGCGCCGCACCGAAGAAGACGAAAAGACATCCGGCGGCTTGATCATCCCCGAAACGGCCAAGGAAAAACCGCAACGCGGTGAAGTTGTGTCTGTCGGTGCAGGTGCCAAAGATGAAACTGGGGCACGCATTTCGATAGACGTCAAAGCGGGCGACCAAATCCTGTTCGGCAAATGGTCTGGCACTGAAATTAAGATCGACGGCGAAGAGCTGATGATCATGAAGGAGAGCGACATCTTGGGCATTATGGCCTGAACGACGCTGTCTCTTTCACATAATTTTCAAATAGGAATACCGACATGTCTGCAAAAGACGTCAAATTCGGCACGGACTCCCGTGACCGCATGCTCAAGGGCATCAACACTCTGGCCAACGCTGTAAAAGTCACCCTGGGACCAAAGGGCCGCAATGTGGTGATCGACAAATCTTATGGCGCGCCGCGCATCACCAAGGACGGCGTTACAGTCGCAAAGGAAATCGAACTGTCGGACCCCTTTGAGAACATGGGTGCGCAGTTGGTCAAGGATGTCGCATCGCGTACCAATGACGAGGCCGGCGACGGCACAACCACAGCCACTGTTCTGGCACAAGCCATCGTTAAAGAAGGCATGAAATCAGTTGCTGCGGGCATGAACCCGATGGACCTGAAACGCGGCATCGACAAAGCGGTCACCGCAGTAATCGCCGAAGTCAAAACCATGTCACGCCCTGTAGGCGACACGGCTGAGATCGCCAAAGTCGGCACCATCTCCGCCAACGGCGAAGCAGCAATCGGTCAACAGATCGCGGACGCGATGGCCAAGGTCGGCAACGAAGGCGTCATAACCGTCGAAGAGAACAAAGGTCTTGAGACAGAGACCGAAGTCGTTGAGGGCATGCAATTTGATCGTGGCTACCTCAGCCCTTATTTTGTCACAGAACCCGCCAAAATGACGGCCAACCTCGAAGACTGTGTCATCCTGCTTCACGAGAAAAAGCTGACATCTCTGGCGCCAATGGTGCCTTTGCTCGAAGCCGTCATGCAGGCAGACAAGCAACTGTTGGTCATC
Organism: Sulfitobacter sp.; assembly: GCA_036964385.1. Taxonomy (GTDB): domain Bacteria; phylum Pseudomonadota; class Alphaproteobacteria; order Rhodobacterales; family Rhodobacteraceae; genus Sulfitobacter. The sequence goes on along the minus strand of JBALTK010000039.1, from coordinate 13,827 downwards.
GCCGAAGACATCGATGGCGAAGCGCTTGCAACGCTTGTTGTGAACAAACTGCGTGGTGGACTGAAGGTCGCTGGCGTCAAAGCACCCGGTTTCGGGGATCGTCGCAAGGCGATGATGCAAGACCTTGCCGTTCTTACAGGCGGCACAGTTATCTCGGACGAGTTGGGCATCAAGCTTGAGAATGTCACGATGGACATGCTGGGCGATGCCAAGAAAATCACCATCACCAAGGACACCACAACCATCATTGATGGGGCTGGTGAAAAGTCGGAAATCGCAGCACGGGTCACACAGATCCGATCACAGATCGAAGACACAGATTCCGACTACGACAAAGAAAAACTGCAAGAGCGCCTCGCCAAACTTGCTGGTGGTGTTGCGGTGATCAAGGTAGGCGGTGCGACCGAGATCGAGGTGAAGGAGCGTAAGGACCGTGTTGACGACGCATTAAACGCCACACGGGCCGCTGTCGAAGAAGGCGTTGTACCGGGTGGTGGTGTCGCATTGGTGCATGCTGGCAAGGTCTTGCAGGGCCTTACAGGTGACAACCCGGATCAGTCGGCTGGGATCGCGATCATTCGCAAAGCGCTGCAGGCACCTCTGCGTCAAATTGCTGAAAATGCGGGTGTTGATGGATCGGTCGTTGCTGGAAAGATCGTCGAGAACACCAGCAAGACGTTTGGCTATGATGCGCAGTCAGAACAGTACGGCGATATGCTCAAAGCTGGCATCATCGACCCGACCAAGGTCGTTCGGATTGCACTGCAATATGCCGCGTCAGTTGCGGGGCTGTTGATCACCACCGAGGCGATGGTTGCTGACAAACCAGCGAAAGCTGGCGGGAACGCGATGTCCGGTACGGACGGCATGATGTAAACCAAACGCAAACAAGGCCCGCAGGCATGTGTCTGCGGGCTGTCTCGTCTGCGTGCATATATAACTTGATAGATGCCGTCCAAAATGGACGGCACTGTTTCAATTGGAAAACCCATGAAAAACGTAACTCTTGTTGCCGCGCTTGCGGCTTCTGTTGCTTTCTCTGCAAATGCTATGACAACCGAGATTGATACCGATGGAGATGGGATGGCGTCGCTTTCGGAGCTGTTGGTTTCTTACCCAGAACTCACGGAAGAACTATTCCGCGAAATGGACACAGATGGTGATGGTTTAATAAACGACGAAGAGATGGCCATTGCTGTTGATCTTGGCATGCTTGCCGATCTGGACATCGACGCATGATGCCCGATTTCAGAGTACGCCCCATGCAGCACCGTGCAGTGTTCAGATGGACCTTTGCTGCATCCGGCCTATGGCTGATGTTATCCCCATTTTTGCTTATTGCGGGCGAGGCAGCCAAAAGCGATCTTTTCGTCGGTGAGGCAGGGCTGCTGATGATTTCTGGCTTTCTGGCTCTCGTCATTGCAGGTTACAGCTGTAGCAGGCATAATCTGATGCCGCCGTATTTGGGCCTTGTTCTGGGACTTGGTGTGTTTCTCGCACCATGGCTTGCCGAATTCGCCGATAGGTTGGTAACCTGGAATGCCGCAGTTATTGGGGTGATCCTGTCTGTGGTCGCGTTCTTCGGTTCCTGCACGACCAACCAGCACCCAGTAATCCATGATAAACTGTGTGGGGCGTAAAACGTCCCACACATCGCCTTGCTGCGCATCTGCCAAAAGCTATCCCTTCAACTCAAGTTTGATAAAGAACTGGCCTGCTTGACGTCTGAATTCAGATAGCTTCGCTGGACTGAAACAGGTGAAATGTGTCCTTAGAACTTTATGAATGTCTTTAATTTTGAACCCATCGTAGAAGTGCGTGCCGCTTCGGAAGCCCGAAACAGGAACGAAACAAAGCTGACGTTCGTTCCCTTTGCAGCATCCGGTAAAGAGGGCTCGAAGCCCGCTTTCGCCGCAAAGATCACCAAGGTCCGCTTGCCAATGGCGAAGGATGGTATGACACAATGGACGCTTGTAACTGCCCCGAGTCGATGGATTTGGCTTTTGCAAATAAATTAGAGATATGGGCAAAATATGCTTTAAGTTAGTTAAACAATAAAGGATCTATCGTATCAATAAGTTTAGCCCTAAGACACTATCGATAGCTCATCAGGAGGTAGTTAAAAACACCCGTCGATGGCTTGAACAAATGGTAGTTGGATTAAATCTATGCCCATTTTCCTGTTACGTCATAGCCCAAGACCAAGTGTATTATGCCATCTGTGATGCCACCATCGATGCACAACTAAAGCAGTTCTATGTGAATGAATTACAGCGCCTGCTTGGGGCTAACGAAAATGACGTTGCCACTAGCTTGCTCATGTTTACCCGAGGTCTAGAAGAGTTCGACGATTACCTCGCCTTACTCGATTGGTTTCAGCAGCTATTGGAGAAAGCAGAACTGACAGAGCATGTGCAATTAGCATCATTTCATCCTCAATATCAATTTGAGGGTGTAGCTGCTAACGATCTTAGCCACTTCACTAATCGCTCACCCTATCCAACCATACATCTTCTGCGTCAAGATCAAATGACTAAAGCCCTCGCTCACGTTTTGGACCCGGAGAAGATTTATATGGATAACATAAAAACATTGAATAAACTTGGTCGCCAACAGGTCGAAGCACTCTGTCCCTGGGGTAAATAAAAAACTTTAGCATTGTATTGTAACCGCTGTTAGCCCAGCCACCTCTAGCCGCAGGATGCGCCGCGGCCTGGTCAAAGGGTGCCTTCGCTGCGACTGCGGCCAATGGCCGCTTTCGAGAGCGTTCAACAAACGGTCGTTTTTGACAAGATCATATCAAATTATGAAAGTTCGGTTAGTGAGCTAATTCCCATTCGTCGCTGTCTTAACTGCCCTTTTGACCCCTCGCCTCATGCGTGCACATTGGCTTCCTTTTCCAGAAGTGCCTTGCGAAGCCGTGCTGACTTGATCTGGCGACGTTCTGTTTCCCCGCGAGAATTTCCCTCCAAACGAGTGTCTTTTTTTCTGACGGCGTTGCCGGACGGGTCTTCGATGCAGCGAAACCATTTGCTGTCGTTAGGTTTTCCATCAACCGGTCTCCTTTCGTGCGGGCCATATGCTGTAGTAAAGCAACCTCTGTCTGAACGGGACCTTACGCCGCTCACGGTCGGCGGACCGAATTCCCCCTGTCGATGATGCTATTGATCAACTTCGTCACCGCAGTATGAAGAGCGGTCTTTTCTTCATTCCCCGGCACATCCTGATTGGCGGCGGCAGCGTCTTTCAGCACCCCTACGATCTCATGCTCGGGCAGCACACCGTTGTCGTTCAAAGCCAGCAACAGCGACTCGCAGATGGCGAGGGCGGCCGTGCCTGACACATCGTTTGGTTGGGGCATGCATATATTCCTTGTAAAAGTAACCTTTGGGCTTTTGCACCTTCACGAGCAAAAACGATCACCTGTGCCATCATCGCAGATTTAGTGTATATGTAGCTAACCTGGAGCAGTGGGCTGCGGCCCGTTTTCCGAGAGGGTAACTTATCAGGGGCATTCAGCGCCGGATTTCTATGGAGAAAGGACGTTTGTTTGATGAACAAGCAAAGCAGCCCGCTCGTGCGAAAGCTTACTGCCTATGTTGCATTGTCCAATCCTGAAATTGCGATCCTCGAAGGATTCCATCAGCATCGGCGGTCGTTCGTTGACAGGATTGATATGGTCTATGAGGGTCAGGCAGACTCCTCCGCTTTCATTATAGCTTCAGGGTGGGCATGCTCCTACAAAATCCTGCGAGGAGGCGGTCGCCAGATCGTGGATTTTGAAATACCTGGTGACATTCTGGGGCTGCGGGGTGCCCTGTTCAGGACTGCCGACCACAGCGCTGAGCCACTCAATCAAGTTCAGGCCTCGGAAGTGAAAATCAAAGCGTTGCTTGCCGCGTTCGAGGCGTGCCCGCGTTTGGCCACGGCCATTCTTTGGGCCGTATCCTCCGATGAGGCAATCGTTGTTGAGCGACTTGTCAGTCTGGGACGGCGTGACGCGGCCGAACGTGTCGCACATTTGTTTCTGGAATTAGGGGCACGGCTCAAGCTCGTAGGATTGGCAACAGCGAACAGCTATGAGTGCCCTTTGTCGCAGTATATTCTTGCCGATGCACTCGGCCTGAGTGCCGTTCACATCAACCGTGTCTTGCGTCAACTGCGCGAAGATGGGCTGATGACTTTTCGTGATGGCACAGTGACTTTTGGCAACTTAGATCAGCTTGTCGCGCTTGCAGGCTTCGACAAAGCCTATCTGGATTATGAAGGGCCGATGATCAAGTAGTGTGGTGTGAACGGGGATCGGCACCACCCGTCGGATGGTGCCTTCCGGAAGGCAGCGTTGCCCGTTCAGCTGGCTCACGGCAGCATGACATGCCTTTACGCACTCATCCGATTTGTTGGCAGATTGTGCCTGTTGCGCAGATTGATAGTGCTTTGGGGCGGACTTTTTTCTGGCCATCATTGGCTTTGTCGATGGCCGCTTTGGTTGAGTTCACCTTTTGGTCCATCTGGTCGGATTGTTTATTGTCCATGGGTTTATTCCCTCTGGCTGAAGGCCGCCAAACGCCTACCTGTCACCCCAACGTTGTGTCGGGGGGGACGTCTGGAAGCTCTGTTCGAAATCCGATCGCCGATCATTCGGGCATCATGAGCCAAGTTATCGCGTTTGAGACAGCCGGTGACCGATGCAGGCTTGCGCAAAGTACTTTCGAAAGTCCTCTGACCTCTAAAACAGGTTCAACCGGCAACTTTTAGACGAGAACTTCTGTGGCAAATCGCTCGTATTTTCTAACTCGGTTTTTTGACACCAACAGGCGAGAGCGCAGCGTCTGCCTTTATCGGTTTGTTTGTTGATGTCAGACGCTGCTGTTGCGGGGTAAGACTTTCATTCGCGGCGTCAATCTCAAGGATCAGATGGTCCAGCTTGGTCATCTGGTATTCGAAAGAGCTCATTTTCATGGAAGCCTCAATTTAAGAATGAAGTGGTTTAGGGGTCTCCCAGAAGCGGGGTCTTTATCAGATAAATTGACGACGCCCATTCATTGCTGCATGGGCGTCGCCAGAGGCTATAACACGCGAACTTCTTCATAAAAAGTAAGGTGCAAAGTTCACACATAGCTTCTAAAGAGCTGTCTGGTGCTGATGTAGGTTAGCTGTGGAGATTTTGAGCTAGATGGCGATGCGAGGCGAAGAGTTATGACGTGTCGCACCCCCCTCATCTTCCCAACGCTGAATGCAAAATCTTTTCGATGATACTTGCTTGTAAGATCGCACAGAAATAGCAAGCTGGCGCAGTTTCGATTTTGCGGTATCGGATTTGCCGCCTGATCTAGTGACACACGAAAAGTTGTTGCCGTCACATGCATTTAGGATCCATGCGAGATACTTGTCCGTGTCCATCTCGCCGATCAGCGGATCGGCTGGATTCAATATGATGTTCGCCGCCGTTATTCTATAATGGGTGCGCAGCGCGGACACAGTGGTCCGTGGAACCGAATGATAACGTCCAATTTCGCAATCATCCAAACCAAGATCAACTAAGACGCGAAGCGCTTTTGCAGGCTGCGGACCCAGCCTTTGCCGGGTCAAAGCGATGTCTCGTGAAATTTGACAGTCATACATAGCTGATCCTTCTCAGGTTGCCGTGGTATCTTCCGTTTTCCGCAGCTTTGGTGGAATATCAGACAGGAACATTGTCGAACCGCATATCATCTTCTTCAAAATCAAGCGCTTTGGGTGTGGGTCTCGGTTCGACGGCGTTCACCAAAAGGCGCAGGCGTTGCGTGACAATCCTTTTATCCGCGCCACTGGCAGCAAAGACCTGACGTTCCAATTCTGTCAATTTCTCGTCAAACGAATTCGTATTCATGGCAGATTCCCCAAAATGACATTATGCAACGCTGCTAAACGTCTTGGCATACAGGAGGCTCTGCGGAGGGAGTGGTGATATCCGATCAGATATCAGACGATTTGACTCGCAACGAACGCTGAACGGGTATCACGTCAGCAACTGCACCTCACGCGCCGCCTGCAAAAGAAAGACTACAGGCCATAAGATCGTCGCATCCTAACTCAGATCAATCACAGCGTGTATCGGAGCCGGGTGCGCGGAATTATGCCGCAAAACTAAAGTGACGTAGGTGCTGGGCCGAATGTGTTAATCAACAAACGGTTGTTTTATAAGGGTTCAGTGCAGATGGCGCAGCATGAGCAAGATGTCCAATTCGCCCCTATCATTGAATTTCCCCTTTGTTTCCTGTATGTCTAAGCGGACGGAGCAAGAAGACCCGCGTGATAGCTGGGTTCGAAGCGTGCGCTGGAACATGATGTCCAAGCTGCCCGCAGGGTCCAAACAGACCGATCCGAACAGGGCGGTCGAAACCCACATCATTCAGACAGTTGCTGCCGATTGGTTTTCAATCGCAGTGAAGAAAGAGCGCCATGACCAATTATGCACAAGCAAGAATATCAAACCCCTCGCGTTACTTTGAAACACCGGGCCATGTTTTAAGCGACGTCAAACTCGGCCACGCTGACAAGGTGAAAATACTAAAGTCGATGGCAGTTGATGCGGATCAAAAGCTGGAGGCAACGTCCGAGGGAATGGCTGGATCAAATCCATCATATGCCGCGAAGGAACTTCAGTCTGCCTTGGTCCATCTCGAAAATGTAAAAGATGTTGAGGGCGTCGAGGTCACAAATGTCAAAGCTGGTCGCTTTCAACGCATCATGGTCGTCACAACCGCCGATCAGTATCTTAACTGTCAAATTGCTGGCGTGGCATTTGATATGGCCGAGAACGCGGGTGGCAAGGTCTGCTTGCTTAGCGTGGTCCCAACAGCATTCGAGGGGGCAGGACTGGCAGCAGCAGGACCAATGGTAACCGCAGTTCCTCTTGTGGCGACTGACAACACTCAAATTATAGAGGACCGTCGAGATCAGCTTTCAGAGCTAGAGACCGGGTGCGGATCAAATGCTGAAACCGAAATTGAGGTGCGCAGCGGCGAGGTTGAGGAAGTCATCGTTGCCTATGCCTATGCCGATGAATGTGATGCTGATCTCATCATTGTCGGTTCGCCAAACCGATCCTGGCTTGAGGCGCTGCTTGACACGTCTGTCGCCCGCAAGGTCACAAGATCGGCCCTCTGTCCTGTCTTGGTCATACCGGAACCAGCATAACCCGTTCCCATGTGACGAAGATAAAGAAACAAATATGTTTAGGAGACTACTGATGGCCAATCTGGCTAAGATGACTGTTTTAACATCCACCATTGCCAAAAAGGAAAGGCCGCTGGATAAAACCACCCGTATTGTGAGGCGCATTACCGAAGACGAAACTGAAGTACGTCACCGGAAGACAGCGCGTCTTCGCAAAGCCCGCTTTGAGAGTGAGGCTGACACACATGATACGACGATTACGGCAATATCCGGCAAGGAGAGAAAGAGATGCTAGCCAATTCCACAAGATGACTGCCAAAAACCCTGTTCAAAACCCATGTAGCTGTTGAAGGTTCTTGGTCGCTCTCATGAAAGCGGACATTCATGCGCCCCGCAGCATTGGTAACTCTGGGCTCAAAGCTGCCATTCGCTGCGGTTGCGAAGGTCACACGGTGTGACATTAGCAGCAGAATGGCCGCTGTGCAGATGGGATGGATGGCTCCTGCGCCCATCGGCGTCGTAATGCGCGATACTGCAGTTGTCAGAAACTGCTCAGCGGAGGAGCCACCCAATGCAAGTTACAACAGTAGGTCTAGATTTAGCCAAGAATATTTTTCAAGTTCATGGTATCACAGGTGAAGGTGAGGTCGTCTTCAATCGCGCACTGCGGCGTGCGCAATTACTTAAATTCTTTGAATGCCTTGATCCTTGCCTTGTCGGAATTGAAGCATGCGGCACGAGCCACCATTGGGCGCGCGAATTGGTTCGATTGGGCCACGACGTAAAGCTGATCCCACCCATTTATGTGAAGCCATATGTCAAACGTGGAAAATCTGATGCGGCCGACGCGGAAGCCATTTGTGAAGCTGTGACACGGCCGAACATGAGATTTGTTGAGATCAAGACGCCAGATCAACAAGCGATCCTTGCTCTGCATCGGACACGGGATCTTGTGGTTCGACAGCGCACGCAAACGATCAATATGTTACGTGCGCAGCTGGCCGAATTTGGCATCGTGTTTCCGCAAGGTGTTGGCCACGCGACCAAGTTTGCAAAGCGCCTGTTTGAAGGTGACAGCCCTGAGTTGCCGGACACCGCAGGCAACGTCATTGCCGAACTCTGCGAACAGGTCCTATTCCTGCATGGGAAGATCGCAAACTACACCCATGAGATGACGCAGGTGGCGAGACGCGAAGATCGCGTCGCTCTTTTGCAAACAATCCCTGGAATAGGGCCGATCACGGCGTCCGCCATCGTGGCGACGATTGGCACTGGCAAACAGTTCAGTACGGGGCGTGATTTTGCTGCTTGGCTGGGCCTCACACCGCTCAACCGTTCCAGCGGAGGTAAAGAAAAACTGGGCCGCATATCGAAGATGGGGGACAGGTACATTCGACGATTACTCGTCATCGGCATGATGTCCAGAATGCGCCAGATCACCAAAAGCCCTGAGCGATATGACCCATGGTTTGCAGACATCATGGCCCGAAAGCCTGGAAAGGTCGCGGCCGTTGCCATGGCCAACAAAACGGCTCGCATGGTCTGGGCTGTGCTTACCAAAAACCAACCTTATCGCGTCAGAGCAATCTGAGCCAAACCGAAACATAGAGATAGCAAGACCAATGAAGTGATGGAAAATTTGTCAGCCCTAAAACCAAGACACGCCGTGCTTTGTCCTGAACACATGTTGTTCGATATGCAGAATGGGACTTGGTTTGTGGAAACCATCAGGGCCAGCGGTCAAGTGATCCGCGCAAACAGGCCGGACACAAGACCGCATCTGACAAACAAAAATCACATCAGAAATGTCTTGCTAAGTAGGAGCCATCCACACAGGACAAAGCCGTCATCTACCATGATCAGCGACATACCAGCCGCCTGAAGTCAGCGTAGCCTTGGTCTACCACTTGTGTTAGTCATTCCGGCAAAGTGAGGGCGACCCATGAATTTTGTAATATGTTAAGAAGCTTGTTACCGTTCGCCGCTTTGTTGATGGGCTCTGCGTTCCTGCTGTTTGCTGGGGGTGTTAACAGTCTGATCCTGCCTGTGCGGGGGGAGGCGGAAGGTTTTTCTGCCGCTTCCTTGGGCCTTCTAGGCACAGGATGGGCAATTGGCTATGTTGCGGGCTGCATTAGAACGCCAACAATCGTTGCACGGGTGGGTCATATCAGAGCGTTCGGAGCAATGTGCGCCATTGCCTCAATCGCTGTTCTACTGTCACTTCTCTTGATCACGCCATTGGTTTGGATACCAGTTCGGGCCTTGTCAGGGTTCTGTTTTGCTGGGGCGGCAATGATAGTGGAAAGCTGGCTCAACGAGCGAGTAGACAGCGCCGCCAGAGGGCGCGTCTTTGGCATATATACTATGGTCAACCTTGCGGCGACCACGGCGGGCCAGATGGTCCTGACCCTCGGCGATGCAAATGGATACTTTTTCTTTGTTCTGGCTGCCATGGTATATTGTTTGGCTCTTCTACCAACTGCGATTTCCGCTACAACGACACCAAATCCTCTTACCAGTGTTTCGTTGAACCTGCGTGCCCTTTGGAAGAACTCGCCAATTGCTGTTGTCGCGGTTCTTATGGTAGGCGTCTCAAACGCCTCATTTGGGACTCTGGCAGCCGTCTACGCCGCCCGAATTGGTTTGGACCTTGGTGACATTGCGCTCTTCGCCAGTATTCCAATTCTTGCCGGGGCCGCAGCCCAGATCCCTATTGGTATTGCATCCGACAATCTTGATAGGCGGAGGGTTCTTATTGGAATCGCTTTTTGCGCTCTCGTGGCAGATGCTCTCTTCCTTTTTGGTGGTTTAGTTGATCTTTGGGCAGTCATGGCGTTAGTGGGATTGTTCGGCGCTACAGTGTTCGCCATGTATCCGGTTATCGTTGCTCATGCGAATGATCACGCCGCGCCCGGCACCTTCATTCAGGTCAGCGGAGGACTTCTATTGGTATACGGTATTGGTTCTATAGTAGGACCTACAGTCGCAGGTTTCGCTATGACAGAGTTCGGTGAGGCCAGCCTGTTTATGGTTACAGCGACAGCTCATATCATTCTCATTATTTTTGCCTTGGTGCGCTTGAAAATAGCGCCTGCCGTGGCACCGGAAGAAAAGGTAAGTTTCCGGTCGACACCCCTTGCGGGTGCATCCACGCCAGAGACTGCAGCCCTGTCCGCGGACCGATATGAGTTGAACGCAGATCGGTCCCAAGCGGCAAATCCGATTGAAAACCAGTAAATGAATCGTGGTCCAGACTAGGGTTCGCCACCTGGCATAAGATTCCTAGTCCGCCTCGGGTTCGCCCGGATTGCTCGGATGAAGGTCCAAGGGGCAGGTAAGCGGACATGCGGACATAACGACCGTTGGACCTCTAAAGTTTAACGTCTGCTTTACGCTTCTCCCTAATCACCATGTCACTTGACATGATACCTTTTAGTTTTGTATTTAAGTGATACCAAATAGTATCATAAAGGAATCAAAGTGAAACAAGCATTCTTGGCATCGATTGTCGCATCACTCATTGCGCCACTATCTGCACACGCCGACCAGATCACATTATTGGACGCGGACGATTATGTTTGGGAGACAACGCCCGAAGGCGTTGCGTTTTCTGCTCTACAGGGGGATCGGTTTGCAGAGCCTTATCAGGCACTCGTCAGATTACCCGGCGGAACGATAAGCCCACCACACGTGAAATCTGCAAATATGTTTGGTGTCATTCTGCAAGGCGAAATGATCCACTACGCCAACGGTGATGATCCTGACGGGGCCAGAGTAATCGGGCCTGGCTCGTACTACAGTATTTCAAGCGGCTTGGCGCATATCTCTGCATGCGTGTCCGATGAACCCTGCATTGCCTACCTCTATCAAGACGGGGCATTTGATTTTCTGCCCGTAGCGCAATGACAGGCGTTGAACAGATGGGATTTCGGGCACTTGCCGATCCGACCAGACGCAATATTCTTCAGTTGCTTGCGAACAACAACATGACGATTGCCGAAGTCGCTGAAAACTTTCAAATGACGCGAGCGGCTGTGAAAAAGCACCTCACAATCCTTCGTGAAGGCAATCTTATCTTGGTTCAGGCCGAAGGTAGGTCACGGCGAAATTCCCTGAACGTAGATGGGCTAAAGCAAGTTATGAGCTGGTTCGATTACTTTGATGGCTTCTGGGACGAGCGTCTCAATACTCTCAAGACAGAAATTGAAAAGGACATGCAATGACCGACAACATACTCCAGAAATCAATCTATCTCAAAGCAACACCGGCACAAGTCTGGGCATATCTGACCGACCCCGACAAGCTGGCGATCTGGTTCCACAAGCCGAAGACAGCGCTGGTCGAAGGCGATTATGAAATGTTTGGCACTGAGAGCGGCGATAAGCTTATGTGGGGCAAGGTCCTTGTCGCGAAGCCGTTCACGCAGCTTGAATACACCTTTGCCATTGCGCCAATGGGGGATCAGTCCAGCACGGTCAGATGGCTTCTAACCGAAGTTCCGGGCGGCACAAATCTATCCCTGCGACATGAAGGTCTGCCACAAGGGGCAGAAGCCTATGGACTTACACTAGCGCTCGACAAGGGGTGGGATGATCACCTTGCGCGGATGCGTACCTCCGCCCATGGCGACTAGAACAACGTCTGGGGTTTGGTCGTATCACATCGGCCAAAAGTGACATTCGCGGCAACGCAGAAATTCGGTAAAGTTGGGCTCATTTGAGCCGTTCGCTGCGTTGTGTACGAATGGCTGCTCTACACTACCGCCGTCCCAATCTTCCCAGACGCGCGAGCTGAGCCAGCATTTGCGATCCAGTCCCGGTCGATGGATTGCCGCCCGTAGGTGTCACATTTGCCATCCCCGGCCGTTGAGGTAATTGCTGCACTCCAAACATCTGACGCGCTCTGAGTGCGGCGTATTCTGCCCCGCTGGCACCCCCAACGAGATACCGATTGTACGCTTGCTGATTACCCATGGCCGCGCGCGCAAATCCATAGCTTCCACTCAGGCCGCCCGACAGCGCAGGCATCATGATATTCCCCGATATCGCCCGCACAATGAACGGTGTGGCAATGATGAACCCTTTGGCCATAAGCACCATCATAAAAAATGGGATGAGTGCGCCGATGTTCGTCGCTCCTTCAGGATCACCAAGCTCCCCGATCAATGCAGAAGCAACTCCTGTGATCGTTGCAAATACACCCGCCACGACAATTGGATAAATGGCAAAGGAGATCAGCGCGGAAAGCCAGCGCGTAAAGTAGTCTTTGGTGACGTCAAACAGCGTCAAAAAGATCATGATCGGTGCAATCCCTATTAGAAGGGCAATCATCAATCGTGATGCGACCAAAATGAAGGCAGCCAACCCGCCCAAAATCGAAAGCATGAGCACGCCAACGATGTCGAGCATCGCGCCCGCCATCCAATTGAGTTCCGAGCCCGCGGCATTGAGATACTCGCCTAGCTCGGCAATGAGCCGGTCGAACTCTTCGGCGAATGTGCCAGACGGGCCGGGCACGCCGCCGCCCACGGACGCGACCAGTGCACCAGCAATGCTGTCGATCCCCGCGAGGATCGCGGATGATAGCGCGTTGAACTGCACCCAATTGGTCGCAAATATCCCGATGAGCCCAATCTTGACCGCAAGCCAAAACGCCGTTCGTCCGTCCATCGCTTTGTGTTGAAAGATCATGTTCAGGAAGACGAGGACCACCACAAGCGTCGTTCCGAGGACCAGAAGCGTGCCGACTGTTGCTGCGACTGACCCGAACTGTGTCTCGGCGGCGGAATCGAGATAGCCTTGGGAGGTTTCAACGAAGTAGGTGACAACGCTCATCGGATGTCCACTCTACCAATTGCCTACGGCTTCGCAGATCGCTTGGGCTCGAGGCCGAAGATCATTTGCACGGCGGTTGTAGGTGTCTGAGGCTTGCAGCATTTCTGAACGGTCCGCATCAGCATGGTTTTCTCTGAAGGTGCCTTCGGCTGAATCCCAAGATGGGAAGCGCGTGGCGCAGTCGCAGGATCCCGTCTCAACGACCCGCTCCATGCTCTGTGCCCGATAGATGTCCTGGACCAAGACACGCTGGTAGGCGTCTCGAAGAGCGATGTTTTCCATCCATTCGGGCTCGTTTGGGCGCTCAGAGCAGACATCCGGAATGCTCTCGAGGCTGGGGATTAGACTGCGCTCCGCCACCAAGGCCGGTGCAATCAGTTCCAAAACAATCGTGAGACAAGTGAGGCGGACAATCCGACACTTCATCGCGTGCCTCCAACATCAGCGCCTTCCGAGGTTCCACGTTTTAGGAAAACTGTGTGCCCGATATTGGCAAATTCGGAAGAGCTGATTGAGACGACCTCCCACCCGATCTGGCCCTTCGCATTCAACACTGCCTGCATCTCGATCAAGCTGTTTTTGCGATCCATCGGGAACGAGAGAATTTCATACTCAAAGGTTTTCATGCGGGTGCTCCAATCTGTTCCATGCCGGGGAGGTAAAATTCGGTGATGCCGCGCGCGCCGTTGTGACGCCCGGTTTGGATAATCACGTCGATGGAATTTTCGATGTATCGAACCATGTCCGCATAGGTCATTGGGATTTCTGTCTTGAGGGCGGCGATTGCCAATCGCTGCACCGCCAGTTGCGGGGTCTCGGCGTGCAGCGTGGT
>JBALTK010000038.1:0-23923 GCA_036964385.1 Sulfitobacter sp. | reverse complement strand
CGGCGTTACGGTTAAATTTCCAAAGGCACTGAGTGCTCTGCTCGGAATGCGGCGCATCTGAAACGAAACTTTTCGCTTTGTTAAATAGGTTCAGAAAGGCGGTAGGACGACCTTAGGCAAGCGCGTTGGCAATACTCAACAATCGGCATCTGTGCCGCGTGGCTGGCGAGTTTCATTGGCCCCAACTGGATCAGGATATCGCGTCGTACAACCCACGCACTCATCGGCCCAGCCAACAACTTCTTATTCTCTTATATGTCCTCTAACCGGCGCCCCTTTAGGGAAATGTAATTAGAGAGCACTTTGTCTTCCCATGCACTGCACTTGGTGAAAAAGGCGGTTCGAGACCAGTACATATCCGCATCCGTCGCCTCCAACTTATCTATAGCAAGGGCGAGGTGGCTTGATTCCTCATCGAGCTGCGACCAAAATTCTCTGTGTTGCCAAGCATGAAGGAGGTGAACTAATCGGTTAAGCTGAGAGTTGGCTGAGATGAACATCCACCTTCGCTGCGTTGCAAAGATTACTTTCATGGTTATGAAGGCTTTGAAAACCGCGTCAGCGTCGTTCAGGCTAATAGCGCAATTGGTCAGCCACTGCTTGGCGATCCCGAACTGGCCAACGCTTATGCCTGCCCTGTCAACTAACACTGCTTTGACGTGCGTCATGGCGTTACGATCTGGCAAGAACCTTAAGAGACGCGTTTACCAGCACTCCAGGTTTCTTGCAGGACAGGTGTTTTGTCGTTGATGGAAAAGCGGATGATGTCTGCCCGTTGGCCTACCTCCAATGTGCCGCGATCGGCAAGGCCGACGGCCTGTGCCGGTGCAGCTGTGACCGTACGCATTCCACGTGCAAGGTTGCCCCAGATGTCACCCAGCTGGACAGCGGCCATCAGCAAACCAGCTGGCACATAATCAGACGACAGGATGTCCAATCGATCCATCTGTGCAAGGTCTGACGCCGCGACGTTCCCAGAATGTGAGCCGCCACGGATCAGGTTTGGCGCCCCCATGATCGTAGCAATACCCTTGGCATGACAGGCATCGGCTGCAGCAACTGTCGTCGGGAACTCAGCTACACGCACCCCATAAGTATGGCTCGTCGCCACTTGATCCGCGGTGGTGTCGTCATGACTGGCTAAGGTCGCGCCAAGGCGCTTCGCGGCAGCTACCGTCGCGGCTTCGTGTTTGGTGCCGAGCCGCGCCTGAAGCTCATACAGGAACTCAAGATACCTTCTCCATTTTTCATCGGTGTAGGTGCGCTTGCCGCGGATATAAGTCTCGAACTTGGAGATATCGACAAATTGACGCTGCCCAGGCGTGTGATCCATAATCGACACAATCCCGATGCGATCCTCGGTTAAGAACTCATCCAACTCGTCGATCAACGTTTCGGAGCAAACCTCTGCGCGCAGATGGATATGGTGGCTGATCCGCAAAAGACCCAAGTCCCGTGCCCCCATAATCTCATCGGTCATCTGGCGGGCATACTTTGGATACCCCGACCCGGTATCGGAAACGATGGACCCGACACGGATCGCGTCAAACACCGTTGTGATCCCTGCCCCAGCTAACTCACGGTCATGGGCCAGAATGGCCGCACGGAATGGCCAGCTCACTTTGGGGCGTGGCTCCAGATGGCGCTCAACGTTGTCGGTGTGCAATTCGACCAGCCCGGGCGACAGGTAGTCGCCCTCCATATCAATAGCACCGGCTGGTACTGACGTGCCTGTGGCGATATCTGCAATCACGCCATCTGCGATAACCACTGAACCCGTGATGACTTCGTCATTCAAGATAAGGCGCGCATTGGCGAAAGTTGTTTCAGCTGTCATGTGGATGTCACGCTAATTTGGCAGACGTCATATATCTGCGGAGGAACAAAATGTTTGAACGATACGCCGTCTTTTACACGCCCACCGGCCCTTTGGCCGACTTCGGAGCGCATTGGCTGGGGTGGGATAGTGCCATAGGCCGTACGGTGCCCTATCCCGAGATTGCGGAGATTGACGTGGCTTCGGTCACGCAAACACCGCGCAAATACGGGTTGCACGGCACCCTCAAAGCGCCGTTTCGGCTGGCGAAGGGGTGCGAGGTAGCACATCTGGAAGACGCGACGAAGATCTTTGCCGCTGGGCAAGCCGCTTTCGGGATTGGTTCGCTTTCGTTGCGCCATGGCAGCGGTTTTGTGGCATTGCGCCCCCGTAGCCAAGAGGCCGCTCTGCAGAACTTCGCAGCAGCTACGGTAAAAGCGTTTGATCCTTTTCGCGCCCCCTTGACTGATGCCGATATTGCCCGCCGCCGCGAGGCCAAGTTGACCGCCAGACAAGACCAACAGATGCTGGACTGGGGCTATCCGTTTGTCTTTGAAGACTTCCATTTTCACTTGACGCTGAGCGGCCGCTTGAATGCTGACGCGGCTGCGCACTTGATCTGCGCGCTCTCGCCGCGTTTGGAGAAAATCGTCCCAGACCCATTCATGATCGATGCTATCACTCTGATGGGCCAAGACGCGGATGGTCTGTTTCACCAAATTCATCGTTACGCCCTGACCGGATAAAGGCGGTCGAGCGCGGCCTGAACCGTCTGCTCAAGAGGTCCGCTGTTGTCGAGGTTACGTGCTTCTATGCCGTTGGGTAGGCCCACAGTCGCACGCTCAAGCCTTCTGGCAATCTGCGTGTCCGTTTCGCGGCCACGGGCAGCCAGTCGCGCAGCAAGAACATCGCGGTCAGCAGTGAGGTTGATCACATCAAACCGTGCGAAGCGGTCTTTGGCGCGGATCAAGACGGCACGTGACAGGTTCGCCAACACATCGCGACCGTCTTTCAAGTGCGCCTCAACCGCGGTGGGGATTGCGTAATGCAGACCATGTGCCTCCCAACTCAACGTGAAGGCGCCCGCGTCCTTGAGCGATTGAAATTCCGCCACCGTAACTCCGTCAAAGTCTTCGCTACCCGCATCACTGGGCCGGGTAATGACGCGGCGCGCCAGAACGATACGTGGGTCGCGGTCAGCCATCGCTTGCATAACGCTGTCTTTGCCTACTCCTGACGGCCCGACGACGGCTATAAATCGCCCGCTCACGCCGCCAGCCCCGGGGTAAATTGCGTCACGTCAAATTGGCGATCACAGATTTCATCGCGGGCAGCGTGGTCGTGAAATATGCCGATGATCGCGGCCCCCCGCGCTTTGGCCTCCGCAATCATAGCGAGTACCGTAGCACGGTTCGTCGGATCAAGACTGGCCGTCGGCTCATCAAGCAAAAGCGCCGGATAGGGAAATGCAAAGCCACGGGCGATGTTTACGCGCTGCTGTTCACCACCCGAAAAGGTTGTCGGGCTCAAGGCCCAAAGACGCTTCGGAATATTTAGACGGGTCAGCAACATCTCGGCCTGTCCGATTGCTTTATCCCGTCCTGTGCCAGTGGCCAGTAGCGGCTCTGCAACCACATCGAGTGTGGACACACGCGGCACGACGCGCAGGAACTGACTGACATACCCTAAGGTGCGCCGTCGCAGTTGGATAATCTCGCGCGGCGCGGCACAGGCCACATCAACGTCGCCCACCATGATCCGGCCAGAAGCGGTCAGATAGTTGCCATAAATCATCCGCATCAGCGTTGATTTTCCAGCTCCAGAGGCTCCGACCAGCGACACGCATTCACCCGCCGCAACGGTCATGCTCGCGTCCTGCATCACGGAAATTTCTGCAGTACCTTGGTTGTGAAGCACAAAAGATTTCGAGACATTTTCAATAGAGATCATTCGCTTAAACCTGCAAAACAGAGGACACAAGAAGCTGCGTATAGGCATGTTGGGGATCATCGAGCACCTGATCCGTGAGCCCCGTTTCGATCACATGCCCGTCTTTCATGACCATCAACCTGTCTGCCAAAAGACGCACAACGGCCAAGTCATGAGTGACGATTATCGCGCTGAGGTTCATCTCGCGCACCAAACCACGGAGCAGATCAAGTAGCCTCGCCTGAACCGATACATCCAAGCCGCCCGTAGGTTCATCCATGAAGACGAGGCGCGGTCCGGTGACCAGATTGCGGGCAATTTGCAGGCGTTGCTGCATCCCGCCGGAAAAGGCCGTGGGGCGATCATCAATCCGATCCTCGGTGATCTCCACGCGCCCGAGCCAGTCGATGGCTTCAGCGCGAATATCTCCGTAGTGACGGGCATTGACCGCCATAAGCCGCTCGCCCACGTTGCCACCTGCGCTGACATTCATCCGCAGCCCATCACGGGCATGTTGATGCACAAAGGCCCAGTCGGTGCGGCTCAGCATCCGACGTTCCGGTTCGGACATAGTAATCGTGTCACGCAGACCGTCAGCGCGAGTGTCAAAGCGCACCGCACCACTGTCCGGCGTAAGATGCCCCGCAAGACAGTTCAGTAAAGTGGATTTACCCGAACCGCTCTCTCCTACGATCCCCATCACCTCACCAGGGTAGAGATCAAACGACACATCCGTGCAACCGATCCTTGCCCCATAGAATTTCGCGATGTTTTCAACTTCCAACAACGGGGTCATGCCGCGTCCTCCTTGTATGGAACGCCTTGGGCTCCGACATGGCCATGCTTACGGCGGGTCGCGCAGTAATCGGTGTCCGAACACATGAACATGCGCCCGCCTGCGTCATCCACAATCAGCTCGTCCAGATAGCTGTCCCCTGCCCCGCACAAATCACAGGCGTGATCCGCCTTGGTCGGCTGGAACGGGTAGTCATCGAAATCGAGGCTCACCACCTTCGTGTAGGGGGGGATCGCATAGATACGCTGTTCGCGGCCCGCGCCGAACAATTGAATGCCCGCCATTTCCAGTTTCGGATTGTCGAACTTCGGGATCGGAGACGGGTCCATGACATAGCGCCCTTCAACCTTGACTGGATAGGCATAAGCGGTGGCGATGTCGCCGTGCTGGCTGATGTCCTCATAAAGCTTCACATGCATCAGCCCGTATTCCTCAAGAGCATGCATCTTGCGGGTCTCGACTTCGGAGGGCTCCAAAAAGCGCAGGGGTTCAGGGATTGGTACTTGATATACTAATATCTGGTCCGCGCGCAGGTCTTCTTCAGGAATGCGGTGGCGTGTCTGGATCACACTCGCCTCGGCTGTGGCTTCGGTGACGGCGATCCCCGCAGTCTTTTGAAAGAATCTCCGTATGGAAACCGCGTTGGTCGTATCATCGGCCCCTTGGTCGATGACCTTAAAGATATCATCAGGCGTCAGCACCGCCGCCGAGACCTGTACACCACCCGTGCCCCATCCGTATGGCATAGGCATCTCCCGGCTGGCAAAGGGCACCTGATAGCCGGGGATTGCGAGCCCCTTAAGGATCGCACGACGGATCATGCGCTTGGTTTGCTCGTCAAGATAGGCGAAATTATAATCGTTCATTCTGCGGCCTCCTGCATATGCGTTTCCGCCTCGCGGCGCAGTTTGCGGATGAGTTCCAACTCGGACTGAAAATCGACGTAATGGGGCAATTTAATATGCTCCAAAAAGCCAGTCGCCTGAATGTTGTCGCAGTGATACAGCACAAATTCTTCGTCCTGCGCGGGTGCGCCAAGGTTGTCTTCACCCAGCTCTTTCCAGCGCAGGGCACGGTCCACCAAAGCCATCGAAATAGCCTTACGCTCTGTCATGCCAAAGACCAGACCATAGCCACGCGTGAATTGCGGTGGTTGGGTTTTCGAGCCTTGAAACTGATTGACAGTCTCGCATTCCGTCACCGTGATTTCACCAATCTCGATGGCAAAACCAAGCTCGGGGATGTCCATCTCGACGGCGACCGCCCCGATACGCAATTCGGCGACGAAGGCATGGTTGCGCGCATAACCGCGCTGTGTGGAGTAGGCCATGCCGAGGATAAACCCCTCATCCCCGCGCGTGAGCGATTGCAAGCGCAAGGCTCGGCTTGCAGGCAATTCCAGTGGCACGCGGGTGAGGTCGTCAGGAACGCTCTTGCCCACAGGCTCACTCTGGATCAAGTCCTCGCGGTCGAGAAACGACATGATATGGGGCGTTGCAGTCTCGGAGGCCGGAGCAGTTTGCGCTGCACCCACCTCCCCATCGGCGGCCAGTTTGAAATCCAACAGACGGTGGGTGTAGTCAAAGGTAGGCCCCAGCACCTGTCCGCCAGGGGCATCCTTAAACGTGGCCGACACACGCCTGTCACAGGCCATGTCTTCGGTTTCAATAGGGTTTGCCCCCCCAAACCGCGGCAATGTCGTGCGGTAGGCGCGGATCAGAAAGATAGCCTCGATCAGATCGCCGCGCGCTTGTTTGATCGCAAGCGCAGCGAGGTCAGGGTCATAGAGAGAGCCTTCGGCCATGACACGATTGACCGCAAGCGCCATTTGCTCACGAATTTGTGCAACGGTCAGTTCCGGAATCGCCGTATCACCGCGCCGCTCCTCCGCCAACCAAGCGTGGGCGTTATCAATGGCGCGTTCGCCGCCCTTTACAGCCACATACATCAGCCAACCCTCGTCGTGCGTGGCAGTGCTGCGAGGCGGTCACCACAGGTGAAAAAGAAATCCAGCCCTAACGGGAAGAGCATGGCATTTGTCCGAAAGAGACGGGTTTCGGGAAGTGACAAGAGCGCCTGATCCTTGATCCCAGGACCGCGCAGGGTGGCACCTGTGTTTGACAGTTGCTGGCTCTCGACGATCAGGGTGGCAGAGCGGTCAGGGTATTCTGCGGTGCCGATGGAAAAGTCTGGCAGCGGTAGCGCCTGCCATGCTCCGAGGGAAAACATCGCGTCTTGGGCCGCAACAAATGGTGCGCCTGTGTGGAATGTGATCCAGTCCCGTACCTGCGGTGTGTCATGGCTGGTCGCCAGATGGATCGGCGTTTCAGGATCGCAAAGCGTGAGAAGAACAACACCTGCCGCCACGCTCATTGGCTCAGGCGGCTGTGCGCCGCCCACAGAAGAGATATCACCGGGACGCGCCATGGCCGCCATTACAGCGCGAAAAGCGTAGGATGCATCTTTGGGTAGATCGACAAATCCCCCCTCCAAAACTTGGTTTTGCATCAATCTTCTCCCCGTACCATCGTAAAGAAATCCACTTTGGTTGCCGCTGCCTTGGCAGCGCGTTCGGTTTTGCGTGCTGTTATGGCATCGCGGAGCGGGGTCAGAAGAATATTCTCTACCGCGTCTGCCGCCTCGGTTTGCATCAACGCATCGACCAGCGCCGCTTGGAGGGCGTGGTCTTTGCTTCTGCCTTGCACATAACCGTGCCCCACCGTGCCATCGGCCAACTTGATAGAGGCACGGGTCACCGTCATCTCACCCAGATTAAAGGGTGCGCCAATAGCACCTGCACGGCCCCGCACCATGACGCCGCCGATCTCTGGATTGCGCAGGGTCGTGTAGGCCGGAGCCATGTCCAAGGCCGCCCAACGGCGCGCAACGTCCGCGGCAGGAGATCCGGCTAAAAGGCTGAGCCAGCCTTTGCGGGATGCGTTCGGATCGCTCATTACATTCATCTAGACAGCTTTCGCAGTTAACTATACAACTATACAAATATTAACTGATGATGCCCCTCCCGCCAATCCCCCGAAGTGTGAAGTTTTGATGACATGACCCCCCGCACGCCGATCTGGAAAGCCATTGCCACGTCCTTGCGTAGCGAGATTGTCGAGGGCTTGTACCAACAAGGTGCCAAGCTACCGACCGAGGCTGTTTTTGCGATGCGCTTTGGCGTCAATCGCCACACTGTGAGGCAGGCTTTGAAGGCTTTAGCGGACGAGGGTATCGTCCACGCAAGGCGCGGCGCAGGCGTTTTTGTCACGATGGCACCTACGGACTATCCCATTGGGCGCCGCGTTCGGTTCCACAAGAACCTGACCGACGCAGGCCGCAGCCCCGCCAAAAAGGTTCTTTTGCTGGAAACCCGCACGGCGCAGGCGTCGGAGGCCGAAGCACTGGAACTTAAAATTGGCGCAATGGTCCATGTCTATGAGGGCCTGTCTTTGATGGAAAACCAGCCCATTGCATTGTTCCGTAGTGTCTTCCCTGCCGACAGATTGCCCGACCTGCTGGTCCATCTGCGCAACAACCCTTCCGTGACAGCAGGTTTGGCGCAATCGGGTGTGTCGGACTTTACGCGCGCCTCGACGCGGGTGAACGCCAAGCTTGCTACCGCGACACAGGCGCTTCACCTAAGCATCGCCGAAAACGCGCCAATTTTGCGTACCATCAGTGTAAATACAGCCCCCGATAGCAGCCCCGTTGAAGTCGGGCGTACGTGGTTTTCCGGCGACAAAGTTACTCTGACATTGTCGGAACTTTAACGGATCATTCATAGCGCTCCAGAAAAACCTCTACGCTGAGGGAGCGAAAATCCTTCAACGCAGCTCGCAACGCATCATGCGGCCAGTCCCACCAAGCCAAAGCCATCAACCGATCAGAGATTTGCGATGTAAAACGCGCCCGTAACGGCACTGCAGGAATACCCGCAACAATCATATAGGGCGGGACATCTTTGGTCACGACAGCCCCGCCAGCCACAACAGCACCGTGGCCGATCGTTACGTCTGGTCGGACTTGTGCACCATGGCCCAGCCAAGTGTCGTGCCCGATGGTCGTGCGCCGCGTGCGTCTGTGGGCGAACCACGCCTCATCATGTTCCACATCGTCAAAGTAGTCGCCCGACCGATAGTGAAAGTGATGCAGGCTGGCCTTGTCCATCGGGTGGTCCGTGGCTCCGATCCGCACGAAGGCGGCGATATTGGCGAATTTCCCCACGGTGGCATTGGCAATGTCACACGATCGGTCGCAATAGGCATAGTCATCAAAATGGCTATGCGCCAATCGCGTGCCGCGTCCGATTTCAACGAATTTGCCAAAGGTCGCATCATTCAACTCGCAATCGGGGTGAAGAAAAGGGGTGTCCGCATTAAGCCGTGCCATCAGTGTCCGCCCTCATCACCTTTGATCAGTTTGCGGCGTAGCCAACCGGACAGTGTATCCATCGCCATGACCAGCAGGATAATCAAAACAATGTAGTAGGTGACCTCTTCCCAATCCTTCTGCGTCGCAATGGCTTGGGTTAACAGCAGGCCAATCCCGCCCCCAGTGATCGCCCCGATAATCGTGGCAGAACGGGTGTTAGACTCGAGGTAATAAAGAACCTGACTGAGCAAGACGGGCATCACTTGCGGGAACACGCCAAAGCGGTAGCGTTGCATCGGTTTTGCACCCGTGGATGTGATCCCTTCGATCTGTTTGTCGTCCACATTCTCCAACGCTTCAGAGAACATCTTGCCAAAGGTGCCTGTGTCCGTCAGCAGAATGGCAAGCGCACCAGTCAATGGGCCGGGACCAAAGGAGCGGCTTAGAACAATCGTCCAGATCAACCCGTCAACACCACGCAGGAAGTCGAAGACCCGCCGCGCCGCAAAGCGAAATAACCCAAGGGGCATAAAATTGCGTGCCGCCAGAAAGGCCAATGGCAGGGCGACAATGGCAGCACCAAAAGTCCCCAAGAAAGCCATCAGCAGCGTCTCGAACAGCGCCCAAAACACATCGCCATGGCGCCACATTTTGTTGGTCCAGAAATCATGCCAGATCGCAGTGGCTTCGCCGCCCACCGCGTGCCCAGCCAGTTCAAACAGCCCCATCCCGTAGTAGCGACTGTCGAGCGTGAAAAAGAACAGCTCCCAACCGTAGCTGTACTTGAAGACCTCGGCGCGCGCGCGGGTGATGGTGAACCGTCCTGCATCCGTGGCGATCATCACGCGATTTTTGGATGCGTTGATGTAGTCTGGCAGATCACCCTCGGGAAATACGGCATGGACGCCCGTGCCGTCAGGGCGCGCTGTGACCAGCCCGTAGCCTGGAATAGCGTAGCTGACCTGTGGGCCGAGGGTGATCAGGTGACCGCCGCCCAGATCAATCATGGTGGCATCGCCCAAGCGGACCCAGTCAGGCGCGGTGCCATCCGGGTACTGCCCCTTTCGCTCTCCCTCGACAGAAATGGCGATGGTACCGGTGCGGTTGTCCTGCGCCACATGGGTTTTGTAACTGTAGCTGTCGGAGATCACAGTGCGCGCGTTCTTGAGATTGACCCGTTCACTCAACCCAGCCACGTCAAAGGACACAAAAATATAGCTCAGATAGGCGATGATCACCAAAGGGACGGCCAGTGTGATACGCTTTTTACGGTTAAACTGGCTCAAGGTCGCGGCATGAAGAGTTGCAGTTGTCATAGGGTCACCTGTGAGGTTGCAGTGCCATGGGTCAACCGGTTGCGCAGCAGGCCCGACAGTTGGTCCACAACGACGATGGTCAAGAAGAGTAGGATAAAGATCGCGGCGGCCTCATCATATTTGCCTACACCCCAGCTCATAGTATTGCGCAGGTCATAGCCAATGCCTCCTGCACCAACGAAACCCAGAATGGCCGAGGCGCGGATATTGATCTCGAAACGCAGCAGCGCATAGCTGAGATAGTTTGGTGCGACCTGCGGGATCACCCCAAGCCACATGCGCTGGATCCACCCCGCTCCGACAGAGGACAGCCCCTCGACGGGCTTGAGCGATGCGTTTTCATTGACCTCGGAAAACAGCTTTCCCAAGGCACCGATAGAATGCAGTGCAATCGCGATCATCGCAGGCACTGGCCCGCCGCCCAACATAAAGATCAGCACCAAGGCGATGACGATTTCAGGGATCGCCCGCAGGATGTCGAGAACCCGCCGCAATGGGTTCACCAGCCACGGCACAGGCGCAAAGCCCCGTGTAACAAGCAGTGACATCCCTAACCCCAGCAACGCGCCGATCAAGGTAGATGCAGCCGCAATGTTTATGGTCTCTATCAATGATGGGAAATATTTGACAAGATACCCCGGCATCAAGGGCGCACGCTCGATTGCCTCGCCGAACATGGCAGCCGGGAAATCAAATATGTTGGCAATCCCGTCCCAAAAGCCACCCGCATTACGGCTATCAGCGGTGTAAAAACCCGACACCAGCAGGGCCAAAAACACCACCAGCATGATGAAATTCATCAATCTCTTTTTCTTGATCTGTGCAAGATAAGCGGTTCCTACCGCGACGGCTTGGCCGCCATTCACTGCTTCATCTGCCATGCTTTGCCCCAAATAAATTACTGACCCCGAAAACATTCGGAGCCAGCAGAAGTTATAAAATTACTTTGGATTAATTCGATTTTGCCAAACGAGCGGCGACGATCGACGTATAGGCGTCATGTGTGATTGGATCGAACCCGCTGACTTCACCACCGGCAAGAGCAGTCGCACAGTCAGGATCCTTCTCGCCCATTGTGTCGATAATCTCTGTCACGGCTGCGCGCACATCGTCAGGCAAAGCGGTGCGCAGAACCACAGGCTCGCCCGGGATCAATTTCGAGCGCCAGATTTCGACCATGTCGTTCATATCAACCAAACCCGCGTCCACGGCTTTGCGCAACGCACCAAAGGTATAGCCGTCTTCCCAGTTCCCCTGCCCGTCTGTCCAGGTAACGCCACCATCCACATCGCCGTTGTTCACAGCGACGATGGTCTGTTCGTGCCCACCAGTGAACTTGACCTCACCGAAATAGTCACCGCTCTCCATGGAGGCACTGATCAGATCAGGGATCTCAACGGATGGGATCAGGTAGCCTGACGTAGAGTTCGGATCACCAAAGCCAAATGTTTTGCCCTGCATGTCCTCAAGCGAGGTCACGCCGCTGTCGATGCGTGCAAACCCAACCGAGTAGTAACCCGTGGAGCCATCTACGTTCACCTTTACAAGGATCGGCTCCACTGCCGTCTCATCTGCGATGTGAACAGCCGCGTAGGACGATGGGCCCATCAGCGACAAGTCAATCGTGCCACCCAGAAGCCCCTGAATAACACCATTATAATCGGCTGGCGCGAAGAGTTTTGTTGGCACACCAAGAGCGTCTTCGATGGCGCCGCGCAAGCATTCGTTGCTGTTCATCCGGTCTTGGGCATTTTCACCACCCAAAATACCAATGCGGAATTCGTCAATGGTATGGCTGTCAGCCATCGCGGCCCCTGCCAGTGTGGTCGTCAAAAGCGCAAGTGTGAGTGTCTTTTTCATCTGAGATCTCTCTTGGTTGTTGTGACCCGCTACGGAGGGCGGGGTAAATTGCATCGCGCTACTGCGCTGCGAATTCGGCCACAAATCGCGGGGCCGGTTCAGTCGTCTCGATTTGGGTTGATGTTGTTGCTTCGGAGAAACTCGCATCAGCGCCATAAATTTCGCGGGCCGTCGCCGTTGTCAGGTCTTCTGGTGAACCGTCAAAAACGATCCGGCCGTCCCGCATGCCGATGACGCGATCACAATACCGGCGCGCTGTATCCAGTGTGTGTAGATTGGCAATCACAGTGCGGCCATCTTGTTCATGAATGTCGCGCAGTGATTGCATAACAACCTGCGCATTCATCGGATCAAGGGAGGCAATTGGTTCATCCGCCAGAATGATCCGCGGGTCTTGCATCAAGGCACGCGCAATAGCGACGCGTTGTTGTTGGCCACCCGACAAGGCCTCGGCGCGCTTCGGAGCATGCTCCGCGATGCCCAGACGTTCCAGAATGTCGATGGCCCGATGGATGTCTTCGTCGGGGTAAAGATTGAACATGGTCGAAAAGGTCGACCGCTGGTTCAAAGTGCCATGTAGGACGTTGGACACAACGTCCATGCGGGGCACAAGGTTGAATTGCTGAAAGATCATGGCGCATTGCGACTGCCAATTGCGCTTGGCCGCGCCTCGCAGCGCCGTGACGTTCAAACCGTCAAACGTAATCTCGCCAGCAGACGCATCCGTCAGACGGTTCAACATCCGCAAAAGCGTCGACTTACCTGCGCCAGAGCGCCCGATAATGCCAATCATCATTGGTTTTTCAACCTTGAAGCTCGCCGCATCTACGGCGGTATTCACACCAAATGATTTCGTGACCTGATTTAATTGTAGCATAACAGCCCCCTGCGTTGGGCTATCTCTACGGCGGTATTAATTCACTTTTGTGTTGGTTGAATGAAACTTTTGTAACAGAGCCCTAGTCAATCCTCACGGCGTCAAGCGTGCAAGTCATTGTCACAAAACAACGATTCCTGGAGCAAAACCGTTTCTCTTGGCAAAGCGAAAAATTGTTAAGCCAATGAAAACCGAAAAGACATCCCAGACTGGAGTTTAAGGTTGATTGCAGACCTTCATACTCAATGAAGCATTCGCCACAATGGGCTCAATACTGCCGTTCGCTGCGGCAGCGACTGGCACAGGGGACGTCTCCACGGTCTCAACGTTTGCCGTGCGGGACAAAGTGGGCCTTCGCTGCTGCTGCTGCTGCACCAATGGCAGCTCTTTAGCTGACCAACGTCAGCTCATCCATTGGCCGCCATCAACGTTGTAGGTTTGCGAAACAATATAGTCGGAGTCGGATGAAGCCAAAAATATGGCCATTGGCTCCAGATCTTCTGGAATAGCAAACCGACCTGCCGGAACACCTGCGGCGACTTCCGCCTTTTTCTGACCGGGGGCTTTGCCTTCAAGTTTGGCGAACATCTCATCCACATGCTCCCAATGGTCGCCATCAACAACCCCCGGCGCAATGGCGTTCACATTGATACCGTGTTTGATAAGGTTTAACCCCGCTGATTGTGTCATGGAAATAACGGCGGCTTTGGTCGAACAATAGACCAAGACCAGACTTTCACCCCGTCTGCCGGCCTGGCTGGCCATGTTGATGATCTTACCGCCATGGCCTTGTTTTATCATCTGTTCGGCAGCGGCTTGCATGGTGAATAGGGTACCCGCAACATTCACCGCGTAAAGTTTATCAAAGCTTGCACGGGTGATATCCACCGTTTCTGCGGCGTCAAATAGCGCGGCGTTGTTCACCAAGATATCAAGCTTTCCAGCCTCGGAAACAACGGCTTTTATCGCCGCATCGATGCTACTCTGATCACTTACATCCATTTGAACCGGATAGGCGGCGACCCCGATTTCTTTGGCCGTCTGAGCTGCGGCTTCGAAGTTGATATCCGCAATAGCAACCTGTGCTCCTTCGCGGATGTAAGCTTCGGCGAACCCACGTCCTAAGCCGCGGGCCGCCCCTGTGATGAGTGCGGATTTTTCATCGAGACGTTTCATGTGATGCAGTTCCCTTTGCGTAAAGGCAGCTAATCGCGCAATTTGCGGCATTGGTTAATGAGGGCTCTAAGCTGCC
Organism: Sulfitobacter sp.; assembly: GCA_036964385.1. Classification (GTDB taxonomy): domain Bacteria; phylum Pseudomonadota; class Alphaproteobacteria; order Rhodobacterales; family Rhodobacteraceae; genus Sulfitobacter. The sequence goes on along the minus strand of JBALTK010000038.1, from coordinate 9,706 downwards.
ATCGACATCAATCAAACAATGACCTCAGAAACAAATAGCCGCTTTAAACTGAGGCGGCTATTTGTGCGTATGTGCAGGTGTTCAGAGGTTATATATACCGCTAAACTTATCTTTGAGGTAACCCAACAGCGGTGCTTCGGTGGGCGCTTGTCCTGCAGCGCGCTCGATCACATCGCGAGGTTCATACAGGCCACCGTGCGTTTGCACATTTCCGCCCAGCCATCCCGTCGCTGAGGATGTATCACCTTTGGCCAGTTCGCTATCCAGATCAGGCAACGCCTTGTGCATCGCTTCGTTCAGGCAGCCCGCATAGACGTTTCCAAGGCTATAGGTCGGGAAATAGCCAAACAAACCGACAGGCCAATGGACGTCCTGCAACACACCATTCGACGACTTATCGACAGCATAACCAAAATCAGCCTCGAAGCGGTCATTCCACGCAGTCTCAAGCTCGCTCACTTGCAGATCACCTGCCATCAATGCCCGCTCTAGATCAAAGCGCAGCAGAACATGCAGGTTGTATTGCAGTTCATCCGCTTCGGTGCGGATAAAACCGTCGCCGACGCGGTTAACAGTGGCATAGAATGTCTCTTCATCTTTCACGCCGAAATCACCAAAGGCATCTTTCATCTGGCCAAACAGCCATCCGGTAAAGGCGCGGCTACGACCGATCTGGTTTTCATAGATGCGGCTCTGGCTTTCATGCACGCCCATACTAACGCCATTGCCCAACGGCGTCAGCAGATGGTCGGTGTGGATGTTCTGCTCATAAGCGGCATGGCCAACTTCGTGGATGGTGGAATAAAAACAGTTGAACGGATCTTTGATGTTGGTCCGTGTGGTGATCCGCACGTCGTGCCCTGATCCACTTGAAAACGGATGCACGGCCTTGTCCACGCGGCCTCGTGTCATGTCATACCCGAATGTCTTGGCGAGCTGGCGCGTAAGCTTCATCTGCGCCCCTTCGTCGAAATCACCCGTAAGTGGCGCAACAGGCTTTGCCTCGCGGATCGCCGCGCGCAATTCCGACAGAACGGGACGCATGGAGCCGAACATCGCTTCCAGATCGGCACCGGTTGTACCAGGTTCGTAATCGGCGAGCATGGCGTCATAGACATCGCCACCAGCAGCCAAAGCTTGGCCCTCTTCGCGCTTGAGCATGATCACTTCAGCCAATGTCGGAGCAAACGCTTTGAAGTCATCCGCTGCCCGCGCTTCTGCCCAAATCCCTTGGGAGGCTGACGTCAGCTTGGCGATCCGTGTCGCAAGGGCCGCTGGCACCTTGTTGGTCCGTTCGAAGCTGCGGCGGATGTGGCGCATGTTGGCTTGGCCCGCTTGATCAAGCGTCTTGTCATCAATCGCAGCCAGCCAGTCACCCACACGGGGGTCAATACGCCGCGCATGCAGCACAGTTTCCATAGCGGCCATTTCCTCGGCCCGTTGCGGAGCCGCACCACGCGGCATCATCGTCTCCTGATCCCAACCGAGCCGTCCTGCCACCTGCCCCAACGCTTGTGTGTCACGGGTGAATTCCATCAGGTCATCATAGGCGGTCATGTGGTGGCTCCTCTGAGCGAAGTCGCAATTGGGTAAAGGGAAAGGTGGCGCGCGCGCAAAATCAGGACAAAGCACAAAACAGCCAAGCCTTGGTGTGCAAGTGCTACTGGCACAATCGCAGCCACCATGACGGTGGTGATCCCCAGAAGGACCTGTGCGGTGATCGCAATAAACGCGAAGTTGAAGGCGGTCTGCGTCTTTTGATGTGCGGATTTGCGGCCCCGCAGCCAAACAACGATGGCAAAGGCAAACAGCGCGTACCCCGTCATGCGGTGAATGAACTGCACCAGACCAGGGTTCTCGATAAAGTTGATCAGAAAGGGCTCAAGCACAAAAGCTTGGGGCGGGAAGAACTGGCCCGCCATGAGTGGCCAATCGGTGTACGTGCGGCCCGCATCGATGCCTGCAACCAATGCGCCTATGATGATTTGAAGGAAGGTGAAATGCAGCAATCCCGTGCTGAGCCCATAGAGCTTGCCCTCTTTTGCACGTCGCGCCTGCATCAAATCACGCTCGGGGCGGCCAAGGCTCAACGTATACCAAGTGATGAAGCCCATGATGATAAATGCCAGCCCCAGATGGGTGGCAAGACGGGCGGAATGCACATCGGTTGTGGCTTCGCCCACAGTCACGCCAGAGGATACCATCCACCACCCGATAGCGCCTTGAAGGCCGCCCAAAGCGCCCAACAGCAGCAAACGCGGCGTGTAGCCAGTCGGGATTTGACGGCGCAGCAGGAACCAGAAAAAACCGATCGCCCAGACCAAACCAATCACGCGACCAAGTTGGCGGTGGCCCCATTCCCACCAGTAAATCAATTTGAAATCAGCAAGGGCCATCCAGCTGTTTTGCAGTCTGAATTCGTCAATCTCTTGGTACTTGGCAAATTCGGAGGCCCAATCGGCCGCATTCATCGGCGGCAATGCCCCCGTTAGAGGGCGCCATTCCGTGATGCTTAATCCACTGTCGGTCAGGCGCGTGGCACCGCCAACGAGGATCATCAGAAATACCAGCGCAAACAATATCATAAGCCAGATACGGATTGCGCCCCGCGCCCCGCCGCGTCCAGCGTCGATCACACCCGTCGTCGCAACAGGCTTTGCCGTATCTGCGCTGACATCTTCAAACAATTTACGTTTCGTGGCCATGATATTCTCCGTCGTATTTTGCAGTACGAGACGTAGTGCGTTGACGCCCCAGCGTCTAGCCGCGTTCCTTCCAGCGGACCATCTGCCGCAAGGTGCCATGCAGGATTTGCACATCAGCGCGGGTCAGCGGCAGGCGGCTCCACATATTGCGTAGATTCGTCTTCATCGAAGCGGCTTTGTGCTCCGGGTAGAAGAACCCCGCATCTTCCATCCGCTCTTCGTAGTGTTTCGCCAGATGTTCAATTTCCGAGTTATCGGCCCAATCGGTTCCCGCGAGAATTTCGGTCACAGGCGCTTGATCGCTTTGTTGCCGCATCCACTCATAGCCCATTAACAACACACATTGCGCGAGGTTGAGCGAAGCAAACTCAGGGTTTACCGGCACCGAGACGATCGCATTGGCACGGGAGATGTCATCGTTTTCCAACCCTGCCCGTTCTGGTCCGAACAAAACGGCCACACGCTCCCCGTTTGCGATCTTTTGTGCAGCAAGCTGCATCGCGGCCTCGGGCGTATAGACTGGTTTGCTCATATCGCGATCCCGCGCGGTGGTCGCAAAGACAAAGCTGCAATCGGCAAGCGCATCAGGCAAATCAGGTGAGAGCCGCGCATTGTCAAGGACCCGTCCTGCCCCCGAAGCCATCGCAACTGCCGCTGGATTAGGCCAGCCATCACGCGGTGCCACAACCCGCATGTGATCAAGGCCGAAATTCAGCATTGCTCGCGCGGCGGCGCCGATATTCTCGCCCATTTGCGGACGTACAAGGATAAAGCTCGGGGCGGTTGGGTGTTCTACTGTCATACTGTCCTGTTACCCTAGGCCCTGACCCTTGCCAATATGATGCGGACCTGTGGAATAGAGTTTCCATCCGCCGTAAGATTAAGCTAGGGACAGAGCCACGCAGAGAAGGACCACATCATGTCAAACGCACCCGAGCAGCCGCAGCTTTACCTCATCACGCCGTCCGAGTTGGATCTGTTAACCTATGCCGATACGCTGGCGCGGGTTTTGGACGTACATCCCGCCGCTTGTGTTCGCCTTGCCCTTTCGAGCAAGGATGAAGATGTATTGTCGCGTGCCGCTGATACATTGCGCGTCGTAACAGATGCCCGCGAAGTGGCGCTGGTGATTGCCGATCATACATTACTGGCAGAGCGCCTAGGCCTTGACGGAGTGCATTTGTCAGACGCAGCACGCTCGGTGCGTCATGCGCGCAAAACGCTTGGACCTGATGCAATTGTCGGCAGTTACTGCGCAGGCTCGCGCCATGACGGGATGAGTGCGGGTGAAGCCGGAGCAGATTACGTGGCATTCGGTCCGGTTCAGGCAACGGCACTTTATGATGGCGAAATCGCCGAAGCAGAGATGTTCCAGTGGTGGTCCGAAGTGATCGAAGTGCCCTGTGTGGCCGAAGGTCAGCTTGACGCTGCGATGATTGCTAAACTCGCGCCGATGACCGATTTCTTTGGCATCGGGGACGAGATTTGGGGTCAGGACGATCCGATTGCCGCCCTGACCGCGCTTTGGTCTGCGATAGGGTAACCCTACCGCATTCCTATTTATAAAAGCGTCCGTTCAATAACCCAATAGATCCCGATCAGTGCGATAGCCAGCGATCCGGTGACGGATGCCGCACGGAACATTACGGGATATTCTGTCACCATTTCCTCGACGCCCGTCAGCTCGGCACGGCGTGCAGCAAGCACGCCCAGCCAGATCAGGCAGAAAGCCAGAGCAATTACAGTGAGCTGCCCGACTTCGACACCGACGTTAAAGCCGATAAGCGCAGGAATGAACTGATCTTCTGGCAGGCCGAACTCCCCCAACACAGATGCAAATCCAAGGCCGTGCAGCAGGCCAAAGCCAAAGATCACCGCGGGACGCCATTTGGTCAGCCCTCTGGCAAAGATGTTCTCTACAGCGACATAGACGATAGACGCAGCAATGAGCGGCTCCACGATGCTACCAGGCACTGTCACCAAGCCCAACGCGCCAAGTGCCAGCGTGACCGTATGCGCGAGTGTAAACGCCGTCACCTGCCAAATCAGCGGACGCAGATGGGTGGAGAGTAAGAATAGTCCTAGGACAAACAGAATATGGTCCAAACCCTGTGGAAGGATGTGATCAAACCCTACAGGAATGTACCCCCCGAACGTCCCCCATGCAGTCGCCTGATCGCCACCACCGAGTGCGATTGCAGGACTGCTATCGCCGCCTGAAACAAGTCCTGTAAAAGGTGCCTCTACCCCTTGCTGCCGCAGCACCAGATCACCGCCACCGTCGGGCCATGACACCGTGACGTTTTCACCCGCGGGCATATCCCCTGCCAGCGACCATTCAGCGATCCGTGGCAGTTCGATATCTACACCGTCGGGCACAGTTATACTGACACTCTCAAGGGCGACTGGCACGCCGTCCACACTCACGACTGGTAATGCGTTCCAGCTATTCAGAAGCTCTGGCGCACGCGCGCCAAGCGCCTCTTCTGACAAGGCACGCAAACTGTCATAGTCCTGAGCTTCGGGCGCATCATTTGTGTCTTCAACCGTGTCAAGATCGACCCCCGCAAGGAATGCTTCAAGGTTGATCCGCAGGTTCAATTCGGCGCGTCCTTCGCTCACCGTTAGGTCCGCAATTGTTGGCACAATTTCGTGCGCGTGAACGGGACTGCTTGACAACGTGAGCACCAGTGCCAGCTTAGACAGGAGTAAGAGGGAAAACCGTTTCATGAAAATTACCTATGTTGTTCCGTTCGCTTGCGCCCTGCTGGTCGCACCGATTGCTTCTGCCCATGAATTCTGGATCGAACCGCCGGAGTTTCAAGTGGAAAGTGACGTACCCTTCACCGCAGACCTGCGCAACGGTCAATTGTTCGAGGGTACGCGGCAGTCGTTTTTTGCCGACAGGAATACCCGTTTCGACGTGATCATGGGCGATAAGACAGCGCCAATCACGGGCCGCATGGGCGATCGCCCCGCGATCCAGCTTCCAGCACCTGCGCAAAACGGGTTGATGATCCTCGCCCATGAGGCTGCCCCCTCGACGGTAACATACCGCGAATGGCCTAAGTTCATGAAATTTGTCGAGCACAAGGATTTCAAAGATGCCGAGGCTGTCCACACTGCACGTGGATGGGCCAAGGAGGGTTTCAAGGAAGTCTACACCCGCCATTCCAAATCCCTTGTTGCCGTTGGTGATGGCGCTGGTTCAGACCGCGAATTGGGGTTGGTGACAGAGTTCGTGGCATTGGAAAACCCATATGCGCCTGACTTTGACGGAACGATGGACATTGCACTCCTTTACAACGGTGCGCCCCGCGCCGATGCACAGATCGAGATCTACGCGCGCACCGCAGAAGACGTGGTGACCGTAGCGATAACCCGCACCGATGATATGGGCCGCGCTGCGATCCCGTTGGAGGCTGGCATGGACTATCTGCTCGACGCAGTTGTCTTGCGCCCTCTTGAAGGGGCAACTACGGTTGAAGCTGGTCCCGTATGGGAGACACTCTGGGCGTCCATCACATTCGCGGTTCCTGCCCACTAGGCCTCTATCGGCTTGCACGTCTGACGCTGTCAGGTCAAAACCAGCGTATGAAAGATAATACAGAAATTTTGTGCATCGGTTCGGTCCTTTGGGATGTCATTGGCCGCTGCGACGGTCCCATGCATCTGGGCGCGGACATGCCGGGCCGCATCACTCGGTTGCCGGGTGGTGTGGCGATGAACATTGCGATGGCGCTGCGCCGCTTTGGCCTAGCGCCAAAATTGCTGAGTGCTGTCGGCCGCGATCCCGAAGGAGATGCGCTGATTGCTGCGTGCCATGCGCGCGGCCTTGGCACCGACCTCATCTACCGCTCCGAAGATTTGCCAACCGATCAGTATATGGCGATTGAAGGGACAAACGGCCTTATCGCTGCGATTGCTGACGCGCATTCATTGGAAGCTGCTGGCGAGAAAATCCTGCGGCCGCTTGAGACATTGACGGAACCTTACGCGGGTGCCGTAGCGCTCGACGGCAATCTTACTATTGATCTGCTGTCGCAAATGGCCCGCAGTCCGCTGCTCGCAAAGGCGGATTTACGTGTCGCACCAGCTTCGCCCGGTAAGGCATTGAGATTGAGCCCTTTTGTTCAAGCGGGACGCGGTACACTTTATGTGAACCTTGAAGAAGCTGGACTGCTTTGCCAAAGTCGGTTTGAAAGCTCCGTTGTTGCTGCGGCAACATTGCTGGAACGCGGAGCTGTTCGGGCCGTTGTGACCGATGGTGGAAATCCAGCCACAGTTGCCGCACGAGGCGAGATATTCACGCAAACGCCGCCACCGGTATCGGTCACCCGTGTCACGGGGGCTGGTGACACTTTTATGGCTGCGCATATTGCAGCCGAACTGTCCGGTCTTGCCCCTGACCCTGCCCTTTACGAAGCTTTGAATGCAGCGGCCCTTTATGTCGCCGGAGAAACAAAAATATGATCCCTATCGCCTATTCCGCCGAAGTCGAAACCGCCCGCGCCCAAGGTGCCGCGATTGTCGCTCTTGAGAGCACGATCATCACGCACGGCATGCCCTATCCGCAAAATATCGAAGTGGCGCGGCAAGTGGAGGACGATATTCGCGCCGCAGGTGCCGTGCCCGCGACGATTGCGGTGATGGATGGCACCCTTCACATCGGTCTTGAGGACTCTCAGTTGAGCAAACTGGCCCAATCCAAGAACGTGGCAAAGCTGAGCCGCGCCGATATGGCGGCTTGTCTTGCTACGGGTGGCACGGGTGCAACTACGGTCGCGGCGACAATGATTGCTGCGCGGCTGGCTGGTATTCATGTCTTTGCTACGGGTGGTATTGGCGGCGTTCACAAGGGGGCCGAAGACAGCTTTGATATCTCAGCCGACCTGATGGAGTTGGCGCAGACGCCCGTGACAGTCGTAGCAGCAGGCGCAAAGGCTATTCTGGATGTGGCGAAAACTCTCGAAGTGCTGGAAACCCAAGGTGTGCCAGTGATTGCCTATGGCCAAGACGCGTTTCCAGCTTTCTGGTCGAGCGGCTCCAAGCTTAAAGCACCTTTGCGCATGGATGATCCCGCCCATATCGCTGCTGCACACCAGATGCGTGCAGCCCTAGGCTTGCCCGGAGGGCAGCTTGTTGCCAACCCGATCCCAAAAGATGCCGAAATCCCCGCAGCCGAGCTTGCGCCGATCATCGCCACGGCCCAAGCTGACGCTGACCGTGCAGGCATCAGCGGTAAGGGTGTTACCCCTTACCTGCTCCAGCGGATATTCGAGTTGACCGAGGGGCGCTCATTGGTCGCCAATATCGCACTTGTGCGCAACAATGCACGTCTTGCGGCAAAGATAGCCCTCGAATTGCGCACGAATGCATAGATTAGGCGCTGCCAAGCCATTGTGAGTGGCCTTGGCAGCCCTTAGCTATAGGTTACGAATAGCTTAAAACGGATGCAGCCCCCGAGATGAACACCCCTTTTGACCCCGATCCAATAGTGCCACCCAAACGCGGGCTTTTGGGTCGTTTTCGCGGCAACTTTCTAACGGGGCTTGTCGTGATCGCGCCGGTTGGTCTTACCATCTGGCTGATCTGGAGTGTCGTAGGCTGGATTGACGGGCTTGTGCTGCCATTGGTCCCCTTCAATTATCACCCTGACCGCTTGATCCAAGACCTTCTGGGGCTCGACCCACTGGTCCAGATAAACGTACGCGGCATCGGTGTGATCATCTTCTTGATCTTCACCGTCTTCATCGGCTGGCTTGCCAAGGGGATTATCGGGCGCTCTTTCATTCGCTTCGCAGAGAGCCTTGTTGAGCGTACGCCTGTTGTTCGCTCGATCTACTCAGGGATCAAACAGATTTCTGAAACGATCTTTGCCCAGAACGAGCGGAGCTTTGAAACTGCGTGTTTGATCGAATATCCGCGCAAAGGCATTTGGGCCATCGGGTTTATCTCGACTGAGGCAAAGGGCGAGATCACAGAAAAAACGAACACAGGTGGCGACATAATGTCTGTGTTCCTGCCGACCACGCCGAACCCGACTTCGGGGTTCTTGTTGTTTGTGCCTAAACGCGACGTGATCGAGCTTGATATGACAGTCGAGGATTCAGCTAAGCTGGTTATTTCGGCGGGCCTTGTTTATCCGAATTCAAAAGCACTCGAAAATGGTGAGACGCCCATCGCGGACTTGAACGCCCGCGATTAAGAGAACATCGCACGCAGATCGACACTGCTCTTTTTGCCAATATTATCAACGTCACCGCGCAGAAATTCCTCCGCGGCTGCAGTACCTGCATCCTTCAATTGGCTGATCACATGAGGGTTTGCGACCATTTTAGTTGTCGCCGACAGCTTTGCCATAAGAACATCATCTGAAATCATGTGAATACGTACACGGTGCATCTCGTGTGATGTCACGGTCCCTTCCTCGATCAGTCGCTGGACAAAATCAATCGCCCGCAGTTCACGCAATAAGCTTGAGTTAAAGCTGATCTCGTTGATGCGGTTCTGGATTTCCGCAGGCTTCGTGGGGATCTCGTCCCGCTCAAGCGGGTTGATGTTGATGATCACGATATCCGCAGGCAGCTTTGGGTTGAACAACGGGAACAGCGCCGGGTTTCCGGTAAAACCACCGTCCCAGAATGCCTCGTCCCGCCCTGTTGTCTTGTCGAACATCTCAATCGCCTTGAACACCGTAGGCAGGCATGCAGAAGCCATCAGCGCATCGGGGCCAATCTCGTCGCCCTCGAAAATCCTGATCTTACCGTTCCGCACACGGGTAGCGCCCACATAAAAAAGCGGCGCGTGATGGTCGCAAACCCTGTCATAGTTGAACTTTTCGACAATATCCTTGAGCGGATTGCTGTAAAGCGCGCCATAGTCATAGGGCGACATCAGCCGCGTGACCGCGTTGCCCATGATCACAGGAAGGCTGTACTCAAGCTGCTTACTCAAGGCTTGGAGGCCAAATGGAGCCATCCAGTCGCCCATCCGCAGAT
>JBALTK010000037.1:0-23993 GCA_036964385.1 Sulfitobacter sp. | reverse complement strand
CTGTCATCCGTGCGGGCAGACGATTTGGCGGCGGCTCCTATCGCGGCACTTATGGCGCGGAATGCGGGCGTCGACTGGGCACGAATTGATGATGTGGTCATGGGCTGCGCGAACCAAGCGGGCGAAGATAACCGCAACGTGGCGCGTATGGCTGCCCTTTTGGCGGGCCTACCTGTGGATGTACCGGGCATGACTGTAAACCGCCTTTGCGCCTCCGGCCTCGATGCCGTGGGCGCAGCCGCCCGCGCGATCCGTGCAGGTGATATGGACCTCGCCATTGCAGGCGGTGTCGAAAGCATGAGCCGCGCACCCTTTGTCATGCCAAAGGCCGAGACCGCGTTCGGCCGCGCAAATGCTGTCTATGATACGACCATCGGCTGGCGCTTTGTGAACAAGAAGATGAAAGAGATGTACGGCGTCGATTCCATGCCGGAAACCGCTGATAATGTTGCGGACAATCATGGTGTAAACCGTGCGGATCAGGATGCTTTTGCTCTGCGCTCCCAACAACGCTGGGCCGCTGCGGATGCGGCAGGTGTGTTTGCGGAAGAAATCGTGCCTGTAACGATCCCGCAGCGCAAAGGTGATCCAAAGGTCGTAGACAAAGACGAGCACCCCCGCCCCCAAACCGATGAGGCAGCATTGGCCAAACTGCGCGGGATCAATGGCGCGGACAAGACTGTAACCGCAGGGAATGCTTCGGGCGTGAACGATGGTGCCGCTGCCATGCTCATCGCGTCAGAAGCCGCGGCGAGCGAGCATGGCCTCAAACCGATGGCGCGGGTTGTTGCGATGTGCGCAGCTGGCGTCGCCCCTCGCGTTATGGGTATCGGTCCTATTCCAGCGGCGCAAAAGGTGCTTGCCCGCGCTGGTCTGACCATCGACCAGATGGATGTGATCGAGTTGAACGAGGCATTCGCCTCCCAAGGTATCGCGACCTTGCGTGCCCTTGGTGTGGCAGATGATGCCCCCCACGTGAACGCCAACGGCGGTGCCATCGCGATTGGTCACCCGCTGGGCATGTCAGGCGCACGGCTTGTCCTGACTGCCGCCTACCAACTGCAACGTACCCAAGGCCGCTATGCACTTTGCACCATGTGTGTGGGCGTGGGCCAAGGGGTTGCACTCATTCTTGAAAGGGTCTGAACCATGTATGCACAGATGATCAAATCTACCGGCCAAGGCGTGAAAACGCTGGACGAGATGGAACCGAACGAGCGCGCCTTTCAGGAACGCATCAACGCGGGCGGCAAGATAGAGCCAAAGGACTGGATGCCTGAGGGCTATCGCAAGAACCTTATCCGGCAGATTGGTCAGCATGCGCACTCGGAAATCGTGGGCCAGCTGCCCGAGGGCAACTGGATCACCCGCGCGCCCACACTGGAGCGCAAAGCAATCCTGCTGGCGAAAGTACAAGATGAGGCAGGCCATGGCCTGTACCTCTACTGCGCCGCTGAAACCCTTGGCATCACACGCGACGAGATGTTCGAGGCGCTGCATGAAGGGCGGATGAAATACTCGTCCATCTTCAACTACCCTACCCTCACATGGGCCGACATGGGCGCTGTGGGCTGGCTGGTAGACGGTGCGGCGATCATGAACCAAGTGCCACTGCAACGCACATCATACGGCCCCTATGCCCGTGCCATGGTGCGTATTTGTAAAGAGGAATCGTTCCATCAGCGCCAAGGCTTCGACATCATGATGAAGATGTGTAACGGCACGGCAGCACAAAAGAAGATGGCCCAAGACGCCCTCAACCGTATGTGGTTCCCATCCCTGATGATGTTCGGCCCGTCGGACGAAAACTCGGTTCACTCCGAGCAATCCATGGCGTGGAAGATCAAGATGAACTCCAACGATGAGTTGCGTCAAAAGTTCGTGGATCAGACGGCGCCACAAGCTGAATACCTCGGCCTGACGATCCCCGACGAAACCCTAAAATGGAACGAGGAAAAAGGCGGCTATGATTTCGCCGAACCAGACTGGGACGAGTTCTTTGACGTGCTGCGCGGCAATGGCCCGTGCAACCAAGAGCGCCTGCAAACACGCAAAAAAGCGTGGGAAGATGGTGCATGGGTCCGTGACGGCATGCTGGCTCACGCGGCCAAGAAACGCGCTGCAAAGCTGGCGGCGGAGTAATGCAAACGCTGCGCGCCATGACCGTCATTCAGGTCTCTGATCTGGAGCGGAGCGTGGCGTTCTATACCCTGCTGGGATTTGCCACGTTGGGCGTCTGGGGTGATCCCCCCGGCGTTGCCAACATCCAGCGCGGTGGCGTGACCTTGTTGCTCCAGCTTGCCGATGAGGTGCACACTGCGGACGGGCGGTGGTCAGCTTACATTTACACCGATGACGTGGACGCGATGTACGCCAATCTGACTGCTGCGGGTGTCACCCTCGATGGCTGACAAAATTTTGAAAAGGACCGGATGATGAGTTCTCCAGAGACAACGAAAAAGACAGCACCGAAACGCACAGGCGAATGGCCCCTCTTCGAGGTTTTCATTCGCGGTCAGCACGGGCTGAGCCACCGCCACGTAGGCTCCTTGCACGCGCCTGATTCCGAAATGGCGATCAAAAATGCCCGCGACGTTTACACGCGCCGCAATGAAGGCGTGAGCATCTGGGTCGTTGAAGCCGAAGCGATCCATGCCAGCGCCCCCAGTGACAAAGAGGCGCTGTATGATCCAAGCAACGACAAGGTCTACCGCCATCCGACCTTCTTTGATGTGCCAGACGAAGTGGGCCACATGTAATGAGCACGGCATTGTTTCAAACCCTCCTGCGGCTGGGGGATAATACACTGATCCTTGGGCACCGCGTCTCTGAATGGTGCGGCAAAGCTCCTGTTCTCGAAGAGGATATCGCGCTGGCCAACACGGCGTTGGACCTGATCGGCCAAACGCAAATGTGGCTCGGCTACGCCGCTGAGGTTGAAGGCGAAGGCCGCAGCGCCGATGATCTGGCCTTTTTGCGCGACGTTTGGGATTTCCGCAATATTCTGATGGTAGAGCGTCCAAATCTGGATTTTGGCCACACGATGATGCGCCAGTTCCTGTTTGATGCCTACCACCACGCCTTGCTAAGCGCACTTGCGGCTTCCACCGATCCGCGTGTGGCCGAGATTGCAGCGAAGGCCGTCAAGGAAGCAACCTATCACCTCGACCGCTCCGCCGAGACGGTTGTCGCCTTGGGCGATGGCACGCCAGAGAGCCACGCCAAGATGCAAAACGCGCTTGATCTGCTGTGGCCCTACACAGGCGAGATGTTCCACGGCGATGAAACGGATTCAGAGATGGCAGCGCAAGGCATTACACCTGATCTGGCAACCTTGCGCGATGCGTGGACGGCGCGGGTACAGGCGACCCTGTCTGAGGCGACACTAACCATCCCGGAGGACATGTTCGCACACAAAGGCGGGCGTACGGGCAAGCAGCACACCGAGCATTTGGGCCACCTGCTCAGCCAGATGCAGTGGTTGCAACGCGCCTATCCGGACGCAAGCTGGTGAAGCCTGACACGGCGACAATCTGGAGCTGGCTGGACGACGTGCCAGACCCCGAGATCCCTGTGATTTCGGTGGTCGATCTTGGCATCATCCGTGACGTTGAATGGGATGGTGACACGTTGGTTGTGTCTATTACCCCCACCTATTCGGGCTGTCCCGCGACCAGCATTATCAATCTGGACGTGGAGACCGCCCTGCGCGACCGCGGCCTTGATAACATCCGCCTCAAAACGCAACTCTCCCCGCCTTGGACCACCGACTGGCTCTCAGCCAAAGGCGCGGCCAAGCTGGAGGATTACGGCATCGCCCCGCCCTCACCAGCGGGTGGTCCGTCCAAATGTCCGCGCTGCCAATCAACGGACGTCCAAAAAGTGAGCCAGTTCGGTTCAACTCCCTGTAAGGCCCATTGGCGCTGTCTAAGCTGCCTAGAGCCTTTCGACTATTTTAAATGTATCTGAGGTAACTCATGGCCCGCTTCCATCCGCTCACCGTCACTGACGTTCATAAAACCATCCGCGACGCTGTCGTGCTGAGCTTTGCCGTGCCCGAAGGCGCGGATTTCGAGTTCATTCAAGGGCAATATCTGACTTTCCGCCGTGAATTTGATGGCGAGGAGTTGCGCCGCAGCTATTCCATCTGTGCGGGGCTGGATGACGGCATCTTGCAGGTGGGGATCAAGCGGGTCGAGGGCGGTGCCTTCTCCACTTGGGCCAATGACAACGTCAAAGTCGGCGATACGCTCGAAGCGATGGCGCCCATGGGCAAGTTCCACACCGACCTCGACGCAGAAGCGCAACGGCACTATCTGGGCTTCGCTGGTGGTTCAGGCGTTACACCCGTTCTCTCGATTTTGCGCACGATCCTCACGCGCGAACCGCACTCCCGCTTTACCCTCGTCTACGCCAACCGCGCCGTCAGCACGATCATGTTCCGCGCCGAGCTGGAAGACCTCAAGAACACCTATATGGGCCGCGTGAATGTGATCCATGTACTGGAAGCCGATGCACAGGATATTGACCTGTTCACAGGCCGCGTGGACGAAGAGAAATGCGCGCAGCTGTTCAGCCGCTGGATTGATATAGCTTCAGTCGACACGGCCTTTATTTGCGGGCCAGAGCCGATGATGCTGGGCATTGCCGCGTCGTTACGCGCCCACGGCCTGAGCGACGACCAGATCAAGTTCGAGCTTTTCGGCTCTTCCCAACCTGGCCGTGCGAAGAAGCAGGCGATTGCTGCGAATGCCGCGCAATCAGGTGCCATGACCGAAGCCACCGTGACGATGGACGGGGCCACACGCAGCTTCAAAATGCCCCGCGACATGAGCTTGCTTGAGGCTGCTCTCGAAAATTCAATGGACGCGCCCTTTGCCTGCAAAGCGGGCGTTTGCTCCACCTGTCGCGCTAAAGTGACCGAGGGCGAGGTCGAGATGCTGACCAACCACGCGCTTGAGGATAACGAAGTTGCAGACGGTTTTGTGCTGACCTGCCAATGTTACCCGCTCACTGACACCGTCCGCTTTGACTACGACCAGTAAGGATACTGCCATGATGATGATTTCCTCTTTTGCGGCGGGCCAGTGGGTCGCCCCTGACAGCGGCGCGCGCGCTATAGCCTCTGCCATTACTGGCGACATCATCGCGCAGGCAGGCAACAGCAGCCTCGATGTGGCGGGCATGCACGCCTATGCCCGCAACGTGGGCGGCCCTGCCCTACGCAAGCTGACGTTCCATGACCGTGCCCGCATGCTTAAGGCGCTGGCGATGCACCTCACCGAGCATAAACAAAAGCTGTATGATCTGTCGTTCGAGACAGGCGCCACGCAGTCCGACCATGCGTTCGACATCGACGGCGGTATTGGCACGATGTTCGTCTTCGCCGCCAAAGGCCGCCGCGAAATGCCCGACGCCCAGATTTACCTTGATGGTGAGCTGGAACAACTGGGCCGCACAGGAACCTTCATGGGTCAGCACGTTTGCGTGCCAATGCAAGGAGTTGGCATCCATATCAACGCCTATAACTTTCCTGTTTGGGGCATGTTGGAGAAATTCGCACCAACTTTCCTTGCGGGTGTACCGTCGATCGTGAAACCCGCGACTGCGTCGTGCTATGTCACGCACCTGTGCGTAAAACTGATGCTCGAAAGTGGCATCTTGCCTGAAGGGTCACTTCAACTTATCTCTGGCGGTGTCGGCGATCTGCTTGTGCACACGGACGCGCAGGATGTGATCAGCTTTACCGGCTCTGCGCAGACCGCGCTCATGCTCCGCTCCAACCCGCATTTGTTGGAGAATTCAGTCAAGTTTGTGGCCGAGCAGGACAGCCTGAATGCGTCTGTCCTTGGTGCAGATGCCACCCCCGGCACGGCAGAGTTTGATCTGTTCATCAAAGAAGCCCACCGTGAGATGACAACTAAGGCGGGCCAAAAATGCACCGCAATTCGCCGCATCATGGCCCCCGCTACGCATGTCGAGGCGGTGATTGAAGCGCTCTCTGCACGGTTGGCCAAAACCACCATCGGTGATCCCCGCGATCCTGCCACCCGTATGGGTGCGCTGGTAAGCCGCTCGCAACGCGACGATGTGATCGAGAAAGCGAAGATCCTCGGAACAGAGGCCGAGCGCGTGTTTGGCGATCCTGACAATTTTGAAGTCCACGGTGCCGACCGTGAAAAAGGTGCGTTCCTCACGCCGATGCTGTTTCATTGCGCCGATCCTGACGCGGCACAGCGCTTGCACGACACCGAAGCATTCGGGCCCGTTAGCACCGTTATGCCCTACCGCGATGCCGATCACGCAATTGAGCTGCTCAACCGAGGCCAAGGCTCGCTTGTCGCTTCTGTCATCACCCGCGACGGCGCGTTGGCGCGTCAGATGGTGATGGGTGCGGCTGCGTGGCATGGCCGTCTCTACTTTAACAACGCGGACTCAATGGCGGAATCCACGGGCCACGGCGCGCCCATGCCGCATATGGTCCATGGCGGTCCCGGACGTGCAGGTGGTGGCGAGGAACTTGGCGGGATACGCGGCGTGATGCATTACATGCAGCGCACGGCGATCCAAGGTAGCCCGGATATACTCACCGCGATTGGAGAGCAGTGGGTTCCCGGTGCCACCGAGCACACGGGCGGTCCACATCCCTTCACCCGCACCTATCACGAGCTACAGTTGGGTGAGACCCTTTATACCCCCTCCCGCAAGGTCACCCTGCAAGACATTGAAACCTTTGCGCATTTCACTGGCGATACATTCTATGGCCACATGGACGAAGAAGCAGCCGAGGCCAACCCTTTCTTTCCGGGACGTGTGGCGCATGGCTACCTTCTGTTGAGTTTTGCTGCGGGCCTTTTCGTGCAACCTGACCCCGGTCCGGTTCTGGCGAACACAGGCCTTGGTAACCTAAGCTTCATGAAACCCGTCTCCCCCGACGAGGAAATCAAAGTGCGCCTTACAGTCAAGAAAAAGACCCCCCGTACGGAAGAGTATGGTCAGGTCCGCTGGCATGTGACCGTGACCAATCAGGATGATGAACTGGTGGCTGAGTATGAATTACTCACGATGAACGCTTACGAGGCCGAGTAAAAGCGGGAGAACGTCGCGCACCGCCCCCGGCTGAGCGGTGCGCGGCTTTTCAAGTCAATCGACGGCGCAAGGTTGGCAACCGTGACAAAATCAGCAAATCAAAAGTAAGAACCGTCAACAGTGCCAGACCAGCCATTGGAAATGCCATAGAGATACCCAGTCCCACCAAGACTGCCCCCTGCCACAACGGCAGCTCTTTGGGCATTGGCGGAGCCGACAAGCGATGGGCACTCGCGGGGCGCCGCTTCCACCACAACACAATTGAGCTGGCGCATAAAAACAGGACGGACAGGCAAACAATAGTATTTGCGATCACGCTCCAAAACCCTAGCGTACCCATGTGCAATGCGATCCCGACTGCCATCGCTTTGCCTGCCAATGAATAATCCTCAAACCGAACATCGGCCAAGATTTTGCCTGTGTGTTGATCCACATGCACGGTACGATCCGACATCGGATCGACACTATCTGTATTCATGGAATCGCGGCTGAGCGTCCAAACACCTGTCTCCGACTGCGGCACATTGAGTTGATAACGGGCGTCAAAGCCGATCTTGCGCGCCAGTGCATCAACCGTATCGAGCGTCACAGCAGTGGTCACCCCTGCGATCCCCGCGTCGCTGCCAGAAGCAGGCATTCGCGTTTGCTCAAGCGCCCAAGGCACTTCGCGGCGATCATGGTTCATGCTGGCATGAATATCATCCGACAAAGGCACGTTATCCCATTTTTCCGCCGGAAACTGGCTCCAGGCCTGCACCATTTTGCCGCCCCAAATTCCCGCCCATGCGAGACCAGAAATAAGGAAAAAGACCAGAAAAAAAGATAGCCATATCCCAACAACGCCGTGCAAGGACTTCCACATTGCACGCCCCCGACGAAAACTGGGAACAAGCGCGGTACGCCATCCCGCCTCACGCGGCCACCACATGTAAAGGCCTGTCGCAATCAAAACCAACGAGAGTGAAGCCGCGGTCTCCAGCATCCGGTCGCCCGTTACACCCAACATCAGATCGCTGTGAATACCATCGAAAAAATCGTACCAACCGCTACGACGGGGGAAGGTCTCGATCACTGTGGCCGTGTAGGGATCGACAGCGACCATCGTGGCATCTCCGTCGTGATCGACCCGAAACAGGGCCGCCAAATCAGATGTGCGCGGGGCTACATATTGCTTTAACGTGCCTTGAGGAATGGCGGCGAGAGCTGCCTCTGCCTGCGTTGAAACGGGCATCAGCAATTCCTGTTGGACAACGGGTGTGCGCTCCCCGTCCCGCCCGTCGTGCCATGCGATCCACAGCATGGATGCACCTGTGATGGCGAGAATTGACAAGAATGGAATGACGAAAAGTCCGGCGTAGAAGTGCCAGCGCCATGCTGCAAAGTAGAGTTTATTGACGCCGCCCTCGGGCTGCGCGTTGATATCTGTAGGTGTCATGTTTTATGGCTCCAAGCCTTTGGACCCCACACGTGGTGGGGGGTATATTTGAACTCAAAAATTTGGTGAGATCAGGCTTGGGGCGGCGCGCGTGTTAGACGTGCAGGATCAATCGGGTGCGCGTATAGCAACCGCTTTGCCACGAAGGATAGAACGCGGGTTTGATCTGTTAAAACCAGCGGAATACCATGACAATCACGCGGCAGGATAGCGGCCCCAACCAATCGGCAGGCTTCGCACTTTTGCCCCTGTGCGCCGTCCTGCTCCTCCGAACTGCCACAGATATCCGCGAGCAAGCCACCAGCCGCAACATAAGCGGTAAGTTCAGGTGACAAGGAAGGTCGTGCGCCTGTGTGCGCAAAGGCAGAAACCACCATCGCAGTGATCAATGCAATGGTAGCGAATAGACGAAAAAGGGATGCAGGAACAGCTCGCATAACGCGTGGTTTAAAACATTTTGATCCACCAGCGATAGAGTAAAATCAACTAATTTTGGCCAGCCCTTAAGGCTCTTGGACAAAAGCTCGTCCGAACGTGGCGCTCAAGCTTTGATACGAGAACAATGACCGCGTAGCTTAGGATCGCGCAGACGTACGAGGAATGCGACGTCGAAAACGGTATGAATGGCTGGGATTAAAAGGGGTTTATTCACCCTTTCAGCAATCGTTGGTGCGTCAACGAACATCGCCGCAACGAAATTGCCAAAGTGGTCGAGATAGGCCAGCTTGCGCTTGCGGGGGCGGTTGATTGGTTTTGTATGCTAGTTTGCAGAGTTTTGCCCCATACTCTTTTAACGTGCCCTAGCCGCTAACTAGCAAGTGATCCGAAATAATCGTTCCAGCTTTGATGCGGTCGACCTGCGACGGCCTCAAAATCACTGGGCATGTCGTATATGCCGAGGCGAATTCCCTCATATATGCCTCCGATGATCGGGCCTATGAAATCGCCCAGTTCGGCTGTGCGATCCGCGACGTACTCTTCTGGCGTCATTTCGCGATAGGTCAGCGACGTGCCGAATGCATCGTTCAAGTAATTGGTAAGCTCGGCTTGACTGATGGGAGTACCCCATAGGTTAAACGTCTGGCCGTTGAAGCTATCATTGGTCAAAAGGCAAGCGTAGGCATGGGCCAACTCAGAACGGGTTGTGTAGCCGCATTTGCCCGCACCGGCGCTGTTGGCGATCTCGCCTCTGGCTTTGTAGCTGTCGATATATTCCATGTCCGGCTCGACATAGATACCGTTCCGTCCGATGGCATAGGCAAGCCCGCTGTCGCGCACATCGGCCTCGGTCTGGCGGTTGCTTTGCACGACGGGGGAAAAGGCTGTGCCCTCTTCTGCCCCTTGAATGCTGGTATAAACGATCTTCCTCACACCTGCGGCCTTGGCGGCCTCAATGACATTTCGGTGCTGCTGAATACGGGCGTCGGGGGCGTCCATTCCAGACACGAGCAACAAGGCATCGACACCAGCTAAGGACGCGCGCAACTGGTCTGATTTTCCGTAGTCCCCAGGACGGACTTCAATCCCAAAACCTTTTGCATTCGCAGGGGTGCGGGCAAGCCCAATGATAGTTTCACCACCTGCGGATTCGATCAGATTGCGGGCGATTGCTCCGCCAAGTTGACCAGATACGGCTGTTATCGCGATTGTCATTGTGCGCTCCTTCAATACGGCAGGCGGGCGCATGATACGCCCGCCTGATAGAATTCTTAACCATGATAGGCTTGGCTGATCGCAAAGCTGTCTTCGAACCAGTTCCACAAAACTACCTGACCATCACGCACTTTGGCACGGAGCGCGAATGTAAATTCGCCGATTTCCTTGCCGCTGTGGGTCGTGATGCCATTCATGCGGCCAAACACAGCAACTGTATCACCAGAGGCGAACGCGTCTGTGTTCTCCCATTTCGTGGTCTGGAAGTTGGCAGAAAAGACGCCAAGGAATTCAAAGATGGCCTCTTTGCCGACGGTCTCGCCAATCCAGGGCAATGTCGTGTCGCCTTCGGTGTGCCAGACCATATCATCGGCCATCAGGCTGCCCATCTTCTCCATTTCGCCGCTGCCCATGGCACCCATAAAGGCCATGACCGTGTCAAAGCTGGCTTGTGTTGTTTCATCCATGTCTTGTGCTCCTGCGTGGGTCCCAAGCATCAGCGCAAGCGCCGCGCCAAGAGACGTTGTGAGTAAAGTTCTACGGTGCATGATGTCCTCCTGTGGGCTGACCCAGATTTCTCTGGGCCACCGCCCCTATTTCTATTTACCCGAAAGCTGTTGCAGCGCGCCTGCCCAGTCTTCGACGTGGTACGTCCGCGCGATGACGCCGTCTTCCAGCTCGTGGATATCGATGGTCATGATGTCAAAGCTGCGGCCTTGGCCATCGACGCCAAAAAACGGTGCCACTGGTGTGCCCGTTGCACGGCTGCGGACAACGAAGGTGTCGCCGTCTTGATGCATGTCCTGAATTTCCCAGTTCAGATCAGGCATCAGCTGCGCGAAGCCGCCAACCTGGCCAAGGAACGCTTCACGGGTTTTGTTGTTGCCGGAATAGTCACCCATGCTGGTCCAGTCTTGTGCCGTCGCGGCCTCGAATGCGGCGACATGCTCTTGGGAACCGGGGTTGCTGAGGAGATCGTAGAATGTTGTCACCGACGCTTTGTCGTCAGCGAATGCGACAGTAGCCATAGTTGCAAGGGCTGCGGATGCGATAAGGGTCTTAAGTGTCATGGTCTTCTCCAATTTTTGATGAGGGTTAGTGTGGGATTGTGCATTATGTCGCGGCGACAGTTTGCCAATCTATTTTTGGATTTTCGCGGAAGGCGAACCGTTCAAGGTGGCTGCCGATCACACGGCATGCTTTTGTAAGGTCGCTTTGGGTTTCGGCCGTGACGATGACGTCAAGAACACCTTGGTCAGCATTCAAATCACACTGGCCGAACGGGAACTTAATTAGGCCAGTACTCGGATCAAACTGCACTTCAATCTTGTGCGCGAAATGCTTGCACAGTTGCTGCAAGTAGCCGCTGGCCCGTTCTGTTGTGAATTTTGTGTTGCTTCTGAACATTGCTGTCTCCTGTGTGCTGAAAACAGAAATAGACAGTAACCGCCTTTGTGATTATCCCCCTTGTTGTGAAATCACTTTTACAGGAATTCGAAAGATGATCGAAGACTACCGCAGCCTTGCCGTCTTTGTCGCGATTGCCGATACGGGCAGTCTGAGTGCGGCGGGTCGACGGTTGAAACTTTCTACATCAGTGATCAGCCACCACCTTTCACGACTGGAAGAGCGTCAAGGCGTCACGCTATTTTTCCGCTCGACACGGTCCATGTCGTTGACGCCAGAAGGCCAAATTGCCCTTGATCCTGCCCGCCGCATGGTGGCCGCTGGTGAGGAAGCATTGGACGCCATTCACGCGGGAAACGAAGAACCTGTCGGTGCATTGCATGTGGCGATGCCCGCCTTCGGCGAACAAAGCAAACTTCACCAAGCGCTTTGGGGATTTGCAAAGATGCACCCGATGGTCGCTATATCACTCCAGTGCAGTGATATCCCCACCGACTTGGTAAAGAATGGATTTGATCTGGCGATCCGCCTTGGGACATTGCGCAACAGCAGCTTAAAGAGCCGTCGCATTGCAGACTTTGAACGCCTACTGGTCGCCTCGCCGGACTATTTGTCGACCCACACACCGATTGCGACCCCGCAGGACCTTGAGGCGCATGATTTCATCGCCGTTACGCAAATTCCATCCATTATGATGCTGGAGAAGGCCGATCAAACAGTGAGCTTCTCACCCATAAACATGCGCATTGAGGTGAACACCGTAAATGCCGCCAAGGCCGCGGTGCTGGCCGGGCTTGGGATCTGGCACCTGCCGCGCAGCGTGATAGAGGGCGAAATCGCAGACGGGCAATTGGTACCGATTTTGCCGGAATGGTCTCTACCCACATTGGGTATTTACGCAGTTTGGCCAGATATTGGTCCGCAAAAGGCCCTGACCCGTCGGCTGATTGATCACTTCATCGCGCACCGTTCAGATCAGATGTTCTGAAGCACCCACACGAAATTCGTCCTAGTCTTGAGCAACAACAGAGCCTCAGACTCATGTTCGCATTCCAGATCAGGTTTCTTGTGGCATCAGTAACGGCAATTGGTGCATGATCCGCTCAAATGAGTGTCAGACACTCTGGACAAGCGCAGGCTGGACAGGTTTGTCTAAGGCGCGTCGAAACGAACCGACAGGTAACCAAAGTGCTCATCAAAGTTGGCGAAGATCGGACCTCGAATATTGATCTGGTACTGGCGGGCCTGTTGTCCTCAATGGCGGGCGCGCTGAATGCTGTGGGGTTTCTCATCGCAGGATCATTCACCGCCAATATGACAGGCAATATTTCGGCCTCGGCGGATCACTTCGCAAATGGCGAATTCCTGATCGCGGCTTCGTTCCTCGGGCTTTTGGTCGCTTTTATCTGCGGGGCGAGCATGGCGGCCCTAGCGATACAAATCGGTGAACGAAAACGCATCCGATCTATCTATGCTTTGGCAATCGCGGTTGAGGCCGTCATCTTGTTGCTGGTCGGAACCGCCCTCGCAACTGCATCGGCCAATACGCACGAGACATTTCTGGTCATCATTCTAAGTTTTGTGATGGGGCTCCAAAATGCCGTCACGACCATGATTTCGCGGGCACGGGTGCGCACAACCCACGTGTCGGGAATGGCCACCGATATCGGGATCGAACTGGCAGCCTTGGTTGCAGGCAAGGCATCACGTGACGTTGCTGTGCCAAAGCTCACGCTACACAGCCTGACCCTTGCCTGCTTTGCCATTGGCGGTATCGGCGGCGCACTATTGTATCAATTTGTCGGCAGTTGGCTGTTTGTCATTGCTGCTTTTGTGCTGCTGCTGATTGCGGTGCCAGAAGCATGGCGCGCTCACCGCAGCTGAGCGGTTCACTCCAACCGCGCAGCCAAAGTTTACAGCGGGTCAATATCACCCTGCGCACGGCCTGAATGGAAGTCCGACTGCCACTGCGTGAACGTGCCTGCTGCAATCGCTTCGCGCATGCCCGCCATCAAATCCTGATAGTACCGCAGGTTATGCCACGTCAGCAGCATTGAGCTGATCATCTCTTGTGACCGGAACACATGGTGCAGATAGGCCCGCGAATAGTTCTGGCAGGCGGGACAGCCACAATTTTCATCCAAGGGTCGCGGATCATCGGCGTGGCGTGCATTTTTGATGTTCAGCACACCCATGCGCGTGAATACCTGCCCCGTGCGGCCAGAACGCGATGGCAGCACGCAGTCCATCATATCAATCCCGCGTGCCACAGCGCCCACGATGTCATCAGGCTTGCCCACCCCCATGAGATAGCGCGGCTTGTCCTCGGGCAGTTGCTCTGGCGCATAATCGAGACAGTCAAACATCGCCGCCTGCCCCTCACCCACAGCCAGACCGCCCACGGCGTATCCGTCAAACCCGATCTCCTGCAAGGCTTCCGCACTTTGCTGGCGTAAATCTTGTTCCAGCCCGCCCTGCTGGATGCCGAACAGCGCATGACCCGGACGGTCACCAAAGGCATCCTTGGAGCGCTTGGCCCACCGCATCGACAGCTCCATGCTCTCGGCGATACGGCTGCGGTCCGCAGGCAGTGCAGGACATTCGTCAAAGCACATCACGATATCCGAGCCGAGCAGCTTTTGAATCTCCATTGAGCGTTCTGGCGTGATCTCGTGTTTGGACCCGTCTATGTGGCTTTTGAAGGTCACGCCGCGTTCCGTCAGTTTACGCAAGGACGCAAGGCTCATCACCTGAAACCCGCCGGAATCCGTGAGGATCGGGCGGTCCCAGTTCATAAACTTGTGCAGCCCGCCAAGGCGGTCAATCCGCTCTGCTGTGGGGCGCAGCATTAGGTGATAGGTGTTTCCCAGCAGAATATCCGCCCCCGTTTCACGAACAGACGAAGGCATCATCGCTTTTACCGTGGCAGCGGTGCCCACTGGCATGAAGGCTGGTGTGCGGATTTCGCCGCGTGGTGTGTTGATCTGACCTGTGCGCGCGCGCCCGTCGGTGGCATCGATCTGGTAGGTAATTGCGGTCATGGGAGGCCCTCAAACTGTTGTTGTCACGGCCTAACCCACCGCCGCGCGTCTTGCAATCGGGGCATTTCCGCCCCACATTATAAGCATAACACACATAAGGATAAGCGCATTGAGCCCTGAAGAAATGATTTTGAACCTGCTGCAAAGCAATTTGGGCTGGTTACTGTTGGCGGCAGTGCTAATTATCGTTGTGCTGAAGGCGGTTAAGATCGTTCCCCAATCCGAACAGCATGTGGTTGAACGGTTTGGCAGGCTCCGCGCGGTCCTTGGACCTGGTATCAATCTGATTGTTCCGTTCTTTGACAAGATTGCGCACCAGATTTCCATTCTGGAGCGTCAGTTGCCCACCGCCTCTCAAGACGCCATTACCCGCGACAACGTATTGGTGCAGGTTGATACGTCAGTCTTCTACCGTATCATCGAGCCGGAAAAGACCGTCTACCGTATCCGTGACGTTGATTCCGCGATCGCCACTACTGTTGCAGGCATCGTGCGCGCCGAAATTGGTATGATGGACCTCGATGAGGTGCAGGCAAATCGCTCCGCTCTGATTTCCACCATCAAGAACAATGTGGTTGAATCGGTCGAGAACTGGGGCATCGAAGTGACCCGTGCGGAAATTCTTGATGTGAACCTTGATGCCGCCACCCGCGCCGCAATGATGCAGCAGCTCAATGCAGAGCGTGCGCGCCGTGCCCAAGTGACAGAGGCCGAAGGCTCCAAGCGTGCGGTCGAACTGGCAGCTGATGCGGAACTTTATGCCTCCGAGCAGACAGCCAAGGCGCGCCGTGTACTGGCCGAAGCCGAAGCCTATGCGACCCAAGTGGTAGCACTTGCGATTAACGAGAACGGGTTAGAGGCGGCTCAATACCAGATTGCGCTCAAGCAGGTTGAAGCCTTTGGCACCATGAGCAAAGGACAAGGCAGCAATACTGTCATCGTCCCCTCAGAAGCGCTCGCAGCCTTCGGCGATGCATTCAAGTTACTGAAAGGGCGCGGATAATGGACGCGACCAGCCTTTTGCACATTTGGTGGGTTTGGCTGAGTGCGGCGCTTGCGCTCGCGCTGATTGAACTGGTCTTGCCCACGTCGATTTTTCTGGGCTTTGCCCTTGGTGCGCTGGTCATGGCGGGTGTGGTTGCCTTCACTGCCATCACCAATACCTCCGCCCTTCTCGCGCTCTTTGCGGCCCTGTCGCTGGTGGCATGGATCGCACTGAAGATCGCCTTCAAGAGCCAGTCGAGCGGTGCGCGGGTCGTCACCCGCGACATCAACGAAAACTAGTCTAATAACCCAATGACAAGCTGTCCTTTAGTTCCAGTCGGGGGAATGCCGTTCCTTTTTGCCCCTAATAATATGGGTCCTTTCGCCTAATGGTTTTCAGACGCCGCAAAAGTGGCATCTGAAAATCAAAGGGGAGATGAAACATGAGGAAGTATATAGCAGAGGCCATCGGGACATTTGTTCTGGTGTTTTTCGGGGTTGGGTCAGCCGTGCTGGCTGGCGGCGGCATCGGGATTGCCGATTCCATTTCCATTACAGGCATTAGCCTTGCCTTCGGTATCTCGGTGGTGGCCATGGCCTATTCCATCGGACAGATCTCCGGCGCGCATTTGAACCCCGCAGTTTCCATGGGTGCGCTGGTCGCAGGACGCATAACCCCAGCGCATTTCGTAGGCTACGCTGTGTTCCAGACAATTGGCGCAATCGTTGCAGCCGGCGCTATCTATCTGATCGCGAGCAATTCAGCCGGTGGATATGACATTGCGACCAACGGCTTGGGCCAAAACGGCTGGGGACCTGATTATGGCGGTGAGTTCTTTATGATCTCTGCCTTCCTGTTCGAAGTGATTGCCACGGCAGTCTTCTTGGTCGTGATCCTTGGGGTGACATCCGAGACTGGCAACGCCGCAATGGCCGGACTGGTGATTGGCCTGACACTCACAATGATCCACCTCGTCGGTATCACCGTGACGGGCACCTCTGTGAACCCTGCACGCTCCATCGGGCCCGCCTTGTTCGTTGGCGGCACCGCGATGGCGCAGCTTTGGGTGTTTATTGTTGCTCCATTGATCGGTGGCGCCATCGGTGGTCTCTTGCACCGCGCCCGCATTACTGGTGCATCGCCTGCTGATGCAGAGGCAACAACGCCAATCGCATCTCCAGAACTTTAAAGAAAACCGTCGGGGCCGCACATCAAATAGGTGCGGCCCCTAGACGTTGCCCTTCCTAAACCATATATAAATAGTCAAGTTTATGGATGAGGCGCAGATGAATAATTCGACCCCCCCTCTTGAAGGCACTCCGCTGATCGCGCCATCAAGCACCGATCACCCGCTCTACGAGCAAGTTGTCGAGGCCTGTCGCTCGGTCTATGACCCTGAAATTCCTGTGAATATCTATGAGTTGGGTTTGATTTATACCATCGACATCAACGAAGAGAATGCCGTGTCGATCAAGATGTCGCTCACAGCGCCCGGGTGTCCTGTTGCAGGTGAGATGCCTGGTTGGGTCGCGGATGCGGTTGAGCCGCTCGCAGGCGTGAAGCAAGTCGACGTGGAGCTGGTTTGGGAGCCGCCGTGGGGCATGGATATGATGTCTGACGAAGCGCGCCTTGAACTTGGCTTTATGTAGCGTCATTCGAATTTAGACCACCAAACGGGCCGCTCCTTATCAGAGCGGCCCGTTTGCGTTGTTG
Organism: Sulfitobacter sp.; assembly: GCA_036964385.1. Classification (GTDB taxonomy): domain Bacteria; phylum Pseudomonadota; class Alphaproteobacteria; order Rhodobacterales; family Rhodobacteraceae; genus Sulfitobacter. Next base: position 6,670 of record JBALTK010000037.1, on the reverse strand, counting down.
CCCCGCTGGGCAGTGCCTGTCAAACTGTTCTCATAACCGCGTACCTCAAAGGACGATCATGCAAAACTTGGCTGTTTTCACAGGCGATATTGTCCGCTCCAGCGATCTGGAGGCTGGCGGCCTGACTGAAGTTTTTGACGCGTTAGAGGCCCAAGCAATGCGTATCGCGCAATGGCCTGACAGCATGGCCCCCTTCGCACGGTTTCGCGGGGACGGATGGCAAATGGCCTTACCATCCCGCTATGCCCTACGCGCGGCCCTCACCCTGCGCGCGGCTGTGCGCAGCACTGGCAAAGGGCGCGATACGCGTATCGGGATCGGTTTGGGTGCGGGTACGATGGACGGAAACGATCTGGCGGGGGCCGATGGGCCTGCCTTTGTCCAATCTGGTCATGCACTCGATACGCTCAAACGGAGCCCTTATATGGCGGCACCGGACGGGCCATTACCGTTACGGATCGCCCTACCCTTGGCAGATGAAATTGTTCAAGGCTGGACCCCTAAGCAGGCTCAGGTCGTACAAGCGCTATTGGCGCCAGATGCTCCTACGCAAGAAGCGCTGGCACAAACGCTGGGCCGAAGCCGCCAGATGACGCAGAAACAGGCGGATGCCGCAGGGATCACGGCCTTATTGGAAAGTTGTGCACTTTATGAGACCCTCTAAAAGCAACCAAATTATATTGCTTTGTGAAAAAGCAACCCTTTTGACATGAGCATGCCAGTTATGCCCCTGCTCACAATTGAGTTGCTTATCGCGCTCGTCACTGCACATCTGCTTGCTGATTTTGTGTTCCAGACCACCCATATGGTGCTGAATAAACAGCGCCCGATGATTATGCTCATGCACGGTCTTCATGTCTTTGCGCTGACGGCGCTGCTTTCTGGTGGTGCCATGGTGTTGGCCCTCGGAATAGCACTCAGCCATGTGGCGATTGACGCCATAAAGGTCCACCTCGCGCCTGACAATCTGCGCAGTTATTTGGTCGATCAAGGTGCGCATATGGTCGTGCTATTACTCGCTGTAATGTGGTTACCCGACAGTGTGCTGGCCCATTGGTGGCCGCCCCTGTCCACCGACATGATCCAAGTTGTACTGGTGCTCAGCGGGCTGATCACAGCAACAATGGCTGGCGGCCCGGCGGTGGGCCACCTCATGGCGCGCTTCAAATCGGATGCACAGCCCGAAGGGTTGGAATACGCGGGCCGTATCATTGGCCTGATGGAGCGCGGTTTGATCTTTCTCATGGTGATGATCGGAGAGCCGTCGGGCATCGGCTTTCTCATCGCGGCCAAATCAATCTTGCGCTTTGACACCGTCTCACGTGATCAAAAGCTGAGCGAATACGTTATCATCGGCACACTGGCCTCATTTGGCTGGGCTTTGGCTGCGAGTTTCGCCACCATCGCCACGATGAACGCACTGGGCTACTAAACCCTTGAGATTGCGCCACCGCGCCCCTATCTATGGATCAAAGGAGCACCATCATGTTCGGAATTCCAGGCAAGCAAGCGGTCACTATGACCGACAAAGCAGCAGCACAAATCATCAAGCTGATGACGTCTAAAGGCCACGCAGGCCTGCGCATTGGCGTGAAAAAGGGCGGCTGTGCAGGCATGGAATACACCATGGAATATGTTGATGATGCCGATCCGAACGACGAAGTGGTTGTACAGGATGGCGCACGGGTGATGATTGCACCCATGGCGCAGATGTTCCTTTTCGGCACGCAAATCGATTATGAGACGTCGTTGCTCGAGAGCGGGTTCAAGTTCAACAACCCCAACGTCTCCGAAGCCTGCGGGTGCGGCGAATCCATCAAATTCGACGAGACGCTGTTCGCCAAATGAGCTTGAGTGAAGGCGATATGTCCTTCGCGCGCGAGCTGTTCCACGACATTCCCGACCTCAGCACCCGCCGCATGTTCGGCGGCATGGGCCTTTATTGCGGGCCTACCATATTTGCTTTGCAGCTCTCGGACGGGCGGCTCATGCTCAAGGCCAAAGGTGTCTTTGCTAATCGCATGCAACAGCTTGGCGGTGAGGAATGGACCTATGCACGCAAGGACGGAAAGCTATCGTCGATGCCCTATTGGACCCTCCCCGATGCATACCTCGATGATCCGCAAGACGCCTGCGCCCTCGCCCGTGAAGCATTAGACGCACTGGCCTAGCGCGTCACTTCTTGAGGTGCAGATAGGTCTCGCCAAACCGCGCCGCCAGATGCTCTCCGGCCAAGACCACTTTTCCTGATCCGAGTGGCGCTACATTGGTATCATGGGCAGGATTAAAGAACAGCGGCACAGAAATCCGCTCATTCACGCCTCCGACAACACGGTGCGGTGTGGCGCGGACAAGGCCATCGGTCCAGACCTCCATCATCTCGCCAAAGTTGATTACAAAAGTTCCAGGCTCGGCACTGATGGGAATCCATCCCCCCCCGCGCTTGCGGACCTCCAACCCTGCAGAGCCATCCGTGGCCAGCAAGGTCAAACAGCCATAGTCAGTGTGGGTCGCAATGCCAAAATCCTTCGCCCCTGCCCACTCGGGCCGCTGCGGGTAATAGTTACCGCGCAGCAGGGCCATAGGCGTCTCAAAACCCGCATCAAATGCATCACGCGGCGCGCCGATCGATTGGGCCACACCGCGCAGCACTGCCAGAGCCACATCGCAGGCATCTTCGTAATAGGCGCTTACAACGGCTTCAAAATCCGCAGGCTTGGCTGGCCAGATGTTTGGTGCATAGACAGGCATCTCACGGCGCGGATCATCAGACGCCAACACAACACCGCTGTCAAAATACTGTTTGTAGTCAGGGTTGGCATCCGGATCGACTTGCTCTGTCCCGGCTGCCCCCCAGCCACGGTTCGCCCCTGTGCCCGCCATGCTATAGGGCTGCTTTTCAGCTTCGGGTAGTTTGAAAAACGCACGGTACGTCTCAATCACATGGCGTACCCGCGAACCATCAAGGGCCGTGTTATAAATCGTGGCAAAACCAACACCTGTGGCCGCATCGCGCATCGCCTCCAGTGCTTCGGCATCGCCAGCCACCAGTGCTTCAAGATCAATAGACGGGATCATACGCCCTCTCCTTAGCTGTTTGCGCACTCATAACGCGCAGAGACGCCTAACGCCATCGTTGAACCCTTTCAAAGCGGATGGTAAGCATTCCCAACCCAACAAAGGACATGGCATGCGACGTAAACTGGCAGCAGGCAATTGGAAAATGAACGGCACCGCGACAAGCCTGACAGAGCTGGAGACCCTGAAGTCGTTGCTCCCGTCAAATGTACCTGATGTCGTCATTTGCCCCCCTGCGCCTCTCCTCTACCGCGCAACGCAGGCGGCGAAAGACACTGGAATCCAGATCGGTGCCCAAGATTGCCACATGCAAGAGAGCGGTGCATTCACAGGTGATATTTCTGCTCCGATGATCGCGGATACCGGTGCCACCTATGTCATCGTCGGTCACTCCGAGCGGCGCGATGCCCATGAAGAACGCGACCGCGATGTCCGCAAGAAGGCCAAGACGGCATGGGCTGCAGGCCTTACGGCGATCATCTGCATTGGTGAGACCCTTGAGGACCATGAGGCAAACAACACCCTCGACATCATAGCAGGTCAGCTTGCAGGGTCCTTGCCCAGTGCAGTGACCGCGACCAACACTGTCATCGCCTATGAGCCGATCTGGGCAATTGGCACGGGCAAGGTTCCAACACTTGAGCAGATCGTCGAAGTTCATGACTTTATCCGAGAGCGCCTCACCACGCGCTATGGTGCCGAGATCGCGGACATGATCCCGCTGCTCTATGGTGGTTCCGTCAAACCAGACAACGCAGCGACGATCTTCAAGGCCGAGAATGTCGACGGCGCACTTGTCGGTGGTGCCTCGCTCAAGGCAACTGACTTCGCACCTATCATCACGGCTCTCAGCGAAAGCTGAAGTGGCGCGTAAGCTGCGCTGCTCTAATCACGACCCCGAACATGCAAAGGGCGCAGGACCATAACAGTCCTGCGCCCTTGCTACATTTAGCGAAGATCCTATCGGGCTATTTCACAATGATCTCCGGCCCCATCATAAGCGTGGACAACCATGTCGAGATGGCAGGGATATACGTCACCATAATCAGGAAGACGAAGAGCACGGCGAGGAATGGCAGCGCTGCACGCACCACATTCATCATCGGCATGTTCGCCACGCCAGAGGTCACAAAGAGGTTGAGACCTACAGGAGGCGTGATCATCCCGATTTCCATGTTCACCACCATGATGATGCCCAAATGGATCGGATCAATACCCAGTTCGATCGCGATCGGGAACACCAGCGGTGCAACGATCACCAAGAGGCCCGAAGGCTCCATAAACTGGCCCCCGATCAGCAAGATGACGTTCACGATGATCAGGAACACCACAGGGCCAAAACCAGCATCAAGCATCGCAGCCGAGATTTGCTGTGGAATTTGCTCGTCGGTCAACACATGCTTGAGGATCAACGCGTTGGCGATGATGAACATGAGCGTGACAGTGAGCTTACCTGCATCAAACAGCGTGTCGCGGGTATCTTTGTGAAAGAAGGCTGTGATCAATACCCAAGGGCGCGACAGAAACGAGATGTTCTGCCCCTCGCCTTGGACGTGAAGTGGCCCCATGTCACGGTAGACAAAGGATGCGATGAAGAAAGCATAGACCGCCGCGACCGCCGCGGCCTCGGTCGGTGTGAACACACCGCCATAGATACCGCCAAGAATGATCACGATGAGGAACAGACCCCAGCCTGCCTCCATACCTGCACGGCGCACTTCGCCCCAGCCCTGCCATTCACCTTTGGGCAGATTACGCACCCGCGCGATGATGTAGATGGTCAGCATCAGCATGAAACCCGCAAGAAGTCCGGGAATAACACCCGCAAGGAACATCCGCCCCACCGACACATCCGTCGCGGAAGCATAAACCACCATCACGATGCTTGGCGGGATAAGAATGCCAAGCGTACCCGCAACAGCAATAACACCCGCTGCGAAATCCTTGGTATAACCCACCTCACGCATACCCACGATCACAATGGAGCCAATGGCTACAACGGTCGCGGGAGACGAGCCTGAGAGTGCGGCAAACAGCATACAGGCAAACACACCCGCAATCGCCAGACCGCCCGGCAAGTGGCCGACGATAGCGATGGAGAAGCGAATGATCCGCCGCGCCACCCCGCCTGTCGACATAAACGACGAGGCAAGAATGAAGAACGGAATTGCTAGCAGCGTGTAGTGCCCTGCCATCGCCTGAAACAACGTCTGCGCGATAGAAGCGAGCGAGGTATCAGAGAGCACCAGCAGAAAGACAATTGAGGAGGTACCAAGGGCCACAGCAATCGGCACACCGATCAGCATCAGGCCGATAACCATCGTAAATAGAACAACAACTTCCATGTGATTAGTCCCCTGCGTTCAAATGTGCGACATCTTTGATGTCGTCTTCGGCCTCATGGCTGACAATCAGACTTGTCGCTTCGCCGCTCCATACGCGCATAAACGCCTGAACGAACCGGAACAGCAGCAACGCCATGCCAAACGGCAAGATGAAATACGGGATAAAGCGCGGAAGCTTCTCGTAGGTATCGCCATCATTCATAAACGGCTCAATCCAGCGGAGCCATTCGGGGAACGGGATATCAATCACTTCATACCAGCCTTGGTTGCGCGTTTTCTCGAAACCTGTCGGGAACCAATGGCCTGAAGTCGCGTCCAGATTGGCAAACGGTGCCCAGTAATCCCACGCGCCCTTAAACACCAATGCCGCATACACGATGCAGACAGTCCCCGCGACCAGCGCCAGCACTTTTCGTTTGGGGGGCGAGACGAGATTAATCACCGCATCCACACCAAGTTGCGCTGTCACCTTCACGGTATAACTCACGCCGAACAGGACCAACCAAGCGAAGAGAAACGTTACAGCCTCCAAGCCCCAAATAAGGCCCGTGTTAAAGCCGTACCGCAGTACCACGTTAATAAATGTAATAATTGTCATCAGACCAAGAAGCACAGCAATCGCTGTTTCTTCGATCTCGTTGACAACGCGGCCAATGGCCGTCTTTGCCACGTAAGCATGTGCCATGTGAAAACACTCCTACAAAGGGGGGAACGCGAGACCGCGTAAAAAACACCCCGCCCAACCAGATGGCAGGCGGGGTGCGATTAGACCAAATTGGTCTTAGTGCTTTGCGTTGATCGCTTGTGCTGCGTCGATGTTCTCTTGGCCAACGTCGGCTTTGAACTCTTCCCAAACAGGCTTCATCGCGGAGACCCATGCGTCACGGCCCGCTGCGTCCAACTCACGAACAACGCCGCCCGCTTCCAAGATCGCAGCTTTTGCGGCTGCGTTCACGTTTGTGGACTCTGCGTTGCGTGCTTCGGTCACTTCAGCCACGATTGTGGACAGCTGTGTGCGCACGTCCTCTGGCAGACCCTCAAACCAGTCTGTGGAGGTCACGAGCATGTAGTCGATGATGCCGTGGTTGGTTTCTGTCACACCGTCTTGAACTTCAAAGAACTTCTGACCGTAGATGTTGGACCATGTGTTTTCCTGACCGTCCACAACGCCAGTTTGCAGCGCGCCGTATACTTCGGAAAATGCCATTGGCTGGGGTGAGCCACCCATCGCCGCCATCTGTGCTTTG
>JBALTK010000036.1:0-24166 GCA_036964385.1 Sulfitobacter sp. | reverse complement strand
TGCCAAATCCAAGGCAGCGCAACACGACGTGGCACTAGCATCCATGGATGATCCCGCCATGTTCGGGGAGCTACTTTTCTACAGGGGTTTCTCTTGGGCGGTCGAGAATGATCTGCTGTCAGACTACAAGGTGATCGTCCTGGCGGTCGATGAGGGTTTGATCAGCGCTGGCGTTCAAGGCCGTCTGGCTGAGTCCAGCGAGATGAAGCTGGACGATGCGACCAAGATCATCGGGTGCTTCAAGGCGCTGACGAAGCACGAGCTGATTGGCGAGGAAACGGAACACCACGTCCCGATGAAGCGCGCGCTGGCGTTCTGTAAAAACATCGCTGTGTCCAAGATGATCACAGAAGAATTTGCGGCTGTGGTCGATGAGTACCGCAACAACCCTGATATTGGAGATACCGGAGGCCCAGCGCTGGGCGTCGAGACACGCCATGTGGACGGAACCTATAACGCGAAGCAGCGCGAGGACTGTCTGGATTGGCTCAAGGCCGATACCGATGACGAGACATGCCGTGTCCTGACCAATGCGCGCTGTCTGTCTGAAGGCGTCGATGTGCCATCACTGGACGGCATCATCTTCATGCATCCGCGCAAAAGCCAGATCGACGTGGTGCAATCCATAGGGCGGGTAATGCGCAAGGCACCGGGCAAAAAGATGGGCTATGTGATCCTTCCCGTTGCCGTGCCTGCCGGTGTTGCCCCCGAAGATGCGCTGAACGATAACGAGCGGTATCAGGTGGTCTGGCAAATCCTCAACGCCCTTCGCTCACACGATGAGCGGCTGGATGGTCGCATAAACCAGATCGGCATCGGTGAAGACGTCTCTGACAAAATCCAGATCATTGGCGTTACCAAAGAGATGATGGCAACGACTGCGGTTGTTGAAGACATCGACGTGAACAAGACCAAAGCGTCCAAGCGAAGCGATATTGGCGGCAAGTCCGGCGACAAGTCGGATGGTGACGCTGTTATCGAGGGGCCGGATGAACAGCTAGGCTTTGTCTTTGACGAGCTGACCCAAGCTCTACGTGCCAAAATTGTCGATAAATGCGGCACGCGCGAACATTGGGACAAATGGGCCAAGGACATCGCCAAGATCGCGGAAACACACATCACGCGGATCAGCACCATCATCGCCGATAAAGGTGATGAGCGCACCGCCTTCATGGCCTTCCTTGCTGAAATTCGCGACGATCTGAACCCAGAAATCGGTGAACAAGACGCCATCGAAATGCTGGCCCAACATCTGATCACCAAACCTGTTTTCGACACGCTCTTTCGTGACAACCACTTCACCAAGAACAACCCCGTCTCCAAGGCGATGGAGATCGTGCTGGACCGCTTGCACCACCACAACATCGGCAAAGAGGCTGAAACGCTGCAAGGCTTCTATGACAGCGTCCGCAGGCAGTCAGAGGGCATCAAGACCGCCTCAGGCCGCCAAGCGCTTGTCGTGCGCCTCTATGACCAGTTCTTCCGCTCTGCCTTCCCCGCGATGACGCAAAAGCTGGGGATCGTGTATACCCCCGTCGAGGTCGTGGATTTCATCATCCATTCCGTCAATGACGTGCTGAAATCAGAGTTCGGGCAAACGCTGGGCAGCAAGGGCGTGCATATCCTTGACCCCTTCACTGGCACAGGCACCTTCATCACGCGGTTGCTGCAATCGGGGCTGATCAAGCCTGAAGATCTGGAGCATAAATACAAAAACGAAATTCACGCGAACGAGATTGTCTTGCTGGCCTACTACATCGCCGCGATCAATATCGAGGCGGTCTATCACGACATGGCCAAAGAGAACGCGATTGCAAATGGGGAGAGTGGCGAAGACATGCCCTATGCGCCCTTTGACGGGATCGTGTTGACAGACACCTTCCAGCTTTACGAACAAGACAAGGACATGATTGCGAACCTCTTGCCGGATAACTCAGAGCGGCGAACCGCGCAAAAGGCTAGGGAAGTCAGGGTCATTTTTGGCAACCCACCATATTCTGGTGGCCAGAAAAATGCTAATGATGACGCAGCAAATATCAGCTATCAGAACCTTGATGAACGCATTTCGAAAACATACGCAGCGGCTTCCAAGTCATCTTTAGTCAAGAATCTTTACGATAGTTACGTCAGAGCCTTTCGCTGGGCTACAGATCGCATTTCGGATGACGGCGTTGTTTGCTTTGTTTCTGGCAATGGTTGGATCGATAAGCCATTTGCAGATGGTTTGCGTTTGCACTTTCAAAAAGACTTTAGCTCCATCTACGTGATCAACCTCCGGGGTGATGTTCGGAAGGACATGATGACCCAAGGTCGGGCTGGCGAAGGAGGAAACGTATTCGGCGCAGGGAGCATGACGGGGATCGCTATCACGATCCTAGTAAAACGAACACAAGGGCAAACCGAAGCCGCGACCGTAAATTACCATGATATTGGTGACGCGATGACAAGCGGGGAGAAACTGTCAGTTCTCAGAAGTAACCAAAGCATTTTTGGCTCTGAGGCGATCAAATGGAATGAGATTCAATCTGATGCCAAAAATGACTGGCTCAACCAGTCAGACAGTGTTTTTGATAATTTCATTAATATTGGACGAGCAAAAGAGGGCGAAGGTATCAACGTATTTGAGTTTTCATCCATTGGTGTAAACTCTAGCCGCGACGCATTCGTTTACAACTCGTCAATAAGATCAGTCAAAGACAATATGAAACGCTTGATCAAGCGATTCAACGCGGTTGCTGAAGAAGCAAGGGAGCCTACAAAGGCCGAACGTGACCCAAAGGACATCAAATGGTCCAATGGTCTGATCTCGAAGGCAAGTCGTGGTCACGAACAGAAGTTTGACAAAACCAAGATTCAAAATTGTGTATTCCGGCCATTTCAAAAGCAGTGGATGTATTTTGATGCCGTTTTAAACGAGCGAACTGGCAAACAGCTTCGAATATTTCCTGACAACTCACCCTCTAATCGATCAATTATGGTCACGGGGCGGGGCAGCCGAAATGGATTCTCGACGTTCATCTCTGACGTAAAGCCTGATCTGAATATTCTAGAAGCGAGCGTCCAATGCTTTCCCCTCAAACTTTATGAACCTGCCAGCGCCGATGATGGCCTCTTTGCCACTGGCGAAAAGGGCTGCACTGAACGCGATGGGATAAGCGATGCGGGGCTAAAGCACTTCCAAGCCGCCTATCCAGACGAGCAGATCAGCAAGGAAGACCTGTTCTACTACATCTATGGCCTGCTGCATTCCCCCGACTATCGCGAGCGGTTCAAGAACAACCTGTCCAAAGAACTCCCCCGCATCCCCGCCGTTAAAACCGCCGCTGATTTCTGGGCGTTCTCAAAAGCGGGCAGGGCGCTGGGCGATCTGCATGTGAACTACGAAACCGTCGAGCCTTACCCCGTCGTGATAGCAGAAGGCGACTTGCGCTTGGCCAACATCGACGACCCCGAAACCTTCTACCGCGTCGAGAAGATGAAGTTCGGCGGCAAGGGCAAAGCCAAGGATAAAACAACCGTCCACTATAACCCACGCATCACCATGACAGGCATCCCGCTTGAGGCCTACGACTACGTCGTCAACGGCAAACCCGCCCTAGATTGGGTGATGGAACGCCAATGCGTGAAAACCGACAAAGCCAGCGGCATCATCAACGACGCCAACCGCTACGCCATCGAAACAGTAGGCAACCCCGCCTATCCGCTGGAACTGTTCCAACGGGTAATCACAGTGAGCCTTGAGACGATGAAGATCGTCAACAGCTTGCCCGCGTTGGATATTGATTGATGCACGCTTGGCGGCGGACCACATGAGAGAACTTAATAAGCTGAGGAATTTGGGTGTATGAAGCCTTTTAAGCGTACCTTGATCGAACTGTTTGGCGAAAAGCGACGCTATATCGTGCCGCTTTATCAGCGTAAATACGCATGGACTGCGGAACCAAACCTTAGGCTCCTGTGGGAAGACGTTTTAAACGCGGTTTCTCAGATAAATGTGGACCGGACAAAGATCACACCTCACTTCATGGGGGCTATGGTGATCGCGCAAAAAAAGACTTTTGGTCAAGCCGTCCCTGCTTTTGAAGTTATTGACGGCCAGCAACGCTTAACAACCATTCAGTTGTTTTTGCTCGCTTTCAGAGACACTGTGGCTTCAGCTAGTCCAGAGTACGAAGCTGAGCTAAACCGATATATCTTGAACGACGGGATAATGGCCGACTCTGCTCAAGAACGGTATAAGTTGTGGCCTACAATTACTGATCGCCGTCGATTTGTCCAAATTGTGGATCCAGATGTTGAGACAGACGGTACTTTGTTCGATTTGGACGTTGAAGAAGGCGCGGGCGAATTGATTGAGTTTGCCTATGAATTCTTTTCTGATCGAATTAGGTCGCATGTCTTTGATGACGATCTCTTCGACAAAGTTAAAACGGCCCACCTGTTTGAAGCGCTTAAGGACTATCTAGCAATTGTTGCGATAGAGCTTGAAGAAGGCGATGATCCTCAGACAATTTTTGAGACCCTAAATAGTCGCGGTGTCGATTTAACGCAGAGCGACTTGATCAGAAATCTTATTTTTCAACGTGCCGCCGCTCAAGAAATGGAAGATGGAACACTCGTCTCCGATAGGCTGTATTCGAAGTACTGGCTCCCATTGGATCGTGCTTTTTGGGCCGAGACTGAGAGCAGGGGGCGACAGACCTTACCAAGGCTGGACTGGATGCTCACTGACTATCTATCAATGCAGCAGCGCAAGGTCGTGTCGTCTACTCATCTCGCCGCTGACTATCGTAAGTGGTCCAAGCAGACCGCTAACTTTGAGAGTATCGAAGAGGAGCTTTCTGAAATATTTGCTGTGTCAATCAACGCCAAGCGCCTCATCTCACAAAAGCAAGACGACTGCTTAGGGCGCTTCGGACAGCTCGCCTCAATATTTGACACTACCACTATGTTCCCTTTGGTTTTGTATTTGGCAAAAATGGCGAAATCTGATGAGATTTTGGCAGAGTGTTTAACCCACCTCGAGAGCTACATAGTTCGCAGGGACATCTGCCGCCTGACTACAAAAAACTACAACAACGTATTCATTGACGTGCTGAAAAATTTGGAGGCTTCGGAGGGCGATATTGTCGAAAACCTAGCTGTTTTGCTACGATCTGGAACCAGTGAGACAAATTTGTGGCCAAGTGATGATCTGTTTGCTCTGAAATGGGAACGAGAAAAGCAATACCGTAGTGGGCGGCAAAAGCGATTGGTTTATGTTTTGACCAACATCGAGCTGGCACTAGCCTCTGGTTTCAGCGAAGCAATAGAAATTAAGGGTGCGCTATCAGTGGAGCACATTATGCCACAAAGTTGGCAGGCTCACTGGCCGCTAGAAGTCGAGGAAGATTCAGATGATGAACTCAGCCTAGATGGAGTAATGGCGGAAGTAGATCGAGACAATGCGATAAACACTCTAGGTAATTTGACACTACTTACACAGAAGTTGAACGCATTTGTGTCAAATGGCCCCTTTCAAGCAAAGCTGGCTGAAATTAATACGCATTCGCGATTGAGTTTGAATCTGGAGCTCCAATCGCACACTGATTGGACTGAAGAAACCATCAAGTCTCGCGCACGGAGCCATGCCCAGCTTGCTATTGGGATTTGGAGGAAGCCATAGTGCTTTGGCTCTTTCGTGCAGGAGGCAGCGGTTCAGTTGTGCGGCAGGTGGTATTTTTTGTGGTATTATTTTTATAGGATGATTTTAAATGGCTATTTATCAACTGCTTGAACTATAAGATGGGCGGACTGAGCCTCCGCCAGTTTTAATTGATTTCATTGGATTGTTTTTGGTATTTTCTGCCGTACCCGCCATTATGCCCGCCATCAATTTTGCGGTTAGATACGATGGGCTGCGACACGCAAAGCCCTCGCAAGCCATAAAGTAGAATTAATCTTCATTCGCTGGCAGAGAACACACCGCTCATTCCCCCCCACATCTCATGACTGTGCCAATTCGGAACAGGCCTTTTGCCAAATCGCCCAGTTGTGAGCGTTAGACAATGCTCGTATCTCTGCGGTGCGGCATAGATACTGCGTCGCAGCAATGGGCGAGGTGATCACATGACAGTTACACGATCAAATACTGGGCTAGATGTCGTTTTGGATACAGGCCGTTCAATCTTTCATCAAGGGCGTGACCAGATCCGACAGGCTCTGGCCAAGCGTAGCGACTACCGGAGAACGTTTTCCGAACTCGCGGCACTCACGGACCGTGATCTGAAAGATCTGGGTATTCCACGCAGTAACATCAAGAGATTGGCTATGGAGGCCGCTTATGACCATTAATCCAAATACAGTTGGACCTTACACCCGTCACGCGGCCACCGTTTCAATATCTATGTCAAAGGTGGCGCATAGCTTTGTTTCGGTACTGGCGCGGATTGGGGGTAAATCATATTCCGCACTGAAATCCCTTCAAATGGCCCGGATGTTGTCCACCCTCGCGAACATGAGCGACCATCAGCTTGCCCAGATCGGTATCCAGCGCTCTGACATACCTAAGTATGCAGAAACACTGTTGGCTGAGGAATAGATGACAGGCCGATCAGTCTGAGAAATAAACGAAAAGTTCTGGTTCACGCTCCTCCCAGAGTAAGCCAGTACGAGCGGCGGCGGCAACAAGATCAACAGGGAGCGCCAATGCACAGGGCCAGCATCTTCACCTCCTCCCGAAGATGCTGGCCCAAACTTTTGTGCAGGCAGGGGGCTCGATCAATGCGTCTCAACAGACATTCTCAGGATATTTTGGTCAGTCGTCTCTATGCGGCCAATCAAGACAAAACCCGAGATCACTTTTTACGTCTTGATATCCGATCTCGTCGCGCGCGGTTTTGTGGAGCCATCAACGACGATGGGATCTTAGAATAAGCACAGAACATCTTTCGCTATGACCGCATTGTTTGCGGCGCTTCTGTCGATGGTCAGTTGCGGGGAATTGTCGAATTGCGCGGAGTCTTTCGTTCTTGGCGCTCAACGACGGAAGCTGCATTTTCCGTCGAACCTGACTGCCAGAATATCGGGATAGGAGATGCGTTGTTTGAACGTATGTTCGCAATTGCTCAGAACCGAGGCGTCAGGACCATTCAATGATGATGTGCCTGAAAGAAAACAGCCGCATGAGGCACCTTGCGACAAAGCACCATGCTTTGCTGCGCAGCAACCACGATGCGGTTGATGCTGACCTCCAGTCCTATTGGCCAACACCAGCGTCTATGGAGGCAGAGATCTTGGGAGAAACCAGAGGCTACGCGCACAGGCTATTCGATTGAAGTAGCCGTTCAGGGGAGCAGCAGCGAAAGCTAACATGCGCCCCGCATCTTAGCTGACTAGGCATCATGCGGCGAAAGTCGATTTATCCTAGACTGGTCGTTCGTCGTCCGCGCAGCTTATGGTCACAAAGAGCGGATTTGCTACTGAAAGTGCGTAATTCTTAGGCACCCCTTGCTGCGGCGCAGAAAAAACACCTATTTTCTCTTTCAGACTCAGCCCAAGACTGCGCAAAATCGCTGTAGGTAAGTTAGCCTCTGCTGTTGATGGGAGTTGCTATGAAGAGTTATCAAGAAAGCACCATTGAGTTCGCCAGCTTCATCTTCGAACAACAGAAGGTGGTTTGCTACGGGTTACTCAACAACGCCGGTGGAAACACAACTGTACTCAACTTTCCAAACGCGAGCGCGGCAGTCTCGTTCCAGATGGCCTTTCTAAACAATCGAAACTTCCAGCTGATCCAAAACGATGCCCAGTTGATTTGCTTTGCAGACTACGAAACCGTAATGCACAGATCAGAAGATGATGCACGCGTTAGGCACCTCAACTATAGCCGCGACTTCATGATGGGTACGCTTGCACACGTTTCATAGCGAAAGGTCGGCCTTTTCCAACATGTAGGCGGCGTGCTTCGGGCGTCTTTCGTTTGATCTATTCTCGTTGCTGTCGATTAGCTCTATCCCGCCCGAAAAAGACGTGAGCGGATGTGACCTTGTTGATGTTCTCGTGGTTGCCGCCAGTGTTTAGGGCCAGAGCGCGTTATATGGCGTTCAGATCGGCCTTGATGGCGTGCGGCGCGGTGAGGACCACATTTCCGAGCTTTGCTGCCCTTTATCCCTCACGTGCATGATTACATGCCCGTGAGGGATAAAGGGATATCATAGGCAACTATTACAAATGGCCGGGGGACTTCATGGAGGCCGACAAGAAACGGTTGGCAAGGGACACAGCGCTTGCTGCAAATACCAATCGGGCTGAGGAACTACGTCGCGACAGTACAATATCTTAAGGAAGTGGTGACCGAGAAGGCGCTCGTGTTACGTCTTGTCAAAAAAGCATGACAGGCGATGCGGGCGATAATCCGTTCAAGAAACGGGCGAAGCTTATCAAGTAACCATTTTGTCCAGCGAAGTCCTGCTCTTCAGCAGTTAGAATCCCAACGCCATGCCGTCCTTTCTGGAATCGCTACCACCAGAGAGAAGCCCGTTTGCGGGACAGATGTGGATCGCTTGGCTTCCGCCGATTGGGCTCTTTTGCAAGGCCAGAATATGCCCTCGCGAAGCCAGATCTGCCCGTGCTTCCTCGGACACGCCTGGCTCAATATCCAACACCCCGTCATGAGCAAAGCTGCGCGGTGCATCCATTGCTTCCTGAATTCCCATCCCCAAGTCCAATATGCCTGACAAAAAGGCTGCGTGGCCTGCTGCCTGATAGTGCCCACCCATGACGCCAAAGGGCATCACGGCGGTTCCATCCTTGCACAGCATCCCCGGAATGATCGTGTGCATTGGGCGTTTGCGCGGGGCGATGGCATTAGGATGACCTTCGATCAGTCTGAAGGAAGCGCCACGGGAATGGAAGAGAACGCCCGTTGTCGGGTCTAAACGCGTCGAACCGAAACCGTGGAAGATTGAATTGATGAAGGACAGTGCGTTGCCCTGTTCATCCACGACACAAAGATAAATTGTGTCTTTATGCTCGGGTTCATCCCAAAGGGTAGGCGGCAAGGCGCGGCGCATGTCGATCCGCGCGGCCAGCGCGTCGACGACCTCGTCCGACAGCAGTGTTTCAACCACATCCGGGCAAGTTTCCGGATCGCTGATCAATGCATCGCGGTGATGGTATCCAAGTTTGGTCGCCTCCGCGTGCAGGTGGATTCGATCAGCTTCAGACAGGTCTTTGCCCATGTCAAAACGCGACAATATACGCAGGATAAGAAGAGCGGCCAAACCCTGGCCATTCGGCGGGCATTCATACACATCATGATCGCCATAGTGCGTCGCAATCGGATCCACCCAATGGGCCTGATCACGTCCTTCGTTGAAGTCGGCCTCGGTTTGCAGGCCGCCAAGAGACTGCAAATGGGCCGCCATCTTGGCAGCAACCTCGCCTTCATAAAATCCTGCGGCACCCTTTGCTGCGATGTCACGCAGCCGTGCGGCCAACAGTGGTTGGGCATGTGTTTGACCGACAACAGGCGGCTTGCCATCTGGCAAGAATAGCTCTGCCGCGTACTTGTCACCAGCAACGGTATCGGCATTGGCTGCCCAATCCATTGCGACGCGCGGTGTTACTGGATAGCCGTTCTCGGCATAATCAATTGCACGCGCAAATAATTGCTCCATCGGTAGGGAGCCATGGTCTTTGTGCAGGAGGCACCACCCCGATATCGCACCAGGGATTGTAACTGCGTGGGGGCTGGTCTGAGGGATTTCATCCGTTAGACCAGCCGCTTTTAATGCCTCAACTGTAGCCGCGGCTGGGGCACGACCTGATCCGTTAAGCGCCTTCACCTTTCCACCTTTGGGTGCGTAGAGGGCAAAGCAATCCCCACCAATGCCCGTCATCAATGGATCGACTACACATTGAACAGCCACGGCAGCAATCGCCGCATCCACAGCATTGCCGCCCTTGGCAAGAATTTCGTGACCGGCTGAGGTTGAGAGCGGGTGAGAGGTTGCGATCATTGCCTTCGAAGCAAGAGTGCTGGGGCGGCGGGCAGAGAAGAAGTCAAACATATCGGTATTCCTTTGATTTAGACACTTGGGGCCGCGTAGCGAGTGTGAAGCGGCCGGGGCAGTAGCGGTTTTAGAGCGTCAGATTTGGGTGAGTGGATGCAGACAAGCAACGGCCCGCTGCGAGCCGATTTTTCCCAGCTGTGGGTCTTTTAATTGACAATCCGCCTGTGCTTTTGGGCAGCGTGTGGAAAATCGGCACCCTTTTGGCAAATCAAGCGGGCTCGGGATCTCCCCTGAAAGTGGCTCTGACAATGGTTCAAAGAATTGCGGAGCAGCTGCGCGAAGTGCTGCAGAGTAAGGATGGGTTGGTGCGTTTAGCACGGCATCGGTGGGACCTGTTTCAACGATACGGCCCAGATACATGATCGCAATTTCTTCACAAAGGTAGCTGGCAACGCCAAGATCATGCGTAATGAAGATCAACGTCAGCCCCATATCGCGCTGTAGGGATTGCAACAAAATCAAAAGCTGAGCTTGCGTGGATACGTCCAGACCAGAGACAGCTTCATCCGCGACAAGAACTGAAGGTTCCGACGCTAAAGCGCGAGCGATAGCAACGCGGCGCACCTGCCCCCCGGACAGGCCTGAGGTGAAGCGGTTCGCCGCATCAGCAGGCAGCCCGACGCGGTCCAGCAATTGCGCAATTCGTGCTGCTTCTTCTTCACGCGGAACGATGTCGAAATGGCGTAAAGGTTCCGCGATGAGAGCGCCAATCGTCATGCGCGGATCCAGCGACCCGCGAGCGTCTTGGTAAACCATGGCAACATCGCGGGCGAAATCCGTCCCGCGCGAACGCGCCTCGAGGATTGGTTTGCTATGATACAACGCCCGGCCGCCGCTGGGTCTGTCGAGACCAAGCAAAACACGCAGTAACGTCGATTTTCCTGAGCCACTTTCGCCGACAATCGCTAAGGACGTACCCTTGCGAATACTAAGGCGAACGCCGTCCAGCGCCCTAAGTCCCACGGTATCCCGACTGAACAGGCGGCGCCCTGGTTTTGGGACCTCAAAAACCTGCTCTACTTCGATCAGTTCAAAGATGGGTTGTTCGGAAATTTGTGCCGCGGCTTGGTGGAGAATTTGTATCGTCATTCTGGATTCCAACACGCTATGTGATGATCAAGCGGGCCAGACATGACCTCGCGTGCAGGGATGAGTGGCGGTGCTTCATCCGCACAACGGGCCAAGACGCGTGGGCAGCGTGTGGAAAACCTGCAGCCTTTCGGCATCTGTCCGTGAGAGGGCACCGTGCCTTCCGGGGCGGTCAAATCCTTTGTACCGATTTCTAATACACAGGATTTTAGCTGGTTTGTATAAGGATGGCGGTGGCGCTCCAACACATCATGCGCAGGGCCGCTTTCTACGACTTGGCCTGCATAAAGCACGACAATCCGGTCACAGGCCTGACTGGCGAGCGCAAGATCGTGCAGCACAAAAATACAACTCGCGCCGCGCTCGCGGGTCAATGTCAGGATCAGCCGAACAATCTGTGCTTGGATGGTAACATCGAGCGCCGAAGTCGGTTCATCAGCTAAAAGCAAATCAGGGCTACCTGCCAATGCAATAGCGACCATAACACGCTGCTGCATCCCTCCTGATAATTGATGCGGAAAGGCCGACATCCTGCCTTCGGGATCGTTGATCCCGACCGAAGTGAACAGTTCTACTGCTTTCTGCCGCGCCTCAGCTCTGGATAATCCTTGGATACGGTGCAACGTCGTGCTGAGCTGCCGCCCGACTGTGTAGGATGGGTTCAGGGCGGCGCCTGCATCTTGGAAAATCATAGACAGGCGACGGCCGCGAAGTTTGACCATCTGGCGCTCGGTAAGAGCCAGCAGATCCCCTTCTCCCGCCAGCTCCGCGCTGCCTGTAACTTTCGCGTTATCTAAAAGCCGCATGATTGCAGTGGCTATGGTTGATTTCCCGGCTCCACTTTCGCCGACCAAAGCCAGCGTTTCCCCCTGACCAAGGGAGAGCGTAACGCGATCCAGAATTTTGGATGTACCACGAAAGACCGTCATATCCTTGATAGAGAGGACAGGTTTTAGGGCTGTATCTGTCATGAATCTCTCCGAAGTTTTGGGTCAAACTCCTCGCGGACGCCGTCTCCCACGATGGACAGCGCGATAAGCAAAAGCGCCAGAGCAAAGCCAGGCATGGCTGACATCCAAGGCGCAAAACTGACAAAGTCGCGGCCTTCGGCGATCATCAGTCCCCAATCGGGTGTGGGTGGTGTAACACCAATGCCCAGAAACGAGAGCGATGAGGATACCAGGATCGCCTCGGAAACTCGGATTGTTACTTGTACGGCCAACGGAAAGATCACGTTCGGTAGGACGTGGCGCAAAACCACCCGCAGATATGAGATAGACATGAGTTGCGCTGCCTCAATAAATAGCTGGATACGCACTTGCATCACGTCACTACGCACCGTGCGTGCGAAGGGACCAATCATCGACAGGCCGACGGCAATCACCACTTTGTCGACGCCTTGACCGAGGATCGCGATGAAAGCTACGGCCAGTATAAGGGACGGCAACGCGAGGATTGCGTCAATCAGGCGCATTAACGCCCATTCAGACCACCCACCAGACAGGCCGGCAGCAAGCCCGATAATGAGGCCACCTACAGCACCTATCAACACAGAGAAGATGCCGATAATCAGAGCATAACGCGCGCCAAAAATGACGCGTGACAGGATGTCTTGACCGTAGCTATCCGTGCCCATCAGGTGCGTCGCGGACGGCGATTGCATCATGACATTGAAGTCCTGTTTCACCGGATCAAACGGCGCGACAAAGGGGGCAAAGACAGCAGCCAGCACATAACCTACTGCAACAATCAGCGCGATCGTGAAGAATGGCCGCCGTGCAAAGACCGACCGACGGGCCTTTGCTTTGGTGGTGGGCGCGGCTGTGATTGGCACAGCGGGAATCCCGTCGGGGGTTTGAATACTCATTTACTGGACCTCAGCCGCGGATCGAGGAAGGGGTAGGACAAATCCACCAACAGATTGACGCCGATAAACAGCACAGCAGTCATCATGACACCCGCCTGAACCACAAGGTACTCGCGCCCCAACACCGCCGAGGTGAGCATTTGTCCAACACCTGGAAGGTTGAACACTGTTTCAGTCAGGACTGTCCCTTGCAGAAGCACGCCCAGTTGCAAGCCAAGGATCGTGACCAGCGGCATCGCGATATTGCGCACCCCATGCACCCAGACTACTCGCCAGTGCGGTTCACCGCGTGCACGCGCTGCGGCGATGTAGGGTTGCTCCAGCACTTCGATCAACGTCGCCCGGGTGAGGCGCGTAATCATGGCAATGAAATAGGTAGAAAGCGTTAGCCCTGGGAGGATCATATGGTAGATGCCCAGCCAGAAGTTCTCCCAAGGAGATACGTACCCCATGACGGGAAACAGCTGAAGTTTTACCGCGAAAAACCAGATGAGCAGAATGCCCAGTAAGAAAGACGGGAATGCGGTGCCAGTGAGAGCCAGCACGGCGGACCCCGCGTCAAAGATCGTATCTTTTTTAACGGCGGACAGCACACCAAGAGGTACGCCGACCAGAATTGCAAAGAGGAGGGAAAAGGAGGCGAGGGTCAACGTGACCGGTAACGCCTCCTTGAATGCATAGGTAAAAATCTCGGCGCGGGCGACATAGGATGTCCCCCAATCGCCCTGCACAAACTGCATTGCCCAATCCGCATACTGCACGAGAAACGGCTGATCCAGCCCAAGCTCGGCTTTCAGCGAGTCGTAGCTGGCTTGGGAGTACTCAGACCCAAGCATGATTTGGATCGGATCGCCGGGCGCCAGCTTCAGAAGTCCGAAGCTGGCCACCGAGACGAAAAACAAGACAACAAGTGTCTGCGCGATTTTCCCCAGTGCCTTTAAGAACATTAGTCAATGCTCACTGTATGCAGGTTCACAAGATCGGCTGGGATATACTGGAAGCCCTTAACCCTGTTCGAAAACACCTTGTAGATCGGCATATGCGCCATAACCGCGATACCGGCTTCATCCATCAGCAGATCTTCGGCTTTATTATACAGAGCGCGACGCGCAGCAGGGTCCAACTCGACCTGTGCTTGGGCGCAAAGATCGTCAAAATCGGTATTTACCCAGCCGCCGAAGTTCCACGCCCCGTCAGATCTGAACTCGGGATAAAGCGTTTCATCGGGATCAAGGTCCGCAACCCATTCAAAATCATAAAGATCAAAGTCGGAGCCATTGCGCCGTTTGACCCAAGTTGCAGGTTCGACCAGCTCCAGCTTTGCTTTGATGCCGATTTCAGCCAACATCGGGGCAACAGTTTGTGCTACACGGGTTCCAACAGGGCCGCGTTCCGCCATCATATAGACTGCTTCGACTTCACCTTGATTTGCAGCTTTGGAACGGTATGCCTTGGCCTTTTCCAGATCAAACCACTGACCACGACCGCTGGTCGCAATATCGGGGTCGAAAAAGTCGGTCATGGGGGGCGAAATTGGCGTAAATGCCTTTTGCGCGCGTCCGAAATAGGCTTGCTTTACGAGGGTATCACGGTCAAGCGCCCAAGCTACGGCGCGGCGCAAGTTGATGTCATCAAAAGGACCACGTTTGCAGTTCATGCCAACGAATGTGTAGTTGCCCTCAATCTCACCGTACAGGTTCGCATTGGGGAATGCTTCAACCTGATCGACCAGTTGCATCGGGCAATCCGTCATACCGTCGATCTGACCTGCCAGCAACGCCGCCAGTGCTGTAGAAGCTTCATTCATCAGCACGAACGTGGCGCGTTCAAGCTTAGGCAATCCTGGTTCGAAATAGTCGGGGTTGGCCTCCAATTCGATGGCATCATTCTCTTTCCATGACACAAATTTGAACGGGCCAGTGCCAACAGGGTTACGGCCATAGTCGGCACCGTATTTCTGCACGGCAGCGGGGCTCACGATTGTACCTGCTCGGCCTGTTGAGCCATTCAGCGCAACTGGCAAGAATGCGTAAGGTTGAGAAAAGGTGAGTTTCACGGTTAGCGGGTCGATAACCTCGATATTGTCCAAGAGCGCCAGTTTCCACGCGTGCGGTGACTTGGGTTCACCTTCTTTGACGCGCAGCAGCGAAAACTTGACCGCTTCGGCATCACACGGGGTGCCATCATGGAATTTTACGCCATCGCGCAACTTGAACACGTGAACTTTGTCACCTTCAATATCCCAGCTTTCGGCCAGATCAGGCTCAAATGTTACGTTTTTGCCATCATACACGATCTTGAGAAGACCATTGTGGATGTTGTTGATGATTTGAATGGAGGAAAGGAAGCCCGTAAAATGGGGATCCAATGTATCGATCACCTTGATCGATGCAATTTTGATGTGGCCGCTTTGTTGCGCCTGCACAAGTGACGGCGCGCCTGACGTCGCTGCAGTCAAAATACCAGCGCCGAGGCCTTTGAGAATAGTTCTACGTCCGAAGCGCGCCGAAAGGCGTTCTGCGAGGATTTTTTTGTGGTCTATCGTGGTCATTACTTATCTCTCCTGTTGGCATTGTCTCCTCCCTATCTTCATTTCAACCGATGCAAATTAGCGGTGGGTTTGCCCCAATTCGCCCGCCTCGGACCGGTTTCGAGGCATTTTTTGTCGAACCCTCCACTTCATTCGACAAGATCGTTATTTCAGCTTGCAAGCACATGTATACAAATGAAAGCTAAAAGTGCACAAAAGCGTTGGATTGGATGACAGATGATTATTCGTGCAGCAGATAGCATTTTTGAAAGCCTAATAGATGAGATCATGGTCGGTCGGATGGTGCCCGGCGAGCCGCTGATTGAGCAGGCATTGGCCGAACAATTTGGGGTATCACGAACACCCGTGAGAGAAGCGTTGCACCGGTTGGCGCAAGCAGGCCTTGCCGAGCGCGGTGCAAGAAGAGCTTACATTGTGCGAGCGATGGCACCTGGAGACCTCGCGGAATTGTTTGAAGCAACGGGCGAAGTAGAAAGCACACTTGCTGCTCTCGCTGCAAATAGGATGAGCGAAATCGAACGGCGTCAACTATTGGCAGTAGTGGACAGCGGCGATGCCTGTGATGATCCAGCGGCCTACAGCGAAATTAACAGTCGCTTCCATGAGATCATAAAGCTTGGTGCGCGAAATTCGACACTCGCCTCCACCTTGGATGAATTGAGCATGCGAACACTTGCGTGGCGGGCTGCCAATTTTCGGGAAGACAATAGACGGCTGGCGTCTTCTCGTACTGAGCACCGTGAGATTGCCGAGGCAATACTTGGTCTGGATGCAGACACTACGCGGCGACTGATGTGCAGTCATGTCGCGTCCTCCTACCTCGTGCTGTCCGACATTCTAGCGCGGCACCAATTAAGATAGAAATTCTATTGTTCATGGGCATCCACATAACAACTGGACGTTTGTGTCCAACTTCGATGCTGCCAGCTTTTTGAATTTGAAGTTGGCAAAGAGGGATACTTTCAGCCTTATCTTGCAAACGCCGTTGGCACAGCCACAGCTAAATCACACTTTGTTCACAGAGCAGCCCTCTATAATCCCATCCCTCAGAAATGCTGCGCCATCGACCAATGTCTTCTCTGGGGAAACTACAATGCGGCGCAGGTTCCTTCGATAAATGGCCAGTTCGGGCCGTCCATGTATCTATGCAAAGCACACTATCTGCGCAAAGCTGCCCTTGATCGATCGTACGACGAAGGTCCGCTTTGACTTGCCTGCGTAATTTCAGAGCGGCGCTATAAAGTGCATCAAGGATGTGAGCGTTGAAAAGGGGGCGCAATCAAGAGGGGTGTTAGAAGGACACTCTTCGTCTTGATCAATGGTCTTGGCCTGACCCATTTCTGAAGCTCGAAGTGTGGTAGAAAGGACCATTCGAAGAATTCAAATATGCTACACAGTTTTTTACACATAGGTGATAACGGCAAAGAGGCAGGCGCTTACGGGTGCGTTTTGGCTGATAAACCTGATGCAGAAATCATGAAGGCCCCAACAGGCCGCTGTTAAGAGTCGAAAGCAAGAGAGATCACAAAGCCTCCTGTCATATGAAAAATGGAACCGCAGGGCCGTCCTACAAAGCAGTCTGATTTTCTTGTGTTCAGACGTCAATTTCGTTTGCTGTGACCAGTATTTGCATATATTCCTTAAGTGAAATAAATTTTCCAATCAGGCAATATGTGAGGCATTGATGCGGGACGATTTTCTAAAGGTACGCCCCGGCCCGCCAAAGCCGAGCGCCATCTATGAGCCGCGTGTTTTCTCCCTGCCTGCAGGGACTGAGCGGTATCCTGTCGAAGGGGGGGGGGCGGTGTTGTTACCGCTGTCTGTCGGGGACCGCATAACCATCGCCAACGATGAGGGCGGCCAGCGCTGCGAGATGTTGGTCTGCGATAAAAAGGGCCGCATTGATGCCGACCTGATCGGGGCGCGGGGGCAGGGGCCTGCCACGGGGTTGGAGGCGCTCCTCAGCAGTTCCGACAGGTCGTTGCGCGGGTTGCGGATGGGGCTGGACGCCCGCAAGATCGACGTGGCACAGCCCGGCGCTGTGCACCTGTTCGAGGCGACCACCCCTGCGAAAACCGAAGAAACCTTTACCGCGCAACGGGAGGGATGCATCATCGTTGCCGCGCCTGGAGGGATCATGGACCTTGAGGCGCAGGATACACTCACACCCCTTACGGTGGTGATCAAACGCAGCGTGATCACGCAAAGCGTCCAGTTCGAGCTGCCCACACCGCTTGCCGATCCGCTGCAAGATATCCGCGTGCACACCCAAACCGCTGAGGCCTATTTTGTGAAGGCGGGGGATTACATCCAGATTCTGGATGTGGACGGGCGGCAATGCACGGACTTTGAATGCTTCAGCGCCCGCAAACTGGACAAGGGGATCGAACACGCGCTGGACGTCACAACCACGCGCACATTGATGGGCCATGCCTATCCGATGCCGGGCTTGCATGCGAAATACTATGATCAGGAAATGTTGCCGCTGGTCGAGGTGGTTCAGGACACTTGCGGGCGCCATGATGCTTTTGCGCTGGCCTGTTCGGCCAAGTATTACGACGATATCGGCTATCCGGGGCATATAAATTGCTCTGACAATTTCAACCATGCGCTGGCCCGCTTCGGGGTTGGCGCACGGCCCGGGTGGATGGCGATTAACTTCTTTTTCAACACGGGGATTGATGCGCATGGCGTCATGTACGCGGACGAGCCTTGGTCGCGCCCCGGTGATTATGTGCTGTTGCGCGCGCTGACCGATATTGTTTGCGTCTCCAGTGCCTGCCCCGATGACACCAGCGCAGCTAATGGCTGGAATCCCACGGACATCCACGTGCGGACCTATTCGGGCAAGGAAACATTCCAGCGCGCGATTGCCCTGCGTGCGACCCCCGATGCGGAGCCCAAAATGACCAAGCAAACCGGATTCCACGACAGTTTTGCCAAACACACCCGCAATTTTGAGGAATACAAAGGCTATTGGTTGCCGAATTGTTTTGCGGGTGCGGGGCCAATTGCCGAATATCACGCCTGTCGGCAGGACGCCGTGATCATGGACCTGTCGCCCCTGCGCAAGTTCGAGATCACCGGACCGGATGCCGAGGCACTGTGTCAGTATGTCTTTACCCGCAACATGAAAACCCTGCCCGTGGGCGGCGTGGTTTACACGGCGATGTGTTACGCGCATGGCGGCATGATTGATGACGGTACGGTGTTCCGGCTGGGCCGCGACAATTTCCGCTGGATCGGCGGCAATGATTACGGCGGCGAATGGCTGCGCGAACAGGCGCAGACGCTGGGGCTGAAGGTGCTGGTGCGTGCGTCCACAGATCAGTTGCATAATGTGGCCGTGCAGGGGCCGAAATCCCGCGAACTGCTGCGCGATCTGGTGTGGACAGCGCCCCACAACCCCGAGTTTGATCAGCTTGAGTGGTTCCGCTTCACGCCTGCGCGGCTGCGCAGTGAAATCGGCACCCCTTTTGTGATTTCGCGCACGGGATATACTGGCGAGCTGGGCTATGAAGTTATGTGCCATCCCAAACACTGTGCCGAGGTCTTTGACGCGATCTGGGAAGCGGGACAGGGCCACGGCCTGCGCCCGATGGGGCTCGAAGCTTTGGACATGCTGCGCATCGAGGCGGGGCTTATTTTCGCAGACTATGACTTCACCGACCAGACCGATCCGTTTGAGGCAGGCATCGGGTTTACCGTGCCTCTGAAATCAAAGCCTGATGATTTTATTGGCCGTGACGCCCTGATCCGGCGCAAGGAGCATCCGATGCACAAGCTTGTCGGCCTTGATATCGGCAGCGCCGTGGAGGTGGGACATGGCGACTGCATCCACATTGGCCGCGCACAGGTGGGGGAGGTCACCTCGGCCACACGCTCGCCGCTGCTGGGCAAAAATATCGCAATGGCGCGGATTGATGTGATGCATGCGGATGCGGGAACGGTGGTCGAGATTGGCAAGCTGGACGGGCACCAGAAACGTCTGCCCGCGGTTATCCGCGCCGATCTGGCGGCTTATGATCCGAAAAAAGAACGCCCGCGATCCTGATCGCGGGCGCTTGTTGACTTATCCCATCCGCTCGGAGGCGTAAGACCCCGGAGAGGCGGGGAAGACCACGGTTTTGTTACCGTTCAGAAAGACCCGGCGGTGGATGTGGGCGTGGATTGCACGGGCCAGTACCTGACTTTCGACATCGCGGCCCAAAGACACGTAATCATCCGGCGACTGGGCGTGGGTGACGCGCACAGTATCCTGCTCGATGATCGGACCTTCGTCCAGATCCGCCGTCACATAATGCGAGGTCGCACCGATCAGTTTTACACCCCGTTGGAAAGCCTGCTTATAGGGGTTTGCACCCTTGAAGCTTGGCAGGAAGGAATGGTGGATGTTGATGATTTTACCTGACATTTTCTGGCACATCTGGTCCGACAGGATCTGCATGTAGCGGGCCAGCACGATCAGGTCTGCGCCTGCTTCCTCGACCACGGACATGATCTTGGCTTCCGCCTCCGGCTTGTTCTCTTTGGTGACTTTGATGCAGTGGAAGGGGATGTCATTGTTCACGACAACCTTTTGATAATCCATATGGTTGGAAATCACTGCGACTATATCAATCGGCAGCGCACCGATGCGCCAGCGGTAGAGCAGATCGTTCAGGCAATGGCCAAAGCGTGATACCATGATCACAACTTTCATTTTCACCGCCTCGTCATGGAATTCATAGTCCATGTTAAAGGTGGTCGCCGGTTCTACAAACTCCTTTGACAGCACTTCCAGTGCGACATCGGTGTCTGTATCGAAACTGATGCGCATAAAGAAACTACCGGTTTCCTTGTCGTCGAACTGTGCGGAATCTGTGATGTTGCAGCCGTGATCCGCAAGGTAATTGGCGATGGCTGCGACGATGCCGCGTCGGGATTGGCATGTCACTGTGAGGGCGTATTTGCTCATGAGGGGTCCTGTTGATGTTGAATCGTTGAAACGCGGGGGGCTGTGTGACCGCACAGCAAACCGCCCCGTATATTCGGGACGGTCAGGTCAAGATCTGGGCGCAGATTGGATCTTTCTAGTTCTGAAGATAAGCCTCAAGACTGTCATCAAGCGCATCTTTCCACGGGGTGTGGTGTTTGGGGGCCATGGTGCCGGTGATGACCGATTTAAAGCCGTTGTCGCGGAAGGTCATAATGCCCTTCTTCTTGTGGCCTTTCCACTCCTTGAAAGCCTTGCAGGCCCCTTCGACGTCGAATGTCGGGTAATCGGTCTGCGCGATCAGCTCTTTGATATAATCGCCCTGATACCAGATCGCGTCATAATCATCTTCGCCTGCATCCTCGCGGGCGATACGGTCTACGACATCGGCTTTCATCGTGGCGGTGTCGGGCAATGCGATGCGGCCCAGAATGACATCACGCACGTACCACGCCTGCGCGTCGAACATGTTGAAGGTGAACCACTGGTCCTGCATCCCGATGTAGAACAGCGCAGGCGCGTCCACATAGGCGACCCCTTTGTATAGGTCCGCCGTGGCCAGACGGTTGACTGTTTTTAGGCGCAGATCGTCAGGCAGGAACGGGAAGTGGTGTTTATATCCGGTGCACAGGATCACTGCATCGATGTCTTTGGATGTGCCGTCTTTGAAATAGGCGGTGTTACCGTCAACATGCGTTAAAAGAGGCACCTCGGCCCAGTTGTCAGGCCAGTCATAGCCCATCGCGGCGGTGCGGTGGCTGACGGTGATGGATTTCGCACCGTATTTCCAGCATTGTGATCCGATGTCTTCTGCAGAATAGGACGTGCCGACGATGAGGATATCCTTGTCCTTGAACTCCATCGCATCGCGGAAATCATGGGCATGCAGCACGCGGCCTTTAAACGATTCAAATCCATCGAACTGTGGCACATTGGGCGTGCTGAAGTGGCCGGTGCAGACGATGACGTGGTCGAATTCTTCGGTATAGGTGTGGTCTTCCGGTAGTTGGCAGGCCGTGAGCTGAAATTTATCACCGTCTTTTTTGACCCAGCGCACTGCCGTCTCGAACCGGATCCAGTCGCGTACGCCCGCCTCTTGCACGCGCCCCTGAATATAGTCAAAGAGGACAGCACGCGGCGGGTAGGACGCGATCTGTTTACCGAAATGCTCTTCAAACGAATAATCCGCAAATTCTAGCCCCTCTTTGGGGCCATTGGACCAAAGATAGCGGTACATTGACCCGTGCACCGGCTCGCCGTATTGGTCCAGCCCTGTTCGCCATGTATAGTTCCAAAGTCCGCCCCAATCGGATTGCTTTTCAAAGCAGACGATTTCGGGGATCTCGTCCCCCTTGGCCTGCGCGGATTGGAAGGCGCGGAGTTGTGCAAGGCCGGAAGGGCCGGCACCGAGAATGGCAATACGTTTGGTCATCGGGAGGAGTCCTTTTTTTGTCGCTTGCCAGAGTGCAACGCGGCAATCACTGCAAGTCAATAAATATTCTTAACAGTGAATAAAACTTGTGCGCTTTGTAAAGGAATTTGATCGAAAGGGGGCAATTGGTGCTCAAACAAGAGGATGGACGAAAAACGAAGCAGGTTGTGAGGGGGCGCTTTGCGCAGGTGGCGTTAGCCTTTGGGCAGGCTGCGGGACTGATTCAGGGCGACTCCACTGCTCCCGAAGGCGCGCATCGCTTTAATCAGCTCATAGGTCTGGCGGGCTGCTTCGCCCACCGGTAGCCCTTCGGCCCGCACGTTTGAAATACAATTGCGCGCACTGTCCGGCGTCTGCGCCACGGGGTTTTGCGTGATGTAGATGCCAAGGCCGTCGGCCGCCGACAGGCCGGGGCGTTCGCCCAAAATCATCACAACGGTTTTTGCCTCCATCGCTTGCGCAATACCGTCCCCCAAGGCGACGCGTGCCTGTTGTGCAAGGATCACAGGCCCGAAGGTAAGCCCGCCCTGTCTGAGATGCGCGGCCAGCTCGGTCACAAAGGCAGCACCGTTCAAAGCGACAGCGACCGCGGACAGACCGTCGCCCAGAACAAGGGCCACATCGGGGGAGCGGTATTGGGCCAGCCCCTCGGCCTGATCCTGCGGTAATTGGCGCCCTAGATCGGGGCGGGTGATAAAGACATCGCGGGTGACTGCGGCGCTGGTTATGAGGTCATGCGTCATGCCCGCACCTGCCAGTGCCGCACCGATCCGGTCGCTGTCGAGCTCCGAGGTAACAGCCTCGCGGGCGCGGGCATGGTCGAGCGCGAAGGCCAGAGTCCTCGCCGTATCCGCAGCCCTGCGCGGCGGGCCAAAGTTGATCCTTGCCTGTGTCATGGCGCGAATGGCGGCGCGCGGTGTCAGATCATCGTTCATGCGGCGGGCAACCTCAGCTGGCCCAAGGCACGCTCGATCGAGGGCAGTTTGACGTCCTGCGTGCCGATGCCCATGCGCGTCATCCATGCCTCAAACTCGGGTGCAGGCTGGCGGTGCAGCGTGTCGCGGATGAAATTGGCGTCATGGTGTGAGAGCGTCTGGTAATTGAGTATAATATCATCAGAGCCGGGGACAGTAATCACAAAACTGACTCCCGCCGCCGACAGCACCGTGAGCAGGACATCCATGTCCTCCTGGTCGGCGTAGGAGTGGTTGGTATAGCACACATCCACCCCCATCGGCAGGCCCAGCAGCTTGCCGCAGAAGTGATCCTCAAGCGCGGCGCGGATGATCTGCTTGCCATCCGCCAGATACTCCGGCCCGATAAAGCCGACAACGGTATTCACCAGCAGGGGTTTGTACTGGCGCGCCACAGCATAGGCGCGCACCTCCATGGTCTGTTGGTCCATGTCATGATGCGCCCCCGCAGACAGTGCCGCGCCCTGTCCGGTTTCGAAATACATCAGATTGCTGCCACGCGGCGCCCGCCCGAGGCTGCGCACGGCGTCAAGCGCCTCGTCCAGCATGGACAGGGTCACGCCAAAACCTGCGTTGGCTTTGGTGGATCCCGCGACCGATTGAAACACTAGATCAACAGGCGCATTGCGCGCCATCGCCCGAAGGGCGTTGCTCACATGACCCAGCACGCAATGCTGCGTTGGGATTTCAAGCTGGGTGCGGATCAGCTCCAGCACCTCGCAGATGCGGATGTAATCGGGGAGGGTATCCGTGGCGGGGTTCACGCCAATCACGGCGTCACCGGTGCCCATCAACAGCCCGTCAATCGCCGACAATGCTATGCCACGGCTGTCGTCGGCGGGGTGGTTGGGCTGGTTGCGGGTGGACATCCGGCCGCGCAGCCCGATGGTCGAGCGGAACTTTGTTACCACCTCGATCTTCGCGGCAACCGCGATCAGGTCTTGGGCGCGCATGATCTTGCTCACGGCTGCGACCATTTCGGGCGTCAGACCCCATGCGATACCTGCCAGATCATCGCCGGTCACAGCACCATCCAGCAGCCAGTCGCGCAGGCCGCCAACCGTCAGGGACGAGACAACAGTGAAGGAGGCCGGATCATGCTGCGCCATGATCAGCGCGGTGACATCATCGGTATCGACTTGAAGAATATCGTCCAGAAACGCCTTGATCGGAACATCGGCAAGGCAATGCTGTGCGGCCAGACGCTCAACAGGGCCGCTGGC
>JBALTK010000035.1:0-24357 GCA_036964385.1 Sulfitobacter sp. | reverse complement strand
CTGCGCCTGCAAAACCTCTGTGGTGGCTGACCATGCTCGACACGGCAGCAACTCTGCTGCTCTCCCCGCTCTTACTGGTCCAAGCGCTCCGCGTCCGTAAAGTTGCTCTGAAACTCCCCGAGGCGGCAGGCCCGCGTTCAGGTGTGACAGGCAGCGGCCCACCCCTGCGCTTGCTGATAGTAGGTGACAGTTCCGCCGCAGGTGTCGGGGCCAAGACCCAAGAAGAGGCGCTCGCAGGGCAAGTCACCGCAGCACTGGGAACACATCACACCCTCCATTGGGAGCTTATCGCGACAACTGGCGCGACCACCGCCAGCAGCCTTTCACGTTTAAGGTCCGAGACATTGCCCCAAGCGGATATCGCGCTCATCATCCTCGGCGTGAATGATGTCACACGTGGCGGGCCGCAACGCTCTTGGTTGCGCACTCATGCCTCGCTTCGTGCGCTCCTGCGCAGCCAGACCGGCGCACAGCGCCTTTATGTCGGTCAAATTGCCCCCTTGGGCGCATTTCCCCTGCTCCCGAACCCGCTGCGCTGGCTTCTCGGGCGGCGTGCCACCCGTTTTGACGCAGCGCTCATTGCCGCCTTGGCACAAGAGCCTGACACCCGCTACGCGCCTCTGCCCGACATGCTCGATGTGACGGATATGGCCGAAGACGGCTTTCATCCCGGTCCAGTTATCTATGCCGTTTGGGCAAAAGATTTGGCCCGCCGGATTATCTCCGACGGGCCAATAAATTAATCGGTTAAGATTTAGATCTTAACGCGCAAAGGCGTTATAGCCAGCGCCACGCAAACGGTTAACCGCGCGGCTCACATCCTTTTGGCCGCCAAACGGACCTGCAATAACCAGACGTGTCGTCTGGCCATCACGGGTGAAGCGACCGATGCGAACAGGCATGCCCATACGCTGTACTTTCTTCGCCATACGCTGTGCCCCGGCTACGTCGTTAAACGATCCAACTTGCACAAACCCGCGCCCTGCAACCTCCGCTTTTGGCTGCGCACGCTTGGCCGTCGCTTTTGGCGCTGCTTTCGGGGTGGAACGGCTAGAATAAACAGGCTGACGCGCCACAGTTGCAACGCGCGCCTGACGCGGCTCTGGCGAGAACACATTCGTTACATTTCGCACCAACCGCTTGAGCGTCTGTCCGTTGCGCTTAACAATCGTCACCTGACCCAATTCACGCTGCTGCGTTGCGTAATCGGTATAAGGATAGACCAGCGGAACAGAAGCCGTCACATCGTGACCGTTCGCATGATTGATCAGGCGACGCGGCACAGTCGATGTCCAGACCACGCTCATCGCTTTGTGACCAGCCAAGGATTGTTCGGCGCGCTTAGGGTTCAGGCGGCCATCGGTCCAAACACGCTTGTACCCACGCGGAGTTGTCACGTTTGTGGTATTCACGCGGTTCACGGCCACATGACGCGGCACGATGCGTGTATTTGGTGCAACGCGGATCGGTTGTTGTGCAGTAGCGACACGCTTGGGTGCGGCCACTGTCACAGACCGTGGTGCAGGAGCAGTCGAGATGCGTGATCCCACAATGCTCCCTGCCTGCGGACCACAGCGCACGGCATGTTTGCCACTGCGCAAATACTGGCTGCTGATCGCAGACACGCCAGCACATGCGGCACTGCCCTGTGCCACGGTCACAGGCGCTACGGCAACTGGTGCCACACGCTTGGGCGCTGGTGCAGATTGCACAACTTTTTCAACGATCGGTGCGGGGCGCTTGGCGACCTGACGTACAACCTTGGGAGCGGGCTTAGGCTTGACCTTCGCCTGAACAACACGCGGCTTCGCTTTTGGTTTGGGCGCGACGGGTGCAACAGGCTCGGCAATGGTGATCTGCGTCGCGGCAGCAGTTTCCACCGGCTCTGGCTTGGTCACCTGACCAGCGAATGTCGGCTTAAATCCGCACACACCCGCACGCTTGCGTGTGATCCGCGGCACCCATGACACCAACCCGTCAATACCGGCACGAATGAAAACGCAGCCCTGGCTGTCTACATATTGTTTACCCTTGTAGGAGGCTGGCGGAAATTCAGCAGGTTCGCTGCCTGCGCGTGTTTGCGCGGCTGCGGCCCCCGCCATCACAGAACCGGAAATAATGGCGATAACTACAAGTTTGGAAAGTTTCATTCATGCCCCCACAGAATACAGTCTTTAGAATGTCAAAGCTGTTAGGGGGAGTAAAGCTACTGTGTGCACAATAACCTTACTTTCACCATATTATCATGAATTTAGACCCGCGATTCGGGTATTGTTTCCGAATCGCGAACAGTTATCCTGTTAACCCATAGCATTGGTGCTTAGGCACGACAGCCAGAAGCCAACTCAGGGTAGCGTTATTTGGTGCCAAACATCCGGTCGCCTGCATCGCCCAGACCCGGAACGATGTAACCCAACTCGTTGAGCTTTTCATCCACCGAGGCGGTTACAATCGGCACATCAGGGTGCGCTTCTTTCATCCGTGCAATCCCCTCAGGTGAAGCCAGCAAGCAAAGGAAAATAATGTTTGTGGCGCCCGCCTGCTTAAGAAGATCAATGGCAGCTACCGAAGAATTACCCGTCGCTAGCATCGGATCGACCGCGATAACCAAACGGTCTTCCAACTCCTCAGGCACTTTGAAATAATACTGTACTGGCAGCAGCGTTTCTTCGTCACGGTAGAGCCCGACAAAACCGACACGCGCCGAGGGGATCAACTCCAAAACACCATCAAGCAGGCCGTTGCCAGCCCGCAAAATCGAAATCAACGCCAACTTTTTGCCGTCCAGCGTGGGTGCATCCATCATCTGCATCGGTGTTTCGATCTGCTTTGTCGTCATCGCCAGATTGCGCGTCACCTCATAGGCAAGCAGCTGGCTGATTTCGCGAAGCAACTGGCGGAACTGCGCTGTGGACGTATCCTTGTCGCGCATGATGCTTAGCTTATGCTGGACCAGCGGGTGGTCCACAACGGTGAGATATTGATCGCTCATTTCCAGCTCCTTGATTATTTACGGCACCTCTACCCCGAGATGGCGGGCAACAAAAGCCGCCACATCCTTAAATCCAATTTGCCCTAGCGATCCCGCGTTGAGGCCCGCGACCAGCACAGGCACCCGTTCCCGCGTGTGGTCCGTTCCGATCCACGTAGGGTCATTGCCGTGGTCTGCCGTCAGAACCATAATATCGCCGTCCCGCATCTGCGCAATCACCGCACCAATCTCTCGGTCAAACCATTCCAGCGCGCGGGCATAGCCCGAAACATCGCGGCGGTGACCATAGATACTGTCGAATTCGACAAAATTTGCGAACGTCAGGCTTCCGTCAGGCGCATCGCGCACCAGATCGCTCAAATGCACCATCAGCTCTGCGTCCGTGCCTTTGCGCACTTCGTCAAAGCCTTGCATCGTGAAGATATCGCCGATCTTGCCCACTGCGAATGTCGCGTGCCCAGCGTCTTGCACCCAATTACTCAGCACAGGTTTCGGTGGCATGATCGCAAAATCGCGGCGGTGTGGGGTACGGGAAAATCCGGTCTCCGCATCTCCCACAAAAGGCCGCGCAATAACCCGCCCGACCCGCTGCTCATGCAACATCGGCGCGATATCCTCACAAAGCTTGAGCAATCGTCCCAGCCCGAAAGTCTCTTCATGGGCCGCAATCTGGAACACACTATCCGCAGAGGTATAGCAGATCGGCTTGCCCGTGCGCATGTGCTCCGCGCCCAAGGCCTCGATGATCGCCGTACCCGGCGCGTGACAATTGCCCAAAATGCCATCGGTGCCCGCCGCTGCGGCAACCGCGTCTATCAAATCCGCATCGAAAGAGTCCTCGATCCGCTCGAAATACTTCCATTCCCATGGCACGGGCAATCCTGCTAATTCCCAATGACCCGAGGGCGTATCCTTGCCCCGTGACACTTCAGTGGCAGCGCCCCATGTGCCCTCTAACGGCACATCAAAGTGGTCAATCTCCATCCCGCTGGCGGCCTTTAACGCAGCACCCACCCCCAAGCGCGCAAGATGGGGCAGCACAATCGGTCCTGACCGTCCCTCTTCGGCCTGCCCCGCGGCACAAGCCTGCGCAATATGGCCAAGGGTGTTGGACCCTGTGTCAGGCACATCGCCATTAAAGAAGGTATCGGCATCTGGCGCACCGCCGATACCGACCGAGTCCATTACCACAAGAAACGCGCGTGCCATCAGCCTACCTGCTCCACAATCAAATCAGGGATCGGGGTCGCGACATCGCCCAGCGTGATCGCCCCACGTATTGCAGCCAGCGCGCGGTCCGCTTGCATCGGCCGTGCGGCATGGATCACGCAGAGCGGTTGCCCCTTCTCGACCCACGTACCCAGCCGCACCACACGCGACAGGCCCACTGCAGGGTCCACTGGATCACTCTCGATCAAACGCCCACCGCCAAGGGCAACCACAACAAGGCCAAGCGCCTCACCATCAATCCCCTGAACATAGCCGCTGCTCTGCGCGGTCACTTCGCGCATCACCGTGGCTTCGGGCAGGAATCGCTGCCAATCCTCCACAAACCGCACAGGACCACCAAGTGCGGTAATCATCGCGCCGAAACGCTCTGCCGCACGACCATCCGCAATCGCCGTTTCGATCATCGCAGCGCCCGCTTTGGCATCCTTTGCCAGTCCCGCACCCGCCAACAGCACACCGCCCAGCGTCGCGCAAAGCTCCACAATCGGGCCACGCACTTCGCCGCGCAGCACCTGCATCACTTCGGCAACCTCCAATGCATTGCCAAGGCTTGGCACCAAAGGCTGGCTCATGTCGCTGATCACAGCACGTGTCGGGCATCCCGCTGCATTTGCCGTTCCGACCAACGCCTGCGCCAAATCTCGCGCAGCGTCGATATCCTTCATAAATGCGCCAGAGCCAACTTTGACGTCCAGCACCAAACCTTCCAGCCCTGCCGCCAACTTCTTGCTAAGAATAGAGGCCGTTATCAGGTCCAGACTGTCCACCGTAGAGGTCACATCGCGCACCGCATACAGCCGCTTGTCCGCAGGAGCGATATCGCCCGTGGCACCCACGATGGCACAGCCGACCTGCTTCACAACAGCGCGCAACCGCGCCTCGTCCAACATCACGCCCACTCCGGGGATCGCTTCGAGCTTATCAAGCGTACCGCCCGTATGGCCCAACCCGCGCCCCGAAATCATCGGCACATAGGCCCCACACGCCGCCAACGCAGGCGCAAGCACGAGGCTCACGCAATCGCCCACACCACCCGTTGAGTGTTTGTCCAAAACGGGCTTATCGAGATCCCACGTCAGAACGCTCCCCGATGCGCACATCGCTTGCGTCAACGCCACGCGCCCCGCCTGATCCAATCCGTTGCGACACACGCCCATGGCAAATGCACCCGCTTGCGCAGCACTCAACGTCTGATCGGCCAGCGCACCAGCAATCCACGTTAAGTCATCCGCACTCAAAGGTTGGTCGTGGCGCAATTTCGCCAAAATACGTTGCGCTCCCATTTAGCCCCCCAGAAACGATGGATCAAACGCACCGGGCAACAGGTCCCCGATGTTTAACGTCCGTTCAACACCGTTGACGGTCGCCATGCACACCTGCACATCCTTACCGCCAAACTCCGCAAGCTTTTGACGGCAGCCACCACAAGGCGTCACAGGCAGCGGCGATCCAGCCACGACATAGGCCTCGGTAAACGACGTCTCGCCCGCAGCAACCATAGCAGCAATAGCGCCCGCCTCTGCACAGGTACCTTCGGGATAGGCGACATTCTCGACATTGCAACCGCTGTAAATCGTGCCCGACGCCCCGCGCAGCGCCGCACCGACCTTAAACTCTGAATAGGGCGCATATGCATTTTCGCGCACTGCTAGTGCTGCGTCTCTTAAATCTGTCACGGGGGAATCTCCTGCCATATTGGCTTTCCACCCTAGCCCCGCATCCGCCAAAATGCGAAGGGTTTTCCACTCCTTAATTCCCCTACCGTAGACCTGCCTAAAAACGCGCCAGATAAATGCCCACTGGCACTCCGCAGATAATAGTTTAATATTAAACTAAATTCAAAATAAGGCCCGCACCATGACCGAAAACTCGTCAACACGCCAAGCAGCCCTTGATTATCACGCGTTCCCCAAACCGGGAAAACTCGAAGTGCGCGCAACCAAGCCACTGGCGAACGGTCGTGATCTGGCCCGCGCCTACAGCCCTGGTGTGGCCGAAGCATGTATTGAAATTCAAAAAGACCCTTCAACCGCTGCGCTTTATACTTCTCGCGCCAATCTGGTCGCGGTGGTGACAAACGGCACGGCCGTCCTCGGCCTTGGCAACATCGGCGCACTTGCATCCAAGCCGGTGATGGAGGGCAAGGCGGTCCTGTTCAAAAAGTTCGCCAACATTGACTGTTTTGACATCGAAGTGAACGAACCCGATCCAGAGAGACTCGCCGATATCGTCTGCGCGCTTGAGCCCTCTTTTGGCGCGATCAACCTTGAGGACATCAAAGCACCCGATTGCTTTACCGTTGAACGCATTTGCAACGAGCGGATGAACATCCCCGTTTTCCATGACGACCAGCACGGAACCGCCATTGTGGTTGGCGCTGCCGCCACAAACGCACTTTATGTTGCGGGTAAAAAGTTCGAAGACATCAAGATCGTCAGCACAGGCGGCGGCGCGGCAGGCATCGCGTGCCTCAACATGTTGCTCAAGCTTGGCGTAAAGCGCGAGAATGTCTGGCTCTGCGACGTCCACGGCCTTGTGTACGAGGGCCGTGAGGTCGACATGAACCCGATCAAATCCGAATATGCGCAAAAGACCGATCTGCGCCAACTGGATGATGTAATCCACGACGCCGACATGTTCCTTGGCTTGTCCGGTCCCAATGTACTGACCCCCGAAATGGTCGGCAAAATGGCCGACATGCCCATCATCTTTGCGCTGGCGAACCCCAGCCCCGAAATCATGCCAGACGCTGCCCGCGCCGTCCGCCCCAACGCAATCATCGCGACAGGCCGTTCTGACTTCCCCAATCAGGTCAACAACGTCCTGTGTTTCCCGTTCATCTTCCGCGGCGCGCTGGATGTAGGTGCAACCACAATCAACGATGAGATGAAAATCGCCTGTATCGAAGGCATTGCCGCGCTTGCCCGCGCCACGACCAGCGCCGAGGCCGCAGCCGCCTATGCAGGGGAACAGATGACCTTTGGCGCGGATTACCTCATTCCCAAACCATTTGATCCGCGCCTTGTTGGCATTGTCTCCTCCGCCGTAGCCAAGGCCGCGATGGAGACCGGCGTGGCCACCCGCCCAATCGCAGATATGGAGGCGTACAAGGCCAACCTCGACAGTTCCGTCTTTAAATCCGCCCTGCTCATGCGCCCCGTATTTCAGGCTGCCCGCGCTACACCGCGCCGGATCGTCTTTGCCGAGGGTGAAGACGAACGCGTTCTGCGCTGCGCCCAAGCCATGCTTGAGGAAACCACCGAGCGCCCCATTCTCATCGGGCGACCAGAGGTCATCGAGCGGCGCATGGAACGGGCAGGCCTTGCACTAAAGTTGGGCGAAGACGTCGATGTGGTGAACCCCGAGAACGATCCGCGCTACCGCGACTATTGGGAAACCTATCACAAACTTCTGGCGCGCCGCGGCGTGTCACCTGATATTGCCCGCGCCATTATGCGCACCAACACCACCGCAATCGGCGCGGTTATGGTGCACCGCAAGGAAGCGGACAGCCTGATCTGCGGCACCTTTGGTGAGACGCGCTGGCACCTCAACTACATCGATCAGGTATTGGGCCGTGACGGCAACCGCGCCCATGGTTCACTCTCCTTGATGATCCTTGAGGACGGCCCTCTGTTCATTGCCGATACCCAAGTGCACCAACACCCGACGCCCGAACAACTCGCCGAGATTGCGATTGGTGCCGCCCGTCATGTGCGCCGTTTCGGCCTCACGCCCAATATTGCGATGTGTTCGCAATCACAGTTCGGCAATCAAGGCGAAGGCTCGGGCAGCCGTTTGCGCAAAGCCATCAGAATTCTCGACGAAGGCAACCACGACTTCTGCTACGAGGGTGAGATGAACATCGACACGGCACTCGATGCCGATCTGCGCGCGCGCCTCTTCCCTGACAACCGTATGGAAGGGCCGGCCAATGTGCTGGTCTTTGCCCATGCCGATGCAGCCTCTGGCGTGCGCAACATTCTCAAGATGAAGGGCGGCGGCCTTGAAGTCGGTCCAATCCTGATGGGCATGGGCAACCGCGCGCATGTCGTGTCCCCATCAATCACCGCGCGCGGACTGCTGAACATGGCTGCCATCGCTGGTACGCCCGTCGATCACTACGGCTAAGTCCGAATAAAAAAGGCGGGGAGTTCTCCCCGCCTAAGTGAACAGTGTTTTGCGTCCGAGGTCAGTCTACTTTTTGCGTTCGACCAGACTCGTCAGCGTCGTCGCTTTCGCGGCCGCTGCCTGCGCTGTTGAAACCGCTTTTACACGGCGTTTCGCTTGTTTGTCTTTGTTGGCGCGTTTGTCGCCCATGGTCGTATACCTATCAAAGGTGAGCGGTGGGGACACCACGTCCTCACCTGAGTTCAGTATCTTACGCCTATGAACACCCTGCCGATCCATTTTCGACAATCACATCCAAATACGACAACAATCCATCGACAAGCAAAAAGCCGCCCCTCGCAAGGTGCGGCTTCCGGCGATCAATCATCTGTTCCGTATTCAGAGCGGCGCAATGCGTCCCGTCAGTGCCGTCTGCGGCGCATAAGACCGCTTTGGTGCGTAAATTGTGATCAACCCACCCTTAATCGCGACAACACCACAGCTATCATTTTTTGTGCGTTTCCGCACGGGCTTGCCTGCCTTGCGGCGGCGCTCCTCATAGAAACGGCGGTTCGGGTCCTCAAGGCACAACTGGTTGCCGCGCACTTCCCAATGGCTCAGCGTCTCGCGCTTGTACTTCCCGTTGCTTTCCCACGTCGATTCGCCCGAAGGTAGCATTTTTACGATATAACGTGTCGCCTGTCCCGGACGCGGCTTTTTCCCACCGACAGGTGAAAGGGTAAGTCGTGTGTTGGTCAAACGCTCGGTCAGCGCATCACCGGCCAAAACGCCATCGGGATAAACAGTTTGCGTACAACCAGACAAAAACAGGCCTGCAGCCGCGATAAGTGCAAAGGATAGTTTCACAGATTCCCCCCAAGGAATTATTATTTTTCAAGGCCCTGACAGGGGCTAACCCTTAAAACCTGCCAGTTTCGGGACCCCGCATCAACCCGGTTTTCCGCAATAATCCGCTAACCGAGGCTGTAAATTAATTTACGGAAACCCCATGCCCTGACGTCATTCCACTTGCCGCGCCCCCGTTGCTGGGCCTTAACTCCACCAAACCACGAGGGAGGAATACGCCATGGGATACGCAGAAGTTTATAAAGCCGCACAGGATAATCCAGAAGCATTCTGGCTGGAGCAGGCACAAGCAATCGACTGGGTAAAAGCCCCGACGCAGGCGCTTTTTGACAAAGGTGACGACCTCTATGAATGGTACGCCGATGCTCAAGTGAACGGCTGCTACAACGCCGTAGACCGCCACGTTGAGAATGGCCGCGCCGAGCAAGCCGCGATTATTCACGACAGCCCGATCACAGGAACCAAAGAAACGATCACCTTCGCCCAACTGCAAACCCGCGTTGCTGCCCTTGCGGGCGCGCTGGTCGCGCAAGGCGTCACAAAAGGTGACCGCGTTATCATCTATATGCCGATGGTTCCCGAAGCTATCGAAGCCATGCTCGCCTGTGCACGCATCGGTGCGGTGCATTCCGTTGTGTTCGGTGGCTTCGCCGCGAATGAACTGGCCGTGCGCATCGACGACTGCACGCCCAAAGCGATCATCGCCGCTTCCTGCGGGTTGGAACCAAACCGCGTGGTCCACTATAAACCCCTCCTCGACGGCGCGATTGAACTGGCCACCCACAAACCCGATGCCTGCATTATCTTGCAGCGCGAACAGGAGATCTGCGCTCTACAGGAAGGCCGCGACATCGAATGGGAAGCGGCCAAAGCACTCGGCACACCAGCCGACTGTGTTCCCGTTGAGGGCAATCACCCTGCCTATATCCTCTATACTTCAGGCACCACAGGCGCACCCAAAGGCGTCGTGCGTCACACGGCGGGTCATCTGGTCGCGCTGAACTGGACGATGAAAAACATCTATAACGTCGATCCCGGTGACGTGTTCTGGGCTGCGTCTGACGTGGGCTGGGTTGTTGGTCACAGCTACATCACCTACGGCCCGCTGGTTCACGGCAACACCACAATCGTGTTCGAAGGTAAACCCGTCGGCACCCCCGATGCCGGCACCTTCTGGCGTGTCATATCCGAGCATAACGTGCGCAGCTTTTTCACCGCACCCACAGCGATCCGTGCCGTCAAACGCGAAGACCCAAAAGGGCTGGAGGTCAAGAAATACGATATCTCCTGCCTGCGCGCCCTCTACCTCGCGGGTGAGCGTGCCGACCCCGACACGATCATCTGGGCGCAGGAAGTATTGGGCAAACCCGTCTACGATCACTGGTGGCAAACGGAGACGGGCTTTACCATTGCGGGCAACCCTGCGGGCCTCGAAGCACTCCCTGTCAAAATCGGTTCTCCAACAGTACCCATGCCCGGCTTCAACGTTCAAATCCTCGATGAGGCGGGCCATCCAACGCCCACGGGAGAGCTGGGCGCGATTGCCATCAAACTTCCTCTACCACCGGGCACGCTACCGACCCTGTGGAACGCCGAAGACCGCTTCCGCAAAAGCTACCTCTCCCACTTTCCCGGCTATTACGAGACGGGCGATGCGGGGATGATCGACGACGATGGCTACCTCTATATCATGGCACGCACGGATGACGTGATTAACGTGGCTGGTCACCGCCTCTCCACCGGCGCAATGGAAGAAGTTCTCGCTGGCCATCCAGACGTTGCCGAATGTGCCGTGATCGGGGTGAGTGACGCGCTCAAAGGACAAGCGCCGATGGGCTTTGTCTGCCTCACCAACGGCGTGAACCGCCCCCACAGTGAGATCACAGCAGAGTGCGTCAAGCGCGTGCGTGACCAGATCGGCCCCGTCGCGGCCTTCAAACTGGCACTTGTAGTAGACCGCCTGCCCAAGACCCGCTCAGGAAAAATTCTGCGCGCCACCATGGTCAAAATCGCAGACGGTGAGGCGTTCAAACTCCCCGCGACAATCGACGATCCCGCGATCCTCGACGAGATCAAAGGGGCGATGCAAACCATCGGCTACGCCAAGGACTGACGGCAAAGTCGCCAAACATTTGGCGTTCTAAAACAAAAAAGCGGTCCCCATTCGGGGACCGCTTTTCTTAACAATATAACTTTGCCTCAGAGGCTGGAGATGAAATCGTCGACCTCTTGCTTGGCCTCTTCTTTCGTCTTGCCGTATTTGGCCTGAATTTTACCTTCAAGCTCCTCACGGGCGCCTTCGGCTGTGTCCAGATCATCGTCTGTCAATTCGCCCCATTTCTGCTGCGCTTGACCTTTGTATTGCTTCCAGTTGCCTTGAATTGTGTCCCAGTTCATAGCGGGTC
This sequence comes from Sulfitobacter sp., assembly GCA_036964385.1. Taxonomy (GTDB): domain Bacteria; phylum Pseudomonadota; class Alphaproteobacteria; order Rhodobacterales; family Rhodobacteraceae; genus Sulfitobacter. The sequence goes on along the minus strand of JBALTK010000035.1, from coordinate 12,753 downwards.
TCCAATCTGTTAAGTCTGTTTCCAGCAGGCCCTAAGCAATTCTGTGCATCGCCCTGCCGCTTCATAAAACAAACGTACCAAAGCACCATTCGTTCCATCGGCTCTGGAACATTTCTGCAGAAAGGCGGGACCCCGCCCTCAACGCAAGCCTCAGGTCAGATGTTAGATGAAACCACGAAAACCCGCCAAGAAGAGCCTAGCTGAACTGCTCGGAGATAAGCCGCTCTTCCAGCCCATGACCCGGGTCAAACAGGATCGTATGCGATATGCTCGGCTCCGAGCGTATTTCGACCGACGCCACATCGCGGTAGCTGGTCCCGTCTGCATCTGCCATTACGGGGCGTTTTTCCGGCTCCATCACATCAAACCGCACCAGCGCCGTTTTCGGCAACAAGGCCCCGCGCCAGCGCCGTGGCCTGAACGCAGCCATTGCGGTTAATGCCAGCACATCCGCGCCGATGGGCAGGATCGGCCCATGCGCGGAATAGTTATAGGCAGTCGATCCCGCAGGTGTCGCCACCAGTGCGCCGTCACAGACCAACTCCTGCATCCGCAGCCGCCCATCTACTGTAATCTGTAACTTCGCCGCCTGCGGCCCCTGCCGCAACAGCGCGACCTCATTGAGCGCAAGCGAATGCGATACCCGACCGTCCGTATGCGTGGCCTTCATCGACAGCGGATGGATCACCGCCGCCTCTGCCGCCGCCAGACGTTCACGTAGGTCGGTCTCAACATAAGTGTTCATCAAAAACCCGATCGTCCCACGGTTCATCCCGTAGACAGGCGCGGGCAAATCCTGTGTCGCATGCAGCGTATGCAACATGAAACCGTCACCGCCCAGCGTCACAATAACATCGGCCTCTTCAGGCTCCACATTGCCATAGCGCCCGATCAGCGCCGCACGCGCAGTCTGCGCCACAGGTGTACGACTGGCCAAAAAGGCGATTTTTTGAGGCATTGTGTTTCCGATCTGCGCCGTGTTCCACTTAAACAAACATAATATTCCTGCAACCACCAGCACCGCCCGTCAAATCACCCTCTGTGGCAAATTGCGGGGTGTACCTCGAGCGCGGCGCATCTATGTCATGCACAGTCGCTTTAACATCTTCACCACTGCGCGCGTTTCCGATACGAAACACATCATCAGGATCACACGCTCAAGGAGCCACCATGTCAGATTTCTTCACCCGCAGCCTCGCAGACACCGATCCCGCCATCGCGGACGCCACCAACAAAGAGTTGAACCGCCAGCGCACCGAGATCGAATTGATCGCATCCGAGAACATCGTTTCCGCCGCAGTGATGGAAGCGCAAGGTGGCGTGATGACCAACAAATACGCCGAAGGCTATCCAGGTCGTCGCTATTATGGCGGCTGCGAATACGTCGATATCGCCGAGCAACTGGCGATCGACCGCGCCTGCGAATTGTTCGGCTGTAGCTTTGCCAACGTACAGCCAAACTCTGGTTCCCAAGCAAACCAAGGTGTGTTCCAAGCACTGCTCCAGCCAGGCGATACCATCCTCGGCATGTCGCTCGACGCAGGTGGTCACCTCACCCACGGTGCAAAGCCGAACCAATCCGGCAAATGGTTCAACGCCATTCAGTACGGTGTGCGCAAAGAAGACAACTTGCTCGACTATGATCAAGTCCAAGCGCTCGCAACCGAGCATCAGCCCAAGATGATCATCGCAGGCGGCTCCGCCATTCCACGCCAGATTGATTTCAAACGCATGCGCGAAATCGCAGACAGCGTGGGTGCCTACCTGCACGTCGACATGGCCCACTTTGCTGGTTTGGTCGCTGCGGGCGAGCACCCTTCCCCCTTCCCGCACGCGCATGTGGCAACGACAACAACCCACAAAACACTGCGCGGTCCACGCGGCGGTATGATCGTCACCAACGACGAAGCATTGGCCAAGAAGTTCAACTCCGCCATCTTTCCCGGCATTCAGGGCGGTCCACTGATGCACGTCATCGCAGCCAAGGCTGTCGCCTTTGGTGAGGCGCTCCAGCCAGAGTTCAAAACCTACATCAAACAGGTTATCGCGAATGCCCAAGCCCTCTCGGATCAGCTGATCAAAGGTGGCCTTGATACTGTGACACACGGCACCGACACCCATGTCGTGTTGGTCGATCTGCGCCCCAAAGGCGTGACCGGTAATATCGTGGACAAGGCATTGGGCCGCGCCAACATCACCTGCAACAAAAACGGTGTGCCGTTTGACCCTGAAAAGCCAACTGTTACTTCCGGTATCCGCCTCGGCTCCCCCGCTGGCACGACCCGCGGCTTTACCGAGGTTGAATTCCGCCAGATCGCGGATTGGATCATTGAAGTTGTCGATGGCCTTGCCGCCAACGGCGAAGAAGGCAACGCAGCCGTCGAAGCCAAGGTAAAAGCAGACGTAGAAGCTATGTGCGCCCGCTTCCCGATCTACCCTAACCTGTAATCGACGGGGCAACGCCCACCGTAAAATAACAAAGGCCCCGACAGCGATGTTCGGGGCCTTTTGTATGTCGTTTGGCCCACCGCGTTGGGTGAATGGGGCCCATAGCCAAACCGATAAAGCACCAATACGCACCACCGCAACCGCATGCCTTTAGCTGTTTACCCACAATGTCCCGCGTTGAGCGCGCTCGAAACCATGCTGATACAATGCGTTCATGTAGGTTGTTGAGAAACGGTCAGACGGGTCATAGATAATCCCCGAATCTGGATCTATTGAAGCGACTGAAAAATCCAACCCTCTTTCCCGCGCAAACAGATGGGTTGCGTTCACTTGTAGCAACGCATTCGCGCGCCCAGTCGTAGTCAGAGCCTGCTGCGAAATGCCAAGAGCAGATCGGGCGACATTTGTGGGCGCGGGATTAAGAGTGTTGTTGATCACAACATAGATATGCCCGCCCGCCAACTTTTTGTCTGGAGTCGTGAAGGCAAAATTCGGGACCGCCAAAAACTGCATATGAACGCCGCCGTCAATATGGCTTTCATCGTAGGTTTTGCCGTCAAAGTGGTATCGCAAATTGACCGGAGAAAAGAGGCCCGGCAACGCAGCCGAGGCCCGCATAACACTGCGAAAAAGATCGTATTCCTCAGCAACTGCAATCGCGCCCATATCCCAGACCGATGCCCGCGCGGAATCGAGTTCTGATGTGACGATAAACAGGGTGTTGCCAGCGGAATGGCGCGCAGCAACCGCTTGTAGGAAATCAGGAGGCGTGTGCTTCAGGATTAACCGAGCGAGTGGCTCTGTGTCATAAAGGGCATCGCTCACCACCGCCTGAACAGGCTGCAAACGCATGATATCACTCGCATCCGTTTGGGTGAAGACGTCACACAGGCTCTGGTCATACCCCGCTCCCAAAAAGGCGAAGGGAGCGATCAAGGCACCAGTGGATATACCCGTAACCATGTCAAAATCGGGCCGTTTCCCACTCGCCGACCATCCCACCAGCGCACCCGCACCAAACGCACCGTCCTCACCCCCACCAGAAAGGGCCAGAACATTCGGCCCCTTAGAAGAGGTTGGTCTACTCAAATGCTGAAGCCATTTGTCGGCTCCATCATCCGCAAACACCCGAAATTTGGTCAGCGGATCAGCATCGGATCGGACGTGGGGTGCGAGCGACGCTTGGGTGCTGCTGGTGCAAGCGCCCAGCGCGCTCACACCAAGCCCCGCAAGAAAGTGCCTGCGCCCGATAGGGTGGTTCATATTGATCATCTTAATGTCCTGTATCGGGGCCAAAAACCGCCGTTTGCACGGGCTGCGTCGCGTGCAGTTGATTAATTTCCCTGCGGAGGTGCTGGGAGAGCGGCCTTCAAAGCTTCTTCCGAAATACCCAATTTTTCAGCCGCTGCGGCGAGGTCAGGTCGTCCTGCCTGAGGATCACCCAAGGCCTCCATCAACGTGTCTGTGCTGACACCAAGAACCTCGGCGGCAGTATCAAAGCCCGCAGGTATTTGCCCCGGCGCGCCTGCGCCCGGACGTGGCGGCTCATTGCGCCCACCCACTCCAGCGCGTGTCGCTCCAACGCCAGCAGTCGCTGTTGTTGAAAAGTTATCCTTGGCCTGCACACCGACCAAACACGCAGGCAAGTTCGGAAATTCAGCAGTGGCATGATAATGATAGGTTTCACCCTCGGCGGTCAGACCGACATGGCCGTTGCACGCATCAAGATCGGTTGCAGGCGTGCCATCAGCCTCGGTGCTGCCAAACAGTGCGAATCCGTCAAACGCATATCCAAAAAGCGCAGCGCTATCCTGCTCAACCGCACAATCCGCGATGACACCCTGCTCTGCGAAAACCGTCTCGATGTCCGTCGAGGTTGCATGCCAGTGATACCAGCCGCCGGGGTCGATATGGCCACCGCAAGTATCGAGGGCAGGCATATGTCCTGTTTGTTGAACGCTGGGCGCATCAGAGAAAATCGGCACACCATCAAGGGCCACCCCAATTTTCCACACAACGCCAAGCGGTGTCGGGTTCTCAGCCACAACGGGCGTAACAGGAAGCAGCATCGTGATCTCAACCTCCTCATCTACGGAGACGTTGATACAGGCATGATCAACGGTTGGTCGTTCGGTCGCATTATCCACGACATGAACCGTCCCATCCTCATCGAAAAAGCGATAGCCCTGTTCGTCCAGCATCATCAGAAACGCATCATCCACACGGTAAAGCTTTGCCTTCTCCCCCGTCCAATCCCAAATGCCGCCCTTGTCACTCAGCGTTGCAGGACAGAACGGTCCGATCTCAAGGCCGTCGGGCAAGTAGTTCACGGTGATTTTATAACATGTGGAGGCTGTGCCGTCCTCAAGCGTGCAATCAACCGTCTCAGGCTGCTCCGCAAAGGCCGTCTCGGCAAATTCCGCGATATCAGGGTGTGCAGCGGCCATCTGGGCAAAGCCGAAAGAAGACAGCAAAGCGAGGCTGGTCCAGAGGGGTATGGTAGGTTTCATCGTTCTTTTCCATTTCATGGCAAAGGTGGCTGGTGTTTACGAATAGTTGGGATGCTGCCGCGCTAAGATGCGGGAGGATGTCATATCTTTGGTCGGTTATTGTAGCGCGACAGACCCGCAACAGGCCGAGCAACCGTTTTAGAAAGCTTGGCCGCTAGGTTATTGGTCCGCCCCCTCTCTTGGGGGCGGACCGCAACAACAGGCGCCTGAACGGCGCTGTCATGCGTTGGAGCTTTGTTCATGCTGGCTGCAATGGCTCCCTTTCGGCCACCCGCGAACGCCAATCCAAATAGAAATACTTGCAGTTTTACGAGAGATCTCATGATCTTTCCTTTCGAGGTATTCTGACTTGGAACGCCGCGGGGCTATCAACCCTTCTTGGGCTGGTTCGCAGGGACACAGGCCAATGGCACATCCGCCTTTGGCGACAGACACGTCCCCTTCACAACTTCTCCACCGCGACCATTAAACGAGCATGCCTGCTTCACCTTCGCATCAGCACAGGCTTCCATTGCTTCGCGTGGCGGGCGATTTTCGCCTCCGCCTTTTTGGGGTTTGGAGGATTGCGCAAGAAAGATAGTAGGCTCATCGACCGTTACGATGTCGGCACGCGCCGCCGAGATGTTGAGAGCACCCAAAACAATCGCAGCACAGGTCACGACCAGCACCGCATTGTGGTTTCCCTTGATGCGCGGGACGGTCGATCTGTAAATCGGAATTTTACGGTTGGCGACGGATTCTGCACGGATCGCTCTGATTTTTTCGATAAACATTTTTTCTCTCCTGTATTGGCATTGATTCGCCATTCACAGGTTCGTTCTCCATGTTCTTTGGGGAGCCAGTTTGCAGCAATTATGCAGTGAAAATGCAGACAGCGAAAAAACTGCGCCTGTCCCATTTTCAGCGCGCATATCCTGCGGCTCACCCCCTAACCGTCGTAGGCATACCCCACACCATAGACCGAGCGGATCGGATCCCATGTGCTGACCGTGGCGATTTTTCGGCGCATATTGCGGATGTGGCTATCCACGGTGCGGTCAAAAACCTCAGTATCATCAGGAAAGGCGAGCGTGAGAAGCTGGTCACGCGAAAACACCCGCCCGGGTCGCGCCGCCAGCGATTGCAGCAGTGCAAATTCGCGCCGCGTCAGGTCCAACAGCGTCCCATCCAGTGTCGCCTGCCATCTGTCTGCATTGATCACCAACCGCGCTGTGCTTTGCGGCTGTGCCTCTTGCCCCTGCGTGGGCCGACGCCGCAAAACCGCCCGCACCCGCGCAACCAATTCACGCGGCGAATAGGGTTTGCACATGTAATCATCCGCTCCCAACTCAAGCCCGAGCAGGCGGTCGATCTCTTCGACCTTCGCCGTGGTCATGATGATCGGCACGTCAGAGGTGCGGCGCAATTCCTTGCAAATGGTCAACCCGTCCACACCAGGCAACATCAGGTCGAGAATGATCAGATCATAGGGCTCCGCCTGTGCGATCGTCACCGCTCCGGTGCCCTCTCCATGCAGATCAACCGCCATATTTTCAGCAAGCAGATAATCCCGCACAACTTCGGCAAGCGCGATCTCATCCTCTACGATTAATATGCGCGGTGCAGTCATGATGTCCCTTTCGGCAGGCGGATCGATATCCGAAGCCCACCCATATCAGAATGTCCTGCGGTAATCGTGCCGCCATGGGCTTCAATGATCGCCTTGCAAACCGAAAGACCCAACCCAGATCCACCATAGGCCCGCGACCGCGACGCTTCCACACGGTAGAACCGGTCAAACAATTTTTGCACATCTTCGTCAGGCGCGGCAGGCGGCGTATCATCAACGGTCAAAAGGGCTGCACCCTCAACCTCTCGCAGCCTCATACGAACCCGACCTTGCCCATCGGTGTATCGCCCTGCATTCTCAAGCAGATTGTCGATGACCTGCTCAATCTGTCCCCGATCACATTCAACGGTCAAAGCTTCGGGAAGGTCGAACTCCAGCTCAATCCCCTTTTCCTTCAACTTCGGTCGAGCAGCTTCACCCGCCTGTCGCGCAATCTGCGACACGTCTTCGCGTTCGCGTGCAAGCATCGGTGCCAGTTCCGCCTCGCGCGCGTAGGAGAGCGTTTTCAAATCCTGCACAAGACGTGACAAGCGCATAAGGGCAGCATGCATCTCAGTCAGTGTTTTCTCATCAGGTTGACGTATTCCATCCTGAAGCGCTTCGATCTGGGCCCGCAGAACCGCCAAAGGGGTCTGCAATTCATGGCTTGTGTTAGAAATCCATTCCCGCTCCGCTTTGGCAGTTTGGTCCAACGTGGCGGCCAGCGTATTGTAGTGGCCAATCAACTGCCCCAACTCGTCGGCGCGGTCCTGTCTGATCCTCGCCGTATAATTGCCCGAAGCCATCGTTTTGGCCCCTGTCTCAAGACGTCGTATCGGAATGAGCAAGCGACGCGCGATCAGATAGGCCGCAATCGCGGAAATAGCGATTGCGATCAGCGCTGATACGACAAGCGATATATACTGCCCCCGCAAAAAGAACGCGTCACTCTCGTTTCCCGAAGCGATAGCGGCGCTCAGGCCGAGATAGCCGAGAAGATCACCCTCACCGCACCGATCATTTACGCAAATCGGACGGCGCTCGAACAGTTCCGAGCGCTTGTCGCTGCCTGCAATCTGCATCTCATCATGATCAAGCAAGACCAACCGCTCTTCTAGCGATTGAGCTTTTCCAGCGCTGCGCGGCGGCCGTGGTTCGTCTAACCTTGGGCCTGGTGGTGGTCCGGGCGGTCTATCGAACGCCCCATCGCGGTCCATATCGGGACGCGGCGCGTGTGCATGCACAAACCGGTTCCATTCACGCGGATCATCCGAAAATTCGTGCCAGCCGTCATCGTAAATCTCTGCCAACGATACCGTCAGATCATCGAACCGCCCCAACTCGCCTTTGAGCAGATACAGGGCAAAACCGTCCCGCATGACTACTGCAACCATCAACGCCATAACCAGCACGACCAGCACTGCGGTTGCAGAGATAGCAATGAATATTTTGGCGAACAGTGACCTACGCATTTTCGTCATTCTTTTTATATTACATTTGAATATGCAGAAATGATGCAGAGTTCTTTCATTTCCACGACTTCGCGAGGAAGACTTACTCTCACTCTAACATCCGACCATCCAGCAAATCACCCTTTGTCTGTACCCGCCACCCTACCCCTTCTAAGATCGCCTCAACTACTGCATTGTCACCCAAACCCAACTCATCAACGAGGCACCCCATGATCATCCATCCCGCAGGTTCCCGCCCTTCAGGCACAGGCCCGTCCGAGTATTTCACGGGCGCCGTGCGTATGGACCCGCTGATCACCGCCCCCGCGCCTGCCCGCCTGCGCGGCCTGACGGTCACATTCGAGGCGGGTGCGCGCACCGCATGGCACACGCATCCACTGGGCCAGACCCTCATCGTCACCGCTGGCTTGGGCCTCGTGCAACGCGAGGGCGGCCCGATAGAAGAAATCCGCCCCGGTGACACTGTCTTTTTTGAGCCGAATGAGAAACACTGGCACGGCGCAAGCGCCACCGTCGCCATGACCCATATCGCCCTGCAAGAAGAGCTTGATGGATCAGCCGTTACATGGATGGAGCACGTCACAGACGCGGAATATTCCGCCTAGACGTAGCCGCGCCACCAAAGCCAGACGATGAATAGAACCGCCACCACGATAAGGTTGGCGACAACCGCGCCTGCAACGTTCAATATCCGCGTCTTGCGCACCTCGTTCACGTCGATGGCAATCAAATGCGCGCGCACGACTTCATAATCCCGCTCAACCGCGTCCGCATCCACCTGTCGCGCTGTCTTGGGGTTATGCGCCAAAATCTCGGCCTGCGTCAGCGCCACACCACGCTTGCGCACAGATTTCGGCAGCCGCCGCCCCGCACGCCGCAACGACTGGCGCAGGTCGCGTCCGCGTACATCCAGCTTTTGCTGCATCAATCCGCGCAACTTGCGCGATTTCGCGGCCATATCCTTATCCGTGATCATATCACCTTGTCTAAGCATCTGGTCACGGCCCTGCAATGGCGCTACCCCTATCCACATGCTGAGTTTTACCGAATTCGGGGATGCGTCCCCTGACCGCCCGCCTCTGATTATCGCCCATGGCCTCTATGGCTCTGGCCGCAACTGGGGTGTCATCGCAAAACGTCTGTCGGACACCCGCCGTGTGATCGCGCCCGACATGCGCAACCACGGCCACAGCCCGCGCAAAGATTCGCAAACCTATGAGGATATGGCCGACGACCTTGCCGAACTCATCACCCACATCGGCGGCCCTGTTGACCTGTGCGGCCACTCCATGGGCGGAAAAGCGTCAATGGTGCTGGCGCTAAAACACCCAGACCTGCTGCGTCGTCTCATCGTCGCAGACATCGCCCCCGTCACCTATGACCATTCACAATCCCACCAGATCGCCGCTATGCGCGCTGTGGATTTGAGTACTGTCACCCGCCGCTCGGAAGCTGCCGAACAACTCGGCCAACAAGGCGTCGAGCCTGCCCTGCAAAGCTTCTTCACCCAATCCCTCGATGTGGCTGCAAAAGAATGGCGACTGAACCTCGACGTGCTGGAGGCAGAGATGGACCACATCATCGGCTTTCCCGAGGTTACAGGCACCTTCGCGGGTCCAACCCTGTTTCTGACAGGCGGCAACAGCGAATATGTCCGCCCCGAACACCGCCCCCTGATCAAATCCCTCTTCCCCGCTGCCCGCTTTGCCAAACTGCCGAACGCAGGCCATTGGCTCCACGCCGAACGCCCCCGCGAATTCGAAGCCGCCGTGCGCACCTATCTGGACGCGTAAGAGGGGATAGATTTTCGCGTTAACCCAAGCGGTGTAAAATCTGGCAATGTCCGCTATGCGGACAAAGTAACCTTGGCATAAAATCATGCCTTACGGGTCTAGTCTAATAACGCAACGGAACTCCCTTGATTATAAAACCAAAGAACCGCAGGCATCCGGGGTAGATGCTTATTTTCAATCAATCATTTTGAACGGCTCTTCATAAAATCGGCCGCTCACATCATTGGTCAATGCAAGTGTCAGCTTTCTGACATCTTCACAACTCGCCGATAAGCGACATAGCCCAACACCACACCCAGTAACGAGAAAAAGATCGCTGAAGGAACAGTGCCAAAGTTCCCAGTGAACCACCCAATCAGACTGTCCAAAGCATTCGCTTTGCTGCGGCGGCGCTCTGAATCCGTCAGCTCTTCGCCAATGTAAGTGCTGTACGCGATCCATTGGAAGACCAAAAAAACGAAGCCTGCTGCGAAGTATTTATTCTTGATCAAACCACTCATTCGTAGAAACCTTTCATGTGTTTAGACTGAAAATTAAACACATGAATTATTCTGGAGATACCTATCACACCGTACAAAGTATCCCTGCGGCTTTCAGGCAACACAGTTCTATCTGTTGATACTGTCGCAACCTAAGGCGCATTCAATGCCCACAGCGCGGACATCCATCACACGATCCATCCTGCTGCGCGCAACACACCACCCCTCATTTCAAACCTCATTGGCGACTTCCCAAACTACCCCCGATTCCACCTTGCACCCCGCTGCCCAAGGCCTATAACCGCAAAAGTTTGCGAAATTCATAGGGGGCCAAAGCCATGCCAAAGAGAACCGACATAAAGTCGATCATGATCATTGGTGCAGGGCCTATTGTCATCGGACAGGCCTGCGAATTCGACTATTCAGGCGCACAGGCCTGTAAGGCGCTCAAAGAGGAAGGCTACCGTGTCATCCTCGTGAACTCCAACCCCGCCACAATCATGACCGATCCGGGCCTTGCCGATGCGACATACATCGAGCCGATCACCCCTGAGATTGTTGCAAAAATCATTGAAAAAGAACGCCCTGACGCCCTATTGCCAACGATGGGCGGCCAGACCGGCCTCAATACCTCGCTCGCGCTTGAGGAAATGGGCATCCTCGCCAAATACAACGTCGAGATGATCGGCGCCAAACGCGAAGCGATCGAGATGGCCGAAGACCGCCAGCTTTTCCGCGAAGCGATGGACCGCCTCGGCATCGAAAACCCCAAAGCGACAATTTGCACCGCCCCCAAAGACGCAAGCGGCAAAAAAGACCTCGCCGCAGGTGTGGCTATCGCCCTAGAATCCCTTGAGGAAATCGGCCTTCCCGCCATTATCCGCCCCGCTTTCACAATGGGCGGCACGGGCGGCGGCATCGCCTACAACCGCGAAGATTATGAGTTCTATTGCCGCTCGGGCATGGATGCCTCCCCAATGGGCCAGATCCTCATCGACGAATCGCTGCTGGGCTGGAAAGAATTCGAGATGGAAGTTGTGCGCGACACCGCCGACAACGCCATCATCGTCTGCGCGATTGAAAACGTGGACCCGATGGGCGTCCACACAGGCGATTCCATCACTGTCGCCCCTGCCCTCACGCTGACCGACAAAGAATACCAGATCATGCGCAACCACTCCATCGCGGTGCTACGCGAGATTGGCGTGGAAACAGGCGGCTCCAACGTGCAGTGGGCCATGAACCCCGCCGATGGCCGGATGGTCGTGATCGAAATGAACCCCCGCGTGTCGCGCTCCTCTGCGCTCGCGTCCAAAGCGACTGGTTTCCCGATCGCCAAGATCGCAGCGAAACTCGCCGTCGGTTTCACGCTGGACGAGCTCGACAACGACATCACAGGCGTCACTCCTGCGAGCTTTGAGCCGACAATCGACTACGTCGTCACCAAAATCCCGAAATTCGCCTTCGAAAAATTCCCTGGCTCCGAGCCATATCTGACCACGGCGATGAAATCCGTGGGTGAGGCCATGTCCATCGGCCGCACCATCCACGAAAGCTTGCAAAAAGCGCTCGCCTCCATGGAAAGCGGCCTCACAGGCTTTGACGAAATCGACATTCCGGGCGCGCCTGACATGGCTGCTGTCACAAAAGCGATCTCCAAAACGACCCCCGACCGCATGCGCACCATCGCCCAAGCCATGCGCCACGGCATGTCGGACGTCGATATCCACGCCACCACAATGTTTGACCCGTGGTTCCTCGCGCGTATCCGCGAGATCATCGAGGCAGAAGCGGGCGTGCGCGCCAACGGCCTTCCCACCGATGAAGCAGGCATGCGTGCACTTAAAATGATGGGCTTCACCGATGCCCGCCTTGCCAAACTCACAGACCAGTCCGAACAGGCAGTCCGCAAAGCACGCCTCGCCCTCGACGTAAAAGCTGTGTTCAAACGCATCGACACCTGTGCCGCTGAATTCGAAGCGCAAACGCCGTATATGTACTCCACCTACGAGGCGCCGATGATGGGCGAGGCCGAATGCGAAGCACGCCCCTCTGATCGCAAGAAGGTCGTCATCCTTGGCGGTGGCCCAAACCGTATCGGCCAAGGGATCGAGTTTGATTATTGCTGCTGCCACGCCTGCTATGCCCTCACCGACGCGGGCTATGAGACGATCATGGTCAACTGCAATCCCGAGACCGTCTCGACCGACTATGACACATCCGACCGCTTGTATTTTGAGCCACTCACATTTGAGCACGTCATGGAAATCCTGCGCGTTGAGCAGGAAAACGGCACACTGCACGGCGTCATCGTACAATTCGGCGGCCAGACGCCCCTGAAAATCGCCCAAGCGCTGCAAGACGAAGGCATTCCGATCCTCGGCACCACGCCCGATATGATCGACCTCGCCGAAGACCGTGAGCGTTTTGCCGATCTGGTGCAAAACCTCGGCCTGAAACAGC
>JBALTK010000034.1:0-24641 GCA_036964385.1 Sulfitobacter sp. | reverse complement strand
TCGAACGCTTGGGGGGCGCATTGTCTGTCGCACTGCAGTCGAACCTTGGTGAAGGGGTCGATTTGTCTACTGCGATGGATGAACTTCTAACGATGGCAGATCAGGTGCTTCCTGACGGTATGGGCATCACCTTTACGGGTGAGGCGGCAACGTTGGATGACACAGCGGCGGGGATGTACATGGTCTTTGGAGTTGCTTTGATCGTCGTGCTGTTGGTTCTTGCTGCGCAATTCGAGAGTTTCGCCAGCGCGATCGTCATCATGATGACGGTACCATTCGGTCTCGCCGCTGCACTGTTGGCAATCTCGCTGACAGGCGGCTCTTTGAATTATTACAGCCAGATCGGCCTTGTGATGCTAATCGGGGTAATGGCAAAAAACGGTATCCTCATCGTGGAATTTGCGAACCAGTTGCGCGAAGCGGGAGAAGACATAGACAGCGCCATTCGCAACGCATTGCGACTGCGCATTCGGCCAGTCATGATGACGATGGTATCCACTGTTTTCGGCGGGCTGCCCTTGATCCTGACTTCTGGGGCAGGGGCCGAAGCACGTATTGCCGTGGGTTGGGTGATCGTGGGAGGATTGGGTTTCGCGACCGTATTTACTCTTTTCCTGACGCCGATATTCTATCGTTGGATCGCGGTTTGGGGCAGCGCACCAGGGGCAGCAGCAGGACGATTGCGCGCCGAGGTTGCGGGAGCGGTGAGGTCTTAGGGGCAAACATCACCCAATTTCGAGCGAGGTTTGGAAGTCGGCAATCGGTTTCTTTGTTATCGCCTATTCCCACTTTTGCTTTTGAGCCAACTTTTAGTGCTAATTTCGCAACCCATTGCCTCTGCCTGTCGTTGAGTGGGCACACAGACATTTGACTGGCTGCGGAGTAAGAGGGTAATTACATTTCGCTCGAGCCTTGATAAGTTGAAGCCGATCAGGAGCATAAAACATGTTAACCAAACGCCATTTTATTATTTCTACTGCCGCGCTATTTTCAGCACCGCTTTCAGTTTCAACTGTCGCGGCTGCTACAACGAATAGGTCGAAATGGGATACGTGGGACGCGCAAGTGACCCCTGCAGATTACGACCCTAGCACAAGTAACCCTTGGGGCGTTGCATCGCGGTTCCTACCTCGTGTGGTTGAGGCAAACGCAAACCTGACACCAGGTGACATCCATGTCGATGCGGTTGCACGCTATCTATACCACATCCGCGATAACGGCACCGCGATGCGGTACGGCGTGGCTATTGCACGGGGTAATCTCTATGAACCAGGAACTTACGCGATCAAGCGAAAGGCAAAGTGGCCAACTTGGACACCAACCCCTGCAATGATCAAACGTGATCCTGATCTGTATGAACAACATGCGGATGGCATGGATGCGGGGCCGTCAAATCCTCTCGGATCACGTGCCTTGTATCTCTTTGTTGGAAACAGAGATACTTACCTGCGTATCCATGGATCACCCAATCCAGGCTCGATTGGTGGCAGAGCCAGCTCTGGCTGCGTGCGGATGATTATGCCGCATATTAATGATCTCTATGAACACGTTGATGCGGGGTCCACAGCGACCCTTTATGCGCCAGAAGAATTGGCTGCTGCCAAAAGCTAACTCACTTAAATAGTATGGCATAAAAGGTGACGCGTTTAGGGCGTCACCTTTTTATCAGGTAACTGCTGGTACCGCCTCGCGGCTACAAATCGGACGACCGTTTGCTGCGCGAAGTGGCAGATATGTTGTCTCTACAGGTCCGACATAACGATACACATAGCAGCCATCGACAGGGTCAATGCGAACAGCGGTTAAATCTTGGTTATCAGCCGCGATAGCAAGAACGCCTTCGGGCAGCTCTTTGAGAAACCCCTCTGAAGGGCCGCTGTTTGTGTTTTGAAGATCACCACAAGCTGAAACCAAAACGCCCATGCCCAGCACAAGCCAAATTCGATTTTTCATCATCATATACCTCAAATGTTTCTAAGGCACGGCTATGGTATTTCCATATCGAAGTAAATTCGGCTTATGGATGTCAAGAGTAATACATAACCGAGAAAGGTCAGATGCCAAAGGTCTATGCAGCTGTCCGTTGTTCCACTGTTTGAGAGGCAGTATTGGGTTGCAGTGGCGAGGCACCATTTACCAATCTCGAAATAAGCACCACAGCTAGCTTTTCTGCGAGAGAAGCGTGCACAAGGTCTTGGCCGCCCTCACTGCATCGTGACCCCGCAAGGGCCAGCTCTGCATCATACCCTCGAGGATCACCGAAATTTCGTCTTCGAAACCCTGCAAGCCGGAAGTAATGGCCGCACGTCTAGCCATCTCCGCTTTGTGACGGTCCAGCAATGCGTGAAGTTTTACATCCTGCGGAGCGGAGGCAACTGCTGCGTGAAACAGACAGCCATGTGTTGTTTCTGAATTCATCCACTCGTCAATACGATCAACGATGATTTCCAAAGGCGCAGACCCGGATTGTCCCGTCTCTGAAAAGACAAGCGTCATGTAGCGGCGATGCCGATACTCCAAGGCCCTAAGTGTCATCTCCTGACGCGATGGGACATACTTATAGAGTGTGCGAAGGCTAACGCCGGTCGCCTTGCGCAGGGTCTCGATGTTTGGTTCAGAAAAGCCATGAGCGGCGAAAGCCTGCTCCAAGCCGGCATCAATTTGGTGCTCTAAATCCTTCATCCTTGACTTAGTAGAGCGATCACTCTACCCACGCAAGTAGAGAGATCATTCTACTTGGGGAAATCTTCATGTTAATACCTTCCAAAATGAGCGGCGTTGTGTTGACGGGACATGGTGGCTCAGAAAATCTGCAATGGCGTGATGATTTGCCTGTGCCAATACCCGGTGCGCGGGACGTGCTGATTAAAGTCGGTGCAGCGGGCGTGAATAACACTGACATCAACACTCGAACAGCATGGTACTCCAAGAGCGATGCGGATGCCGAAGATGCAGGCTGGTCGGGGACGGCGTTATCCTTCCCGCGCATTCAGGGGGCAGATGTATGTGGCCATATCGTTGCAGTAGGTGACCAAGTCGATCCAGAACGGATCGGAGAACGTGTTCTCATCGAACCCTGTATCCGCGAAGCGAATGATGAGACCTTGGAGACACCGTGGTATTTCGGATCGGAATGTGACGGCGGATTCGCCGAATTTGCGCGTGTCGCCGCAAAGCACGCCTATCCGGTTCACAGTGACTTAAGTGATGTCGAATTGGCATCATTTCCTTGCTCCTATTCCACGGCCGAGAATATGCTGACACGTGCTGCTGTTAAGGCAGGAGAAACCGTGCTGGTCACAGGGGCTTCGGGTGGGGTCGGTTCGGCAGCAGTGCAGTTGGCCGCAGCGCGCGGTGCAAGGGTCATTGCGGTCACTAGCGCCGCTAAGGCCGACAAGTTGAAGGCCCTTGGCGCTAGCGAGACGCTTGGCCGCGATGATGATTACAGTGCTGCGCTCCGTGGGGAACTGGTCGATGTCGTCATTGATCTTGTCGCAGGGCCGAAGTGGCCTTCTTTGTTGGAGGTTTTGCGTTCCGGAGGCCGCTATGCGGTGGCTGGAGCAATCGCTGGGCCGATTGTCGAGCTCGATGTACGGACGCTCTATCTCAAGGATTTGAGCTTCTTCGGTTGTACTGTGCTGGAGCCAGAGGTCTTTGGTAATCTTATTCGGCTGATCGAGCAGGGCGACATCGCGCCGGTGGTAGCGGAAACCTATCCGCTTCGGGATATCAGCGCTGCTCAAGACGCATTTGGTGAAAAGAACCACACAGGTAAGATCGTCCTGAGTTTGGACTAATGTAGCCTCGGTGTTGGGAAAGAGACCTCTACATCGGATCGAGCCCAGTGTTTCTTTGCGATTGCCTGCGCACAAGATGCGCAGGCAAAGATAGATTAGATTTAGTTAGACACTATATGCTGGCTAGGGGTGCCTAGACAGGGGACAGAATGTGGATTTTGCGATCCGCTGTCATGTCTTTGGTCTGCGCGCCATATTCTTTCATATGTGGTGCAGCAGCATGTGCGCCAAGCGCCTGCATGCTCTCCCACTTCTCAACAACAACAAAAGTATCTGGACCAAACGCGGCCTGCATGGGGCCTGCATTTTCAGTGTCGATTGTAGCTTCGTAAGAGATACAGCCGTCTTCCGCCAATACGGCAGGGACGTTTGCGTTAAACAGGTCCAGCACAGCTTCCCGTTGGCCGGGTTTGGTCGTGATGATGGCGATTACATGAACAGTCGACATGGTTAGATCCTTAATTCGGCCAGAGCCGATTGAGTGAGTTGAAGCTTGGTTATGCGGTGGTTTGATGGAGTTTACTATTATCACGCCAGATCAATGCGACGATCATTGCAGACGCGAGCCCACCGATCAACGTTGTCATCAACCCCGGAAAGCTGAAGGCAAATCCAGCAGCAGCAAGTGGCAGTCTCATCCACTGGCGAACCATTCCAACGCCTAGCAAATACCCCTCAAGACCGCCCGAGAGCAAGGTGATCCCAATAATGATCGACGGCAAAACATAGATGAGAGGGGTCAAATCTCCTTGAAGCACCAGCGCGGGCTGGAACAGGAAAAACAGCGGGACGAAATAGATCACGACTCCCAGCCGCATCGCGGTGAACGAGGTCTGCATAGGCTTCGCTCCCGCAATCGTAGCAGCAAGGAAGGCCGCGGCCCCGACAGGAGGCGTGATCACGGACAACATTGCATAATAGACAATGAAGAAATGCACCGCGACAGTGTTCAAGCCGCCGATTTCAATGATCGCAGGGGCCAATGTTACCGCAAGGAAAATATAGGCAACGATGGCGAGGCCTGCCATGCCCATGATGAAACAGGCCAAGACGCCAAGCGCGATAATCATGTAAACATTATCCCCACCCAATGCGACCAAACCGGATGTCATCGAGCCTGTCACGCCAGTGATGGTCAGGGCGCTGACAACAAAGGCAATCGGAAGGATGATCGCAGCTGTTTGCGTCACAAGAACACCGACCTGTCTGAGGGTCGCGAACAGGCGTGTCGGTGTCATCATCGTCTCACGCTGAAGGAAGCTGAGCGCGATCATCATAGCACTGGCGTACCAAGGGGCGTAATACTCCCACCGCATGTACAGTAATCCCCAGACCAGAAACACCATCACCGACAGAAACGGCCACCCGCGCTTCATGACATCACGCGCTAAAGGTAGTTTTTCTGGTGGCATGCCAACCAACCCTTTGCGCGCTGCATAGGCATCAACTTGCAAGATGAGGCCGAAATAGAACAGCAACGATGGGAGGATCGCGGCGATCATGATGGTCGCGTAGTCCACGCCAATGGTGATTGCCATGACAAAGGCAATTGCCCCCATAACGGGTGGCATAACGACACCACCAGTGGATGCACATGCCTCGATTGCAGCAGCATAATGCGGCGGATAACCAGCCTTTTTCATCGTCGGAATGGTGATTGATCCCGTGCCTGCGATATTTGAAAAGATTGACCCAGACAGCGAGCCGAAAAAGGCGCTGGCGACAATAGATACCTTGGCCGGACCGCCGCGGTATTTACCAAAGCCTGCATTCGCGAGATCGATGAAGAACTGCCCTGCACCTGTCGCAATCAAAACACCCGCAAAGACGAGGAACCCGAGGACGATCTCGGCGACGATCTTGGTCGTGATGCCCATTAACCCTTCGGTTCTGAAGACGTGCGCTTCGATCATCCGCTCGAAGGTATAGGGAATACCCATCAAAAGGCCGGGAAAATAGTCCGCGACAAGAGGGTAGAGGCCCAGAAAGAAGACGACCAACAAGAACGGAATGCCGCCTGATCTGCGGGCAACCTCAAGCATAAGAACCCACAAGATGACGCCGGCGGGGAAGTTGGTCCAGCCAGCCTGTACAATGTCCCACGCATGAGTTGAAAACCACATGCAGATGCCAAGTGCGATGACAGCGGCGATCATGTCATAGATTGGGACGGTGCGTTGACCTTGGCGGGCTGGTAACGCAATAAACGCGGCGGCCAAAAAAATTCCGATGAAGAACCAGTAATACTGCCCCTCAATGAGGCGTTTCCCGCCAACCGGAACGCCAAACACATAGGCAAGGCCCATGCTCAAGCCGCAGGTGCAGAGGATAACAAATACGATGCTGGTCCACGAAAAAAGAGACCCAAGACGCGTCGTTTCCGAGCTGTGTTCGGCATCAGCATCAGAAGTTGTCTGTGTGTGTGTGTCGGACATGAGTTGATCCCGAGAAATGAGGTAAATGAATAATGAGGGGGGCAGAGGGACGGAGCGGAACACCGCTCCGTCTTATCTTAGATCAAGGGGTCGCTTACAGGCGCGAGCGGAAAACCATTAAACCTGCGGTATGCTTGGCCATGATTTCAAGGAATGCTTCATTCTCGAAATTGATTTGTACGCCTTGCTCCATCGCTTCCTTCATGCCGGCTTGACGTGCGGCAATCCATTGGTCCATTTGCTCGACGGCTGCATTGTTCCACGCATCATCTTCATCAGTCCATTGGCCGATTTCCCGCAGATACTTCACTGTTCCTTCGTGGACGGGGATTGGATTGCTGTCGAGGTATTCACGAAACAGATCAACGGACATACGTGCCGCCAATGCATGTGAGCCCTTATATGCATCGTGTGATTGGTGGAGCCACTTCGCCATGTTGTAAGCGAAATCAACGTCGGCGGTTTCAGATACAGCGTAGACAAAGTTTGACGTCATGGAGTCGACGCCTTGTGCGGTTTTCACGCCCAGCGAAATCTTGGTCGGGATCGTCATCGGGCGGTAGTTCAGATAGCCGTTCCAGCCCTCTTTGTTCTCTGGGTCCATGGCCAACCAACGAATGCCGCCTGGCGCGCCTTCCATTTCGGAGAGGACGGACGAGATGGGTGAGCAATACGCAACGTCGGATTTACCCTCAACAACTGAACGGCAGTTTTCACCGTAACTGGAGGCGGGAACAAAGGTGATCTTTTCCTCGGCTTCCTCTGGTGTCAGGCCGACAAAAGCAGGGAGTGCTTTGGTTATGGCAGTGACGATCGCGGGTGAGAACACACCAGACGTCACGCGAACGCCGCCTTTTGCAATATCTCCAAGAGTTTGAAGGTCGGAATCTCCGGCAACGACGAAGCCCCAAGGCGTATCATTATGATGCCACAAGATGCGCTGCGGCATTGGCTTGGCCGATGCATACCCACCCACGCCTTCTGTTTGGATTGCCATCTCAGAAGCCGATAACGAAGAGATAGCGATATCTTCACGATCTGTCAGACGTTTGTAACGCATTGGTTCGCTGTCTTCGGGTACGATCCGTACTGTGGTTCCGGTTTCTTTTTGAAGCGTTGGACCCCAGCCGTTCGTCGATGCGAAGCTGCCCGAAGACGTGCCGGGTGTGCCAATGACCAATAGGCGTGGCCAGTCGTAATCCTGCGCCATCGCAGCGGTCGACAGGCCAAGCGATACAAGTGCAGTGGTAAGTCCGAGCTTAATAGATTTTCTTGGAAACTTCATTTTTCTCTTCCCGATTGTGGTTGGCTTTAAATCTTTCGTTCTTGTAGCTGCGGGCGTTCAGGCTGCACGATCAGCTGGTCATTTGTGCGTGTCCGCAGTTTGGGAGCAGGGCGGCCAAGCTATATTCAGGGTCAGATCGGCGTCCCTTCACGCAGTTCTGGCAGACGTCGCCAAGAACAAACATTCAGCGGTAAGCCTGCCTAATCGCTGAGGCGTGCATCTCCCTCCCGAAGGCGCGCGACTCAATCACAGGTTAACGTTAGGAGGAAATTTATCATGCGGCAATACCGCTAGTCGGAATGTTGTTCCGCAGAATGAACCAATGGTAACTGAAGATGGTACTTCCACTGATTTTGCGGTTTTTGAGTGTGAACGAAAAGAGTCGAAGGTCGTACTGCGGCGCGCTATTTTTAAATTTTCTATTAAAAATATACGATTATGCATCGGTTTAGCGGCAAACTTCCCTGCTGAGGTGAACTTACGCGCTGACGTAATCTGTATCTCCTGTCACAATTCGCACGATCCGTTCAGTTGCAACTGAACAAACTTGACGGTTGCTGTGCGTCGACCTAGATGCACATGGATACAAGGAGAATTGCATGGCTGATGCCTCGTCCCATGACACGATACGCGCTGAATTTATTGAAAAGACCGGCCTGTTTTCTCAGGCTGAGGGATTGCCGCGGATAGCAGGGCGTGTGCTGGGGCTGTTGATCTATGATGGTGATGTAGTGCCGTTTGGCGAATTGGCCGTAAAACTGCAGGTAAGCCGTGCCAGCATAAGTACCAGCGTCCGCTTGCTCGAAGAGCGTGGGTTGGTGAAGCGGGTAAACAAGCCGGGGGAGCGGCAGAGTTTTTTCCAACTTGCACCTGACCCCTATGGAACGATGTTGAAGGTCGTGCAGCAGCGTAACCGCTCGTTTCAGGCGGAGATTGCGGAGACGATCGAGAGCCTCCCCAAGGATGCCGATGCGCAGGGGAGATTGAAAGCCTACTACGACTTTTACGCCTCCATAGGTGCTGCCATTTCCGTGGCGTTGACCGAAGTAAACAAGCCAGAAGTATTAGAGGCAGGTCAGCAGCCCGCCACCTTAAAGGGTTTTAAAGATGACGAGTAAGAGCAATGCAAAAGCATCCGCTGATGATAAAGTTAATGGCTCCGAGCCCACTGCGGCCAAGCCTCAAGAACTAACTTTTGTATCGGACAAGGGCGCATCACGTTCCACATGGATCGCCGCACTTCTAGTAGTGGCGATTGTCGGATGGATGGGCAGTGGTTTCATATTTCCATCCAAAGACGAGGAGGCAGTTGTTGCGCGCGAAGAGCCGAAGCCTATAGCTGTTGCTGTCACAACTTCAAAAGCGGAAACCGTTACCCAATTCTATCAGGCCGAGGGGCAGGCGTTGCCTGATCGCGATACGATGATGCGGGCCGAAACCTCTGGCGACATCGCGGAAGTTCTGGTGCGCAAAGGTCAGGATGTGGAGGCGGGCGACGTCGTTGCGCGCTTTGATGCCGTGAGCAATGCAGCCGATGCCGACCGCGCCGCAGAAGAATTGGCCCGTGCGCAGCGAGAGTTTGATAATGCCGAGAAGTTATTGGACCGCGGCGTGGCGACTGCAGACCGTGTCTCCCAAGCGCGCGCCACACTTGCAGCTGCACGGGCGCAGGTCACCATTGTAGACCAAGAAGCAAAAACACTTAACATCACGGCCCCTTTCACAGGACGGATCGAGACGCTGGATCTTGACGAAGGAGAGTTTGTCTCGGCTGGAACCGAGGTCGGCCGCTTGGTTGATATCACGCCGCTGACCGTCGCAATTCAGGTGCCGCAACAGTCATTGACGCGGTTATCTGTGGGCCAAACTGCGACCGTCAAGTTTATTACCGGCGAGGAGCGTACTGGCAAAGTGACATTTGTCGGAACTTCTGCGGCATCCGAGACACGCACCTTCCTGACCGAAATCGAGATTGATAACGACGACGGGGCGATCCCAGCGGGGATTTCAGCGGAGGTCATTATCCCTACAGGGGAGGCAAAGGCGCATTTCCTTTCGCCCTCAATTGTATCGCTTGATGTAAAGGGCGCGTTGGGCGTTAAAACTGTGAATAAGGAAAACGGCGTAGAGTTTTACGAAATCTCTGTGGTCAAAGCACAGATTGATGGCATCTGGGTGACGGGGTTGCCGGATGAAGTGGATGTAATCACTGTCGGGCAGGGCTTTGTTAACGCGTCGGAGACAGTTGCACCGCGCGCTGGAGAGACTGACAAATGAACAGCATCATCGATTTCGCATTTTCACGTTCCCGCGTGGTGGTCATGTCTCTTTTGATGATCCTTGTCGTAGGAGCCTATGCCTATATCTCGATCCCGAAAGAAGCCAATCCCGAGGTGCCGCTGCCGCTGTTTTATGTTTCCACTGGTTTGGACGGGATCAGCCCAACGGATGCAGAGCGCCTATTGCTCGAGCCGATGGAGACCGAATTTGCCTCGATCTCGGGTCTGGACAGTATGAAGTCGGATGCGACCGAAGGGTTTGCATCGATCCAGCTCGAATTCCTACCAGGGGGCGACAACGATGAAGCGCTTGATAAGGTGCGCGAAGCGGCGGATCGTGCGCAGGGTGAACTGCCTGACGATGCCAATGACATAACAATTACCGAGATTAACACAGCTCTGTTTCCGATCATCACAACGATCCTATCCGGCCCTGTGCCCGAGCGTACGCTGAACAATCTGGCCGAACAGGTGCAGGAGGGGCTTGAAGGGCTTCAGGGGGTTCTTGAAGTCGAGATTGGCGGCCAGCGGTTCGAGTTTCTCGAAGTCCTCATCGATCCGACTGTATTCCAAACGTACAATTTATCGTTTGACGAATTGATCGGCCAAATCCAACGCAACAACCGTCTAATCGCTGCAGGGGCAATTGAAACAGGGTCGGGCCGTATTGTGCTCAAAGTACCAGGGCTGATTGAAGACCTCGAAGACGTGATGGCGATGCCTGTAAAGGTGCGTGGCGATGCGGTGGTTACGTTTGGCGATGTTGCAACGATCCGGCGCACGTTTGAGGACCCTTCCTCATTTGCGCGTATCAATGGCCAGCCCGCTCTTGCGCTGGAGGTGACGAAACGTTCGGGCGCGAACATCATCGAAACCGTGGCCGAGGCAAAGGCACTGGTCGAAGAGATGCGCAAAGACTGGCCTGACAGCATCGAGGTCACATACCTTCAGGACCAATCCAAACAGGTAAAAGATCTGCTGAGCGACCTTGAGGCAAACGTTATTGCAGCTGTCATTCTGGTGATGATCGTGATCGTGCTGGCGCTGGGCACGCGCTCCGCGATCCTTGTGGGGCTATCAATTCCGGGTGCATTTTTTGCGGGTGTAATTGCACTTTGGGCCATGGATTATTCGATGAACATCATCGTGCTCTTTGCACTGATCCTCGTGGTGGGGATGCTCGTTGATGGAGCAATTGTCACGACCGAACTCGCAGACAGAAAGCTGCAAGAGGGGGCCAATCCCAAGGAGGCATATTCTTTTGCGGCCAAGCGCATGGCGTGGCCAATCATTGCGTCCACGGCGACCACGCTCTCTGTGTTTTTTCCATTACTATTCTGGACCGGCATGGTCGGGGAATTTATGAAATACCTGCCGATTACGGTGATCCTAACATTGTCGGCATCGCTGTTCATGGCTCTGATTTTCATTCCTGTCGTCGGTGGGCTGATCGGAAAACGTCAGCCGCAAACCGCCAAGGAAAAGGCATCTCTATATGAAGCAGAGCTAGGGGACCCTCGCCGGATGAGTGGATTTACCGGATCATATGTGCGTGTGCTGGAACAAGCAATTATGCGACCGGCAGCAACACTTTTGCTCGCGGTGGCGCTTTTGCTCGGGGGCTTCGGCCTTTACGGCACATTCGGTAAGGGCATCAGCTTCTTTCCGTCGATCGAGCCTGATTTTATGCAGGTCCAAGTGCGCGCCCGCGATAATTTCTCGATCTTCGAGCGGGACACATTGGTGCGTGCAGTTGAAGAGCGCATTCTTGGCTACGACGAGATTGCGAGTATTTATGCCCGCTCCATGATGTCGGCGGGCCAAGGGGACGAAGAGACGATTGGCACGCTCCAATTAGAGCTCATGCCATGGGATACCCGCCGCACCGCTGCCGAGATCGGCGAAGATATCCGGAAAAGCGTGTCCGACATCGCGGGTATCGATGTGCAAGTCCAAACTGAAAGCGGCGGACCGACATCGGGCAAACCTGTGAACCTACAGGTCACGGCACGCAATCCCGATGTACAAAACGCAGCCGTTCAGCAGATCCGCGATATCATGGACGGTATGGGTGGCTTTACCGACGTAACAGATACGCGCCCTGTGCCGGGTGTCGAAGTGTCGATCCTTGTGAACCGTGCGGAAGCTGCGCGGTTCGGTGCTGACGTGAGCCTGTTAGGGCAGGCGGTGCAGCTGCTGACTCAAGGGATCACAGTGGCCGATTATCGGCCCGATGACGTGGATGGATCACTGGATATACGCGTGCGGTTTCCGCGTGAGGAACGCTCGCTCGCGGAGCTAAGCGGGTTGCGGGTGCCGACGTCTGCGGGGCTTGTGCCGATTTCGAATTTTGTGACTTTCGCGCCCTCCAACCGAACTGGTGTGATCCGCCGCATTGATGAAAAACGGGTCGCGACGATTGAAGCCAACGTGGCTGCAGGTGTTCTGGTAAATGATCAGGTGGTCGCGCTGACCGCCGCGTTGAACAAGGTTGAGCTTCCAGACGGGGTCGCCTTTAGCTTTGCTGGTGAGGCGGAGGATCAGGCCGAAAGCATGACCTTCTTGATCGGAGCATTCGGGGCTGCGATATTTATGATGTTTGTTATCCTTGTGATCCAGTTTAACAACTTCTTCCAAGCCTTCGTTGTCATGTCCGCGATCATCTTTTCCGTGGCGGGTGTTTTGCTTGGGTTGATCGTTACGGGCCGTCCCTTTGGTGTTGTTATGGGCGGGATTGGGGTGATTGCGTTGGCGGGGATTGTGGTGAACAACAACATCGTTCTGATTGACGCCTACAACGTTTTGAAAATGTCAGGTCAGTCCCCGATGGAAGCCGCACTACGCACGGGCGCGCAGCGTTTGCGTCCCGTGATCCTGACTTCCGTTACAACTGCTTTGGGCCTTATGCCGATGGTGATCGGTTTGAACCTCAACTTCTTCACCCGTGAAATCGTCTACGGTGCACCATCGACGCAGTGGTGGACAGAGCTGTCCTCTGCCATCGCGGGCGGCTTGATCATTGCGACGATCCTGACGTTGATCGTGACGCCAGCGATGTTGATGTTGGGTGAAAAACGGAAAGGCCGCGCAGGACACGAGGCTGCATTTGCCCCTGCAGAGTGAAAGCATTCGTTGCTTGAACTGGATGACAGGCAACAGGATTTCGCTATTTTGACACAGGTACTCTGAACCGTTGCCGGCAAAGGACTGAAGCATGACAACGATTATTGTAGGGGGCGGTGTTGTCGGGCTTTCGGTTGCCTATGGCCTTCTGAAAAAGGGCGAAGAGGTAATCGTTCTGGACGGGGCTGATGATGATGCGCGCGCGTCTCACGGAAACTTCGGGCTGGTCTGGATACAAGGCAAAGGTGTTAGCGCGCCGCATTATGCAAGTTGGTCGCGTCGATCCGCTGCGCTTTGGGGCGCCTATGCAGGCGGGTTGTTTGAAGAGGCAGGTGTCGATGTTTCCCTCAGTCAAACGGGTGGGATCAAATATTTCACAAAAGAGGATGAACTCTCCGCCTATGTCTCCGAATTAAGTGGCTTGCAGAGTGCTCTAGGCTGAGACTATCCGTTTGATGTGCTGGAGCATGAGACGCTGAAAACCTACGTGCCGGAGATTGAACCAAAGGTAGTCGGCGGCGTCTTCACGCAAATGGACGGGCATGTGAACCCGCTCAACTTGCTTCGCGCTTTGACCATTGCGGTGCGACAGAGGGGTGGCACACTGATAACTGGCTTGCATGTGGTTGATGTCGTTGCGCATGACCCGGGATTTACCGCAATTCTGGCCGATGGGCGTAAAGTGCCGGGAGATGGTTTGGTGCTCGCGGCGGGTCTAGGCGCGCTTGAGCTGGGGCATAAATTGGGGTTCCAAGTGCCTACCCGACCACAACAAGGGCAGGTTCTGATCACCGAGAAGCTGCCGCACTTTCTAAGGTGCCCTTCGGGGACATTGCGGCAGGTGAATGAGGGCGGTGTGCAGATCGGTGCCAGCAAAGCCGAAGTGGGTATGGATGATACAGAGGATATCGCGACGATCGCCAACCTTGCAAAACAGGCAGTGGACGTGTTTCCGCATTTGGCCAACGTAAAGCTGGTGCGCAGTTGGGCGGCACTGCGGGTGATGTCGCAGGACGGTTTGCCGGTCTACCAACGCTCCCCCAAATATCAGCGCGCGTCCTTTGTGACATGTCACAGCGGGATCACCCTGTCGGCTGCGCATGCGGAGGTTCTGCCCGACTGGATATTGGCGAAAAATATAGCGCCAGACCTGTCGCAATTTGGGGAGGGACGATTTGATGTTTAAGCTGCTGGAGGAGATATCAGGCGCTTCTGTGTCCTTCGTATTCGAGGATGTTCTAATTTCTGCGCCAGAGAGGGCGACGGTTGCAGGAGCTTTGCTGTGCAACGGTTTTTCTGCGATCCGGCGCTCCCCTGTCAGTGGAGCGGAGCGGGGGCCGTTTTGCATGATGGGGACCTGTTTCGAATGTCTGGTGCAGAACATGGCGCAAGCGGGCGTGGAACATGTATCTGGTGCGACCGTGTGGAACGTGGATGAATACGGCACTATCACTTACAGCATAGACAGCCACGCGCGGAAATTGCGCGGTAAGCATATTATTATCGCCAGTGGTGCGATAGAGCGTCCAGTTCCGCTTCCTGGTTGGACCTTGCCGGGTGTGATGACGGCGGGTGCGGCGCAGATATTGATGAAAAGCGAGGGGCTGGTGGCGCAGAACGCGGTGCTGGTTGGTTCCGGTCCGCTGCTCTATCTGGTGGCCGCCCAACTGCTCGCGGCGGGGGCTGCACCCAAAGCGTTGGTTGAAACGCAGACTCGTGGGGGTTCGCGCAATGCCTTGCCGCATGCATGGCGCGCGCTCAAGGACTGGTGTCAGCTTGTGAAGGGGTTGCGGTTTTTCGATGCGTTGAGACGGGCTAAGGTCCGGCGATACAAGGCGGCGACTGGCATCGAGATTATAGGCAAAACGGCAGCAAAAGCTGTTCAGTTTCGCGCAGGCGGCAAGAAACATCGCATCCAAACCGATTTGGTTATACTGCACCAAGGGGTCGTGCCGAACACGCAGATCAGTCGCGCGCTGGCGCTTGACCACCGATTTGATGAGGTCCAGCGGTGCTTTCACCCTGTCGTGGATGTTTGGGGGCAGACGTCCAAGTCTTTGTTCTCTATCGCGGGGGACGGTGCAGGTATTGGTGGGGCGAAAACTGCCGAATTGTCAGGTCAAATTGCGGCGCTCAATGCGCAGGTTCAAATTGGTTTACTCACCGACGAAGCGCGCGATGCACTGGCTGTTGGAACCCTCAAAGAGCGCAAAGCTGCTTTGTCAATCAGGCCGTTTCTGGATGCACTTTACGCGCCGCCATTAGATATTTTATTGCCTCCGGACGAGGTGATCGTTTGCCGCTGTGAGGAGGTGCGTGCAGGCGATATTCGCCGTTTCGCAGCACTGGGCTGCTCGGGGCCGAACCGGACCAAAGTATTCAGCCGCTGCGGGATGGGACCGTGCCAAGGGCGGAATTGCGGGTTGTTGGTCCGGAAATTTTGGCTGCGGAAAATGGTATAACCCAAGGCGAGGTGGGAGCTTTCGGATTAGAGCACCGCTCAAGCCTGTGACTTTGGGCGAGTTGGCCAGTCTTGCAGATAAGGATTTAAGTTAGTCGGACAGTACAATTTTCACAGCTACGATGGCAGCGCGAATGAAGCGTGTATTGCGCTCTTGGCCTTCGCCCTCTGCCATGCGTGCAATGTTCCACCCGACGTAGCTGCAGGCGCGTAGAGCCTCGAACAGCGGCAGCGCATCGAGGCCCATTGAACGCTCGCTGGCGTATCCTGCGATGACCGCACGGGCGAGTGCGCCAGTTGGGTCAGTGCGGCGGCTACGAAATGTGACTGTGGCCAGATCGAAAAGGCGATAGCCAAATCCGCCATCGTCAAAATCAATTGGCTGCAACTGACCTCCATGCAACAAGACATTGTCAGGAACCAGATCAGCATGAATAAGGCCAACGTCGGGGCTTGGCAGCCGCGTGATTGCATTGGCTGCATGGTCCCGAAAGCGGATAAAAAGTTTAACTTGCTCTGTGGTCAGTTCAGGGTTTTCCCAAAACCGACCCCAAGTTGGATCGCCACCCTGCAGATCCCATGTAGGGCGGGTGAAATTCGGCGGAGGCGCCCATACATCTGCGTAGGACTGCATTCGAGCAACCAAGGCACCGAGCTCAAAATAGATATGCTCGGATGGCACTGCAGCGGTGAGAGGACTGCCTTCTAACCATGTGAGCATATCAAGCGCTATGCCGCCATGGACCAATAGATGCGTGCCGTCCGCTGCGGGGATCGGCGCAGGGACGGGAATGCCGTTGTCCGCCAGCATGGCCATCCATTGCAACTCCGAGCGCAATTCACTCACAGTGCGGTACTCTTCGCGATGTATCCGCAGGGCCGCTGGTCCCGTTGGAGAATCAACTCGGTAAACGCGGTTTTCCCGCGCGGCGATGAGGGTGACGGGCGCATCCGCCAATACCCAATGCGCACGTGCGGCGGTGATGAGGGCTTCAGTCAAATGCAGGGCCAAGGTGGTCAAGTGTGGCATCCAGCGTGGCGAGCATGAAGTCGGCATCCGCAATGCTGAAAGGCATCGGTGGGCGGATCTTGAGCGTGTTGTAGTGAACTCCAAGCTTATTCATCAGGACACCGCGTTTGCGCATCTCATTGGAGACGCGGATCGCGTGTTGGGTTGCGGGGGCTTTGGTTGTGCGATCGATTACCAACTCCGCGCCAAAGAACAGGCCGTAGCCACGAACATCACCGATGCACTCATGTTTCTGGGCGAGCTTATCCAGACCTGCGCGGGCATGTGCTCCAACTATGCGGGCGTTCTCTTGAAGGTTCTCATCTTCGATCACATCAAGGACGGCCATCGCGGCAGCGCAGGACACGGGATTGCCGCCGAAAGTGTTGAAATAGCGAAATGTATTGCGAAAGGTTGCCATAATATCGGCAGTTGTCGCCACAGCCGCGACAGGGTGCCCGTTGCCCATCGGTTTACCCATGGTGACGATATCGGGCTTTGCCTTGATCCGCTGGTGGCCCCAGAATGCCTCACCGTTACGGGCAAAACCGGGTTGGACCTCATCGGCGATGAAGAGCCCACCTGCTTTGCGCACGACGTCGAGGGCCGGCGTCAACCACCCTGCTTCAAGCATCGGAAAGCCTTCGTTAAGAAACGCAGGGCAGAGGATAAGTGCGGAAAAACCGATACCTGAGGCGTTGAGGTCGTCAATGGCTTCTTGGACTTTGTCGGCGAAAGCCCGAGCGTGGGGCATACCCGCGACCCCGCCAAGAGGGCGGTAGCTGTCGGGGGCAGGCACATGGCGCACGTGGGCACCGTCACCTGTAGTAGGAGGGTTGGTCGCACTCAGTTGGGCCACCACGGTCGTGTTGCCATGGTAGGTGTGGTCGGTTGCAATAACGCCGTGCTTGCCTGTTATCGCTTCGGCCATGCGAAGGGCGATATCGTTCGCTTCTGACCCTGTGCAGGTCATAATGGCTGTGCTGATGTCGCTGTTGAAGGTGGCCGTCAATCGTTCAACGTAGTCTAAGATACCATCATGGAGGTATCGGGTATGACTGTTGAAGGTGCCTGCCTGTTTGCAGATCGCCTCCACTACCCGCGGATGACAATGGCCCACATGCGGCACGTTATTGTAGCAATCGAGATATTTTCGCCCCGCGGCATCCCAGACCCAAACGCCATCACCGCGCATAAGATGCAGCGGCTCATCATAGAACGTCGAGACATTGGGGCCAAGCAAGCGAGCACGGCGCGTCATCATTTCGGAGATAGAAGACATATTGGACTCCCGAGGGGATACTTGCTTCGTTATATGATAGGCGGAGTTGTACGGTGGGGAAAGGCCCAGTGCGTTTGACCCCGGCGTTGAGCAGTGCTGCGGTTCTCTACGCCTTGCATCCCATCGTCGCTTTGGGATGCACCGCGCTATTTCCGCAAGTTGTCAGCGCCAGTACTGACTGTGCTAATCGTTTGCGCAAGAGCGTCATGAAGCAGGCGTAGAATCTGGCTGAGCCGTTAGCAGGGCGCGGTAGCTAGCAGCTTGTTCTGAGGGTCGTAAACACGTTCTGCGCGGCTTCTAACGCGCCTTCTAGATAACCGCCGAATTCCTCAGCGACCTCGGTTCCAGCGAAATGCAGTTTGCCATCCCAGATGTTCTCAAATTCGGGGGAAAGGCCATAAGACGGATGCGTAAACATAGGTGCGCTGTCAGCTGCAATTGCGGTGAACGGATCGAGGGCCCAGTCCTTGATGTGCAAATGCAGCGGCGTTTTAGCTTTGGTTCCAAACATGCGGGCAAGTTGTGCGTTTAGATGCGCACGCAAAACGGCCTCCTCCCGGCGAGCTTCGGGTGGAATGCCAATAAAGCCAAAGAGGGCGTAGGGACCTCCTGTCGCTGGCGAGGCATCGTGGATCTCGACCATTGGGCCACGGCGACTTGTGGCGTCGCCTGATAGGCCGGCGTTGCGCCAGAACGGGGTGTCATAGATGGCGACTGCTTTCGCTTGGCCCGCCATCCATGTGGGCACCGCGTGCATTGCGCTTAGTGTGCGAGTGGGGAGTGAAGGTGAAAAGGTGATCTCTGTGGCAACGCGTGGGGGTAGTGCCAGAACGACGCGGGTCCCCAAAATCCGCTCTCCGTTTGAAAGAACTGCGGTGATACCATCAACCTCGCGCGTCAACGTCTGGATCTGCGCATTCAGACGCTTGCGATAGTTTGGTAGAGCCGCGCCAAGAGCTGTGGTCAGTGCGGTAAGCCCGCCCTCCAAACGCCATGATCCTTTCATCGCAGAGATTCCGCGTCCGTGCTGAATGTGGCCCTGTGCGTCCTCAAAGGTCATTTCACCCTCAGTATGCTGCTCGAACGTTTCAAGCCCTAGCCTTTGGATCAAAGCGGCGATGCGGGGTTGGCCATCCCAGAACCAAGCGGGCCCCATGTCAAAATACCCGTCCCCGTGACGCTCGGTTTTAATCCTGCCCCCGAACCTGTCACGGGCTTCAATAAGAAGATAGTCGTCGCCTTGGCGCTCAAGCGCATCGGCGAGGGCAAGACCGGACAGACCGCCCCCGATGATCAGTGTTGTCATGAATTGTCGCCGGCAACGGGTGGTTTTGCATGCGGTAGGTGCCCCGTTTTCATCCAAAGCTTTGCGCCGCCGTCCGCTGCGGTGAGGGACAATGGCGCCCCTTCCGGCAGACGCAGCCATGCGCCTTTTTCCAGCACTTCGTCGCTGTCTTGTACGCCCCCTTCAAGGATCAACACTTCAATCCCACCAGCATCGGTGTTGGTAAGCGTGGCATTTGAATCCAGAGCACTATAGGTCACGGTTTCGCGAGCGTCGCGGTGGAGTTGCGCCGTGGCGACGCCGTCTACTGGCGCGCCAAGCGCATCGTCCATTGTTAGACGGAATTGGTTGCGGTCGCCCATGTCAAACTGCCAAAGTTTTACAAAGATCGTGCAGCCTTCATCGGAGCGTGGCGTGTGGGCGGTTGTCGGCGGATTGCGCACATAAGTTCCAGCGGGGTAATCGCCATGCTCATCCTGAAACACACCGTCGAGCACGATGAACTCTTCGCCGCCTGTATGAGTATGCTCTGAAAAGTGGCTGCCCGCAGCGTAGCGCACAATGCTGGTTGCGCGGGCAACCTCGCCGCCGATCCGGTCGAGCATGCGACGGTCCACACCAGGCATGGGGGACGGGACCCATTCAATCTGGTTGGAGTGGACAATGGCGCGGGTGTTGAAATCGGCGTTGAGGTCCATGGGGCGTCCTGTTGCTTTGGTGTGTCTGATGGTTAATGGTCGTTCATAAGGAGGCAATGTAGGCGGTGAGGGGTGAGCCGCAAGTCACACTGTGTTGATGTGTGCGATGCTCACATTATTGCACCATTGATTTAATGACGTCGTAGAATTTGCCGCCTTCGATGACTGAGGAAGCCGCCGGTTTTGACAGGGCTGCGTTCCAACATCGCGTAAATGCAAAGGGGACTGTGTTCTTTGTCACTGGCCTTAATGCCTGCGCCGTAAGTGATGAAGAGCAACCCTGAGGGTTCAGCCCAGAACCGCCGCCTGAACATCGTTGCCCCAACCCAGATGGTAGGTGGTGCCATCAAAGATTACTGGTCGCGCCATTACCTTGGGTTTAGCCGCGATTTGCGCCTCAGCCTCGGAGTTTTTGAGCCAGTCGTTTAGCGCACGGTAGTCGTTGGAGGTGCGATCGACCAAGCGGTCGCCGAACTCATGGATCAACGTTGAAAGCTCAGCTTCGCTCAGCGGGTCAGCCCTGATATCTCGAAAGCTGACGTCCTTGCGGACAGCTTCGAGCGATTTGAGGGCCTTTTGACAGACTGAACATGTGCTCAAACCGTAAATTACCATAGCGCAACCTCCTTGAGAGATGGTGTGTGATAGCAGGGGACAAACTGCTCCTGACCGCAGTGTAGATCAATCACACGGCATCAGGTCAATTCATCCATTGCGGCAGGAACAAAACAATCTGCGGGAATGCGATCAGGAAGCCGACGATCACCAAATCGGCGACCACGAACCAGAACACACCACGGAAGATTGTCGTGAGGGAAGCAAGGTTGCCGACCACACCTTTGATGACAAACACGTTCATCCCCATAGGTGGGGTGATCATCCCGATCTCCAAGAGCTTGACCAGCACGATACCGAACCACAGCAGGCTGTATCCCGTTTCGTCCACGATGGGCAGGACGATAGGCAGGGTCAGAAGCATCGCACCCACAGGCTCAAGCATCATGCCAAGCAGGAGGTAGATTACAACAATGCCGACCATGATCATCAGGGGTGAAACACCAAATCCGAGGATCGTATCGGACAGCGCGTCACCGATACCCGAAAGCGCGAGGAATCGCGTGAGCAGGCTCGCACCGACGGCGATGATCAGCAGTGCTGCGGTGGTTGTGAGGGTTTCGGTAATCGCCATCCGCAGGGCTTTGAAGGTGAGCGTGCGGTTGAGCAGGGCCACGAGCATTGAAAGCATGGCACCAATTGCGCCTGCTTCGGTCGGGGTAAAGGCACCGCCAAAGAGGCCCGCGAAAACACCGATAACGATGAGCAGGACAGGCCATGTCTGGCCCAAGGCTTTAAACTTCTCGGTGCTTGTGGCCTCGATTTTCACAGGCGGCGCAAGGTCAGGGTTCAGTTTTACGCGGATCACGATAACGGCAATGTAGGCGATCAGAGTGATGACGCCGACCACAAGGCCGCCAAGGAAGAGTGCGCTAACCGACTGGCGCGAGATAATGCCGTAGAGGATCATAAGAATAGAAGGCGGGATGAGCGCGCCGATGGTACCAGCGGCTGCGACCGTACCAGTGGCAAGTTCTGGACTGTACTGGTTTCGCACCATTTCAGGTACGGCGATTTTACCCATCGCAGCAGAACACGCCACCGAGGAGCCGGTTACCGCAGCAAAGCCTGCGCAACCGAAAACGGACGCAATGGCAAGGCCGCCAGGCAAACCGGATAGCCAGATCTGCGCCGCGTTAAACAGCCCTTGGGTTAGCCGCGTGTGGTAACAGATGAATCCCATAAACAGGAAGGCTGGGATCGAGCTGAGAACCCATGAGTTAGCAAAGGCGTAAGGCACAATGCCAAGCGAACCCCATGCGATGTTCCAGTTGAACATTTGCCAAAGACCCACAAAGGAGACCGCAATGAGCGAGATACCGATCGGGATGCGCATAAGGATCATGCACAAAAGGACAGCGATAAAGATGCCTGCGATTTGGAGTTCGGTCATTGTGCGTCTCCGTTGGACAGGTAGGGGTCTTCGATCCTGAGAGCATCAAGGCCGTGTGGGCGTCCCATGAGCAGGCAGATGAATTTCCACGCCGATACAATCGACATGAGGCCAAAACCCAAGGGCAGCGCGAGGTAGGTGGGCCATGTAATGATCTTGCCGCCTGCTTCGATGGAGAAGGAACCGCCAATGAATTTTGCCAGCGCCTCATCGCCAGTGCGGATTGCGACGGTGGCGGTGACGATAGTCGTGAGCAAGAGAGCGAACCCTGCGAGGAATGTCTGGATTTTGGTGGGAAAGTTCTCAACGAGAAGTTCAACCGCGATATGGCCGTCGCGTTGCTCAACCGCGGCAAGCGGGAGGAAAGCAATAGCGACCATATAGAATGCAGAGACATAGAGAATTGTCGCGTTCAGCGGCGTTCCGAAGGCAAACCGCATCACGACATCGAGTGTGACGTGACTGATCAGCAAAAGCACAATGATACCTGCGATCGTGGATGTTCCGGAGATGAGCCATGATAGCACAAGAGCGATGGTTTTCATGGAAATGTCCATTCTGGAAAGGAAAAGGCGGGGCGCGACTGTTGGTGTCGCGCCCCGATTGGAAGCATTAAGTCAGAAAATGATCTGCTCAGTCCATACCGTATGTTGAAGCATCGACCTTGGAAATCACTTCGTTCCAGTACAACTGCTGAAGCGCTTCCTTGCTGTCGACGTCAGCTACGAGGCCAATCCATTTATCCAAAAGTGGTGCAAAGTCTTCTGCGATCCCGAAAGAACGCTCAACGCCGTAGGTGTCTTTGAACAGAGCGGACACTGTTTCGAGGTCGGACTTGGCGAAGGCCGTTACGGCTGCAACCAGCTCGGCATCACCCTGAACGATGTTGATGCCTTTTCCGCGGGCATGCTCGATTGCGGCGTTGTCATCGGAGTGGAAGTTCCAAGTGGTGCTGGCGGACATCTGGCTACCGCCCCAAAGGAGCGCTGCGCGGCCTGCGTCGTCCATAGCTTTCCAGCGGTCCGCATTCACGTTGGCCGAAGACACGCCCGCAAAGGCACCGCCCGGTACGGCCAATGTAATGTCGGTTACAACTTCGTGCAGGTTGTAGTTTGTAAGTTCTGGCGCGGACAGCATTGCACAATCGATGATGCCTTGATCAAGTCCCTCGTAAGCTTCGGATACTGGCAGGCGGACGCCCTGTGCACCGAATGCTTCGGCAAAGCGAACAAATCCGGCACCACCAGCGCGCAGACGCAGACCTTTGAGGTCTTCGACACTTGTGACATTCACGTCTTTGCACAGCAGGTTATACAGGGGAGTAACACCACCGCCCGTATAAACCTGATTTTGCTCTTTGTTCTCCGCAAGGCACTCAGGGCAGTTGTTGAATGTGTACTCCAGCATTGCGCCGCCAAAAGCCAACGACTCTTTACCGGTGGGGTTTTCAACCAAGCTGATAAGCAGGTTCATTTCGTGCAGGAACAGGTTGGTGGAGTATTCTGCAGGGTAATAAGGGGGCAGCACAAAGCCGACATCGGCCAGACCATCGCGCACACCCGGGCTGGTTTCGGGCAGGCTCAGCAATGACATGGCAAAGCCTGTTACGTCGATGTTGCCTTCAGAGCGCTCGGAAACGGCGGCTGCATAGTCCTCGACAGCGAGGCCGATTGCGGAAGTGCTGGGGTAGCCGTAGGCGAAGTTCAACCGCTCTTTCGCAGCAGCCTGAC
The DNA here is from genome assembly GCA_036964385.1 of Sulfitobacter sp. GTDB lineage: Bacteria > Pseudomonadota > Alphaproteobacteria > Rhodobacterales > Rhodobacteraceae > Sulfitobacter. The sequence goes on along the minus strand of JBALTK010000034.1, from coordinate 1,249 downwards.
CGGCGATTGTTGCAGCGACCATCGTCGCCGCAAGCGTGAGTGAAGTCTTGTAAGTCATTGTGGTGTCCTCCCAAACAGATTTCTTGCGTAGGGGCGGCATGGCTCCCCTTCGCGGTTATACGAAATGTTGTGCACCTGTGCCGCGCTCTCCGAGCGACCGGTGATGTGCTGCATCAGACTGATTTTGACGAAACAACATTCTCAGTAGTATGTTAATGTCAGGGGGAGACGCGCTTGTGTCAATAGGGTTTCGCGCACAGACTTGATCATGGTCAAGATGGAGGTTGCGTGTATACAACTGCAGCCAGCGACCACGACATAGTGTGTGAACGCGACAAGGCAAGCGCTAGGCTGGAGACTGGGAGAGGTTCACCGGTTGCTGCGTATTGGGAGGAATGGGGAAAAATGCAGGCGCAAAGCGTAAAAAATATAACTGTTAAGACAGATAGCCGTCAGGAAATCATCGATGCAGCGGCTCAATGCTTTATGCAAAAGGGTCTCGAAAAAGCGACCATTGATGACATCGCCGATGTACTCGGTGCTACCAAGGGGCGCGTTTATCATCATTTTCGCTCCAAGAACGCAATCTATTTTGCGGTGCACCGTCAGGCCATGCAGTACTGTTTTGATGGGGTCGAGCCATTGCTGCCGCTCTTGATTCCCTCCGATAAAAAGTTGGAAAAGATGGCCACAGCCCATGCCCGTGTGATGATGGATACACTGCCCTATCAACGTAGCATCCGCCTTGGCGTCGAGATTTACTTGCGTGGCTCCACCACCGAGACAGAGCGTGGGGTGCTTTCGGAACTGATCACACTGCGCAACGACTATGAGGACCTTTACCGCGATGTGATGCGGGCGGGCGTGGCAGAAGGCCGCTTGAAGTTGGCCAATGTCGAAATTGGCGGGCGCGTTATGATGGGCGCTCTCAACGGCTTGGTGGATTGGTACCGCGTGCGGCCTGAACAAACGGATGAGGACCGTGACGTCATCGCAAAGACATTGGCGCAGACGGTGATCTGCGGGATGATAGCCTAAGCGTTTTCGAACAATGCACGGAGCGTCGCCTTAACAATTTTGCCATTGGCATTGCGCGGCAGAGGCGTGTCGGTGAGGGTAACGAAATCCGGTATCTTATAATCCGCGAGATGACTGGCCAAGAACGCTTTGATCGCCGCATCGTCCATTTCCGCATCAAGTGTGTGTACAAAGACATGTAACTTTTCGCCCAACACGGGATCGGGTCTGC
>JBALTK010000033.1:0-25384 GCA_036964385.1 Sulfitobacter sp. | reverse complement strand
GCCGCCAATTGGGCAAACGCGTCATTGTTGTTGACCACAACCGAGGACACTTTGAGGCTGCTGTCTGACCGGATGTGCGCGTTGTCTTCTGCATTGACCGTGACAGAGCCGCCTGCATTGGCGACCCCGACGTCTTGACCTGCATCGCGCAGTTCCCAATCGGAGTTGCCGACATAGTTTTGGGTGGCTGCGGCGAGATCAATCGCGAGAACCTCATTTCCCGGTATGAAATCGGAGGACTGGCTTTCCACCAGTACGATTACGTCGGAAACGCTCACCGGAGGACCGATATAGACGACAATATCGCCTTCGTTCCATCCGCCTGCGGCTTCATGCATCCGGATGCGGTCATTGGTTTCCAGCGCCGCAATCACACCGCGGCTGGTATAATCAAAGTCCTCATTCGCCCGCTGATCCGTACCAACGTACTCATAGACATCGCCACCGACCTCAACCGTGTCCCCCACCGCCAGGGCAGCCACTATTTCTGTGGACTGGTAATCGGGGCTAATGTTGGAAATCCAAGCCGAGGTTTCCGACGCGATCCGGTTGGTGGCGAGGATGCCACCGCCAGCCATGCCGTTTGCCCCGTACTTGAGATCAGTCAGGCTTTTGCCTGCATTCTTCTTATCTTGGCTTGCAACGGCACCATCGAACAGCGCGCGGTCATTTTTAGCGGTCGATATCGCTTCATTGCCGACACGGGCATCCACAAGATTGACACGCAACAGGCGCAACCCATCGCCATCTGCCTCAATCATCCACGTATGACCAACTTCGTCAGAGACATACCAGCGCGATTGCGTCTCGACGGTCTCGACCTTCAGGTCACCCGTAAAATCAATTCCAGCAGCCGTAAAGGACGCCGTGAGCGCCTCAAGCGAGGCTTCGTCCTGTGCTGCGTCCTCATCGTCGAGCAGGTCGGTATCTGCCATATCGTCAAGCAGTTGCGCATCCGTGGTACCAAAGTCGATGCCGCTGATTTCTTCGCTGGTTGTCGCGTCTGCCGAAATATCGCCCGAAGCATCAAGTATGGTGTTCTCGATATAGGCTTGCGCACCCGTCGGTTCCTTCTCGATCAGATAGTCCGAGCCAAGGATCGCATCAACAGCCTGAAACAGGATGTTGGTACCGTCGAACCCGACAGAGTTGAACGCAACTATCACATTGACCGCATCGCCCGCAGACGTCATCGCGCCAACAGTCGTGGCGTTCAGAACCGCAAGATTGAAGGCGTCAACGCTGATATCACCAGCACTCGCATCAATGTCGCTGTCGGTAATGTAGGCGGAGGCACGGGAGTTGAGTTCGTTAGTGGCCATGATGCCACCATATGTGTTTGAGGCGTTGATCGTGCTGCCATCAAGCGCCTTCATGGTTGCGCGTTCCCGCGCAATCAACGCCACAGCCTGTGCTGTGACATCATAGTCATCGATAAAGGCTTCGGCGCCGCCTTCGGCTTCGTTCCGGCTGACCAACACATAATATGCTTTGGCCGATCCTCCGTCCAAACCCGCCCCCTTGATCGCCAGCTTGGCAATCACGGAGGGGATGACGTTGGTCTCATCCAGTTCTTTCCAATAATCTTTATCGGTTGGATCGAACGTGGGGCTGCCGAGATCTACACTGTCAGCCGCAGTGCCGCCCTCGCCCAAATACTGGAACACTTTTCCGCGCAGGTCTTCGACCGGGTGCGTGGAGGCGATATAAACTTTGTTGCCGAAAACCATCGGTCTTTCGCCGGATTCCGTTGTGTATTGATAGGCATCCAACAATTCGCGCGCAAAGCTGTTGAGCATCCCGATCCCAAGATCGTTGGTGCGCGACGCACCTGTCGCCAGAAGGGTCTGGCTATCCAGTGTTGTCACATCTTCGGCCCGCACCGTGACGGTGCCACCTGCGGCGGTGATGGTTTCATCTGATGGCGTGCCATCTGTGTCGTCGATATACGCGCTTGCTTTACCCGCCAGCATGTTAGAGGCCAAAACCCCCTGTGCCGACATGGCAGACGCCCCTTGGAACGCGGCCCCTTTGGAGGACACGTCCGTGCCTATACGGGCCATCAATGTCGCTTTGTTATCCGCCTCGACAGTCACACCAGCCTGACCAGATACGCTTGAATCGATGATGCGGGCGGTTGTATCAGAGGGTGTTTTGTCTCCGATATCGGTACCGATCAGCGCATCAATGCTCTGGAACAAAAGGTTCTCGGGCGCATAGCCCAATGTGTTGAAGGCCACCATGACACCAACAGCATCCGCACCCGAACTGATCACGGCATTCAGGTCTGCATCCAGCAGCGCCGTGTTTGCAGCATCAACGGTCACATGGCCTGTTGTAGAGGTCACATCAGAGGAGTTGGCAATCTCTGCCATCGCGGAAGCATTGGCCGTGTTGACCACCAACACACCGCCCACCGCAAGGGATTCACCGCCGCCGTCAGCGCCGCCACCGGAGCTTTCTACGCCGATGTCACTGTTGGCCTCCAGCGTAGCGGTCTCTTCAGCGCTTACCTTAACGTCGCCTACGGCTTGCACATCAGCACTGCTGATCCGCGCAATTGCACCGCCGTCAAGCTCGTTGCGCACGGCCATACCGCCCACACCGACACTGTCGCTGTCAGACAAGTTCGTTCCCGTCGGCACGAGCTCCGTCTCGGGGACGGCCTGCCAGAAGTCTTGATTGGTGAAATCAGTCTCGGGCAGATTAAGCATGGCCGTCGTGCCGCCCATATAGCGGTAGACCGTGCCTGCAGCCGCTTTGCCATCGCCGCTGTCTTCCCAGTCGTTTGTTACGCCAACGCGGTCACCAAAGGAAATATCTTGTGTGTTGGATGCCAATGTGGCGCCATCCGTTCCAGTCACAATCAGACCATTGCTGCGGTACAGCGCAGGTACCGCCTCTCCCAGCGCCGCATCGATCTGCGTCGCACCGCCGTCATTGGTGGTTACAGAGGACGACACAACCTTCCCGTTCGAAAACAGACCCGTCCCATCAATCGCGCTTACTGTCAGCGCCGCACCCGAGGTGATATCTCCGTCCGTCGGGGCATCGGTGATCTCGGCCAAAGCCTGTGACGCCACCTTGTTGGAGGCGAAGATCATCGAAAAGCCCATGCCACTGGCCTGATAGAGCGGATCAACGGGCGAGCCGTCCCCGCCAATTGCCGCCGATTTGGCCGCATTCGACACAGTCGCATTCAGGGTAGAGTTATTTCGGGCCGTCACGCTGAGCGCGCCGCCCGCCGCCACTTCGGAGGCGTCAATATAGGCATGTGCATTGGACGGTGTTTCAGTCGACCCAAGGCCAAGACCCAAAAGTGCGTCAATCGAAAGCGTAAAAATATCGCCTATGTCATGGCCGATAAGGTTGAACGCAACGCTCACTCCAACCGCAGAATTGCCACCGCCAGTAATTTTGGTGGTCGCATCCGTTGTGCTGTCCATGATCGCGCCGTTTGTAGCCGAAACCAATACCAGCCCGTCCGATACAACATCGGCACCGCTGCGAATGGCGGCGATCGTCTCGCCCAGCATCTCGTTGGACGAAAGCGAGCCGCCCATCGATAAGTTATAGCTGCTCAGTGAAGCAGCGCCGTCGCGCACTTGAAGCGCTTCTGCGCGGCTTGTCATGGTCTGCGCATTCACGGCTGTCACAGTCACTTCACCAGCATTCGCAATGCCGCCGACGATCACAGATTCGACAGCTTTGTCCATCTGGTTGACCGCACCGGCCAGCGACAGGTCGACCGAAGCAAATTCGCTTAGAATTCCGTCAAAATCCTTAGACCCTGCGGTCAAAGTAGTCTCGTCATACGTAGACACAGCCAACGCCCCTTCGACGTCGATATCAGCCAGATTGACCGAGGCGCGGGTGCTGCCGCTGATCGTATTGACCGATACTTTTGCGGCGCTTTCATAAGTCGAGTTATTGGCCGCGGCCACAGTCAATGACGCGCCGCGCACGGTGGCCCCGTTCACGGAGGCCAGCACGGTATCGGAGCCATTGATATAGCTTACGCCGATAACATTGGCCGTAACTGTATTGCTAAAATTGCCTGAATTGCGGGCTAGAACCGCCAGCGCGCCTGACGACTCTGTGCCGAATTGCGCCGCTTCCACGACTGCCTGCGTGTCGCGATCAACGGTCAAAACCGCAAAGCTGACGCCAAAGTCTGACAGAACAGAGCCGATCAGCCCGGTCAAGTCCGACCCAATAGCACCGGCTTCGTCCGGTGTGAGATCAATGCTCAGCGTCGAGGTATCCTCGGCCCGCACCAAACCACTGACGGTTTCGCCACTCAGCGTATCGCTGCCGATTTCGACAATCGCGCCAGCTTGCACGGTGGCATGAGTTGTCGTGTCGGCAAGAATATTTTGCGTGAAAGAGCCCAGAATAGACTGACCCGCATCTACAGAAATTTCAAGGTTCGTCGTCGCTGTCAGACCAAATGCCCCCGCCACAATTCGGGACGTGCTGCCCACAGTCGCCGTGGCCTCAAGCGTTGGCATTTGCAACGGAATGGCCCCCGACGGCGAGAAGAGCGAAAAGTCACCCGTGGCATCGGCAATGCGTTCAGCGGTCGCACTCAGGCTGACTTCGCCTGTGGCAAAGATCGAGCCCTGAACATTTACACCACTGCTCACGGTACCGCTGCCGATCAGGTTCAACGCGGTCAGGGAGCCGTCATTTGCGCTGTCGGAGGCGTGCAATTTTACGCTGGACAGTTTCGCGGCCTCGGAGCCGATAGAGACCCCTGCAGCTACATTGATGTTTTCCGTCTCAACGATCAGGTCACCGGTGAACGCGTTTGACCAGCTATTGATGTCGAGCGTGATCACCGGATCGATGATCGTATTGCTGCTGGTCACCGTCAGGCTGTTTAAGGGCGCGTTCAGCTCGTAGCGTTCCAGATTGGCACCATCGACAACAATATCGAAACTTGATCCGACCAAGTTGCCAGCATCAAGCGTTGCCGTACCCGTCAGGAAGGGGGCGCTGTTCGGGATCAGATTGACCGTGAAATCATCCACCGTCGCAAACTGCTGGATCGGCTCAAGGCCGAGGAAGGACAATGCCTCCCCATCACGGATGATTGTGCCGGAATTGGCATCAATCGCCCGATACTCGATCGAGCTGTAATGTCCCTCAGAGAGAATTAGAGTGTCGAATCCCCCCGCGCCACCATCGATTCCCGCCATGCTGCCGGTCGGAGAAATGACAAATTCATCCTCGTTATCCTCGGCACCAATCGCCCATTCAACACCGGCAAATTCGACTGTCACAAAGCCGTCATTTGCACTGCCCGCGCTGGCATCTCCGATGGTCCAAACCGTGTCACGATGCGTGTCAAAAACAACGCTGTCCGTACCGCTGCCGCCATCTATGTCAAAGGTGAATGGTGTCGTCTCTCCAAAGCTTGCCGCGTCGATCACAAATGCGTCGTTTCCGCCCCCGCCAAGGATCGAAACGCCAGTGAATTCGCTCAGGTCGCCAAAGGCCAAAACCGCGCCGCCCGCACGGTCGACGATTTGCACCCTCTGTACTGATATTGCTCCGCTTTCCGCGTCTTGAACTTCTTCATGCAACTGCACCAAAAGCTCGTGATCGCGGTTGTCTTGATACATTGTCGTAAGGTCAAGCGCGAGCACATCAGCGTTCAACAGAACCCGTGGCTCCAGCGGGTCCAAAAGCATCGAACGCGCGGCTTTTTCCATCGCGTAAAAGCGCGAGGCATCGCGTTTTTTCAGCCGCCTACTTGACCGTCTGTTGATGGGGAGCGCCGGTAAGGATCCGGTCGGAATTTGGCGGAAGGGGACGGACATAGAGGTCTCCAAGAAATTTGGAGTTTCGACCCAGAAAAAAAATAAAAATGATCAAACAATTAAGCGGGCGAAACACGTGCGGCGGGGGTACAAAGCTTATAAATATAGCGTTGGTATAACACAGAAGGTCGTGACCAAGGCCCCTTTTCTCAGCGTGATCGCATCTTTTTTCAGCTTTTTCTCAAAACATCTGACCCGCCAACTGATCAAGGATGATATCGACTGGATGACGAGCATCTACATTTATTTCGCACAGTGGCTTCACCCGCTGCAATTGCAGCGCACATGCCGGTGCAACGATCAGTTCGTATTGTGCCAGATAACCCTTTAGCCAGCCCATAAATTCACCCGCACGGGCAATCGGCACCGTCTCCGCCAACTGCGCAACTTTGCGAGACAGGGCGACATCGGCGGGACAATCGATCCAGACGGCCTTGTCGATCAATGGACCAGTTGCGGGATGCGCGCGGCCCAAAGGCGTGTCGAACACGACCGGACCGCGGCTGGTTGCATCCTGCAATGCGCCGCTGAGCCCCGGCGTCTCGATCTCGCCATAAGGGGAGCCGCGCGCGATCCAGTCCTGCACCTTCTCTGGCCCGCTGCGCGTGAAAGTCTCATAGGTGTCATACGCAATCACCTCCCCCCCCATTTGCGCAGCCAATGCTGCAGCCAGCGACGATTTCCCCGCCCCTGGTGCGCCGCAGATGGCGATGATCGGCCCCTGTGTCAAACGCGCTCTCCTGCGACCACATGAAACGCCATATCAAGTGTGACTGAGCGGCGCGGAAGCACCCTCAGACCTGCCGCTTCCAGTACAGCCTCATAGAATTCTGGGGGTCTGTAGTATTGAGCAAACACCAGATTTGCAGCGGCAGTTGCACCGTGCATGACCCGCTCCGCTGCAATCGGGCCGCGCTCGCAGATGATGACCCGCCCCCCGACGGGCACATGCTGCACGGCTTTGTTTAACATCAGCTCTGCTGCCTCTTCGGTCCAATCATGCAAAACCGATTTGAACAAAACGGCATCTCCGGCCGGCCACGCGATCTCACGCGCATCTCCTGCCAAGAACGCCAATCTGTCGGCCAGCACTTCGGGACGCCTGCGCGCCCCAAGGTGGCACACCGCAGGCAAATCCAGCACTGTCGCCCGCAAGCCCGCATTAAGCTCCAAAAGTCCGCGCGCAAAAACGCCCGTATTCCCACCCACTTCCAGCAAGTGGCCCACCCCCTCCAGCGGAATGAGAGGCCCCAGATCAGGACCCTCGCGCGCTGTCAAATCGGAGACATAATCCGCCCAAGGCGCAGTGTCTTCAAGATGCGCGGCCCCCGTTCCAAGCGCTCTGTCATACCGAAAGAAGCGGAAGGTGGCTGCTGCGCGTTGAAAGGCCTGCGGATCGCTCAGCAGGCTGTCGCCGTGCATCAGCACGTCACAAGCCGCGAGTGCCACAAAGTCTGCCCGTCGTTTTAGGGCGATAGGATCCGCCACCATAAGTGCGTGCATCGCGGGGGTGAGGTGCCAGTAATCCCCCTCCTGCCCTGCCATGCCGCATTGCCGGAACAGACCCAGCAAGGTGTCCAGTCCGTCGCTGGGCAACGCGGTCTGCGGGCCAATATCTGCACGCGCCACAGGTCCGTTCAGCAGCACCCGCAAAACCCCCGTATTCAACCCCGCCCGCAGCGCCATAAGGCTGGGAACATCATCCAGAAGCTGGGTCTCAAAAGTCAAATTTTGTAGGTTCATGGCACCATCTTGCGCGCAAGCCTCCCCTAGTGCAAGCTGCGCTGTGACCGGATTTCCCGGCCCCTTGGGAGCCTTCGCAGATGCACAGACACCGATCCACCCCAAAGCTATCGGCATTGGCCTGCGCCATGACACTGTTGCCCACACTGGGCTTCGCCGCACCGTTGGATTGCGTCATCGAGCCCGAAGCAATCATCAATCTGGTCTCTTCTGAAAAAGGACGTATCTCCAGTATCAACGTGCGGCGCGGTAGCCTTGTCAAAAAGGGCGACGTTTTGGTTGTCTTGGAAGATGACGTGCAACGGCATAACCTTGCGATGGCTCAAGTCAGAAAAGAGTCGACACTTGAGATGGAGGCAGCACAAGCCCGCCTGTCCCAACGCACCAAAGACCTTGACCGCGCACAGACACTGGTAGACCGCAATGTCGCGGCCAAAACGCAGGTCGAGGATGCACAGATCGAAGTGGAGATGATGAAGCTCGCGGTTGAACAGGCGCATTTGACTGCGGCCCTTGCGGAAATTGAGTATCAACAGGCACGCACGCTATTGGACCACCGCACGCTGAACAGCCCTATCGACGGCGTTGTCGTCGCGGTGCAAGCCGCCCCCGGTGCCTTTGCCTCCGAGCAGCTACAATTGCTCACGCTCGCCGACATTGACCCGCTCCACGTCGAGGTATTTGCCCCTCTCGAGTATTACGATGAGGTGACTGAAGGCGATGTTTTTCAAGTGACACAAAGCGCGCCACTCACAGGCACATTCGACGCGACGGTGCGGGCCGTTGATAAAGTGTTTGATGCGGCCAGTGGCACGTTTGGCATACAACTGACTGTGCCAAACAGGTCAGGACAAATCCCTGCCGGGACACGCTGCGAGATCGATCTGAGCCGCTAACCAGCACCACATGCAGTGTTTTTAACCAGCTCCGCTTTGGTGATCCGTTGCGCTTTTTCGATGCAGGGATCTCGTTAATTTACCAAGATAGAGATGTCCGGAGCAAGCTTGGAATTCTACATTTTTTTCGATGATACGCATACAAACTGATGTTGCAAAATTGGTTTATGAGAGACACCCTTGATCCTTCCAACAGCTTCATTGACTAAGAAGCGTGGCACCAGAAACCACTCACGAAGCATAGTCCCCTAAGCCATTATCAGGTGGCACAGCCGACCTCGGAGAGAACTATGGGCCCGAAGAGAACAAAATACGCCCCTAGAATAACAGCCGCAGATAGGGAACATTGAGACGAAACTCGGTAAAGGCAACATCGCCCGTGCAGCAGCCATCCGAATTAAACGCAGCGAGCGGCCGCAAAATCTAAGGGCCTGAAGACGCTCTGGACATGCTGCGATCCGCTAACAGAGAAACAGAAAACTCGAAAACGAGGAAACCGCTACCCAACAACGCTGAATGTCCGCGTTGGCATCCGTCCCAACCTCAGTGAGTTGGCCAGCAACCACAGCGCCCCCTGACAGGCGCAGTATCTTGGAGGGTGCGATACTTCTGATATGCTGATCCGAGAGTTTCAGGTTCCACCATTTACGAAAGCACTAAAGGGATTTTCGCCGCGCTGATCGTCGTCAGCGCCTGCCAGCCATACCTGTCAGCAGTGAAATTGATCTTTAAGTTGTTGCGGCCGTCACACAGGCCTCAGCCAAATTTACAAATTTTCCTTAAATTCAATATTTTTTCTCCTTGGTATTATTGCTATCTGGAAGAAAAGCCGTTCATGTGACGGCCAAGAGTGAGATTCGTGCGCTGTGCGGAGCTGCCTTCAAGAGCTTGGATGAGGTTCAAATGCGTTATTCTGGTTTTCGTGTGATCAAAGAGGCCCTGACCGGGCACAAAGGCTGGACGCCAGCGTGGCGCGACCCGGCGCCCGCCTCGCACTACGACATCGTGATTGTGGGCGGCGGCGGACACGGGTTGGCCACCGCGCATTACCTCGCCAAAGAGTTTGGTCAGGCGCGTGTTGCCGTGATCGAAAAGGGCTGGATCGGCGGGGGTAATGTGGGGCGCAACACAACCATCATCCGCTCCAACTACCTGCTGGACGGAAACGAGCCTTTCTACGAGATGTCGCTCAAGCTCTGGGAAGGGCTGGAGCAGGATGTGAATTACAACGCTATGGTCAGCCAGCGCGGCATCCTGAACCTGATCCATTCGGACGGGCAGCGTGATGCGTTTATCCGGCGCGGCAATGCGATGATGCTCAACGGTGCGGATGCCGCAATACTGAGCACGGCCGAGATCAAGAAACGCTATCCCTTCCTGAACACGACCGATGCGCGGTTCCCCGTCAAGGGCGGCCTCGCCCAGCATCGCGGCGGCACCGTGCGCCATGATGCAGTCGCCTGGGGCTATGCGCGCAGTGCGGACAGCCGCGGTGTCGACATTATCCAGAATTGCGAAGTAACCGGCTTCAGGATCGAGGGCGGCACCTGCAAAGGCGTTGAAACAACACGCGGCTTCATTGGCGCGGGCAAGGTCGGCTGCGCCGTTGCCGGCAATTCCAGCCGCCTGATGAGCCTTGCCAACATGCGCCTGCCGATCGAGAGCCATGTGCTTCAGGCCTTCGTCTCCGAGGGGCTGAAACCCGTACTGCCCGGTGTGATCACCTTTGGCGCGGGGCATTTTTATTGCAGCCAGTCCGACAAGGGTGGTCTGGTCTTTGGTGGCGACATCGACGGCTATAACTCCTACGCCCAGCGCGGAAATTTGCCAGTGGTCGAGGACGTCTGCGAAGGGGCGATGGCGATTTTCCCCATGCTCGGGCGGGCGCGGCTTTTGCGGATGTGGGGCGGGATCATGGATATGTCCATGGACGGCTCTCCCATTATCGACAGGACCCATATCGACGGGCTCTATTTCAACGGCGGCTGGTGCTACGGCGGCTTCAAGGCGACGCCGGCCAGCGGCCTTGCCTTTGCCCACCTGTTGGCCAAGGACGCCCCCCACCCCAATGCCGCGGCCTACCGTTTTGACCGGTTTGAAAAAGGGTTGATGATTGATGAAAAAGGGATGGGCAATCAGCCCAATTTGCACTGATGATTATTGATCACCCCCTGCTTGGCCCCCGTGACAGCGCTGAATTCACCTATATGGGCGATGCCCGCCTGATTGACCGCCCCGACCCGAGCGGAGCAGATGCGGCGGCCGCGTTCTTTGAGTATGCCTATCTGCGCGACAACCCTGCGGGCTGGCACCGCGAGCTCTGGTTTCATGAGGCCGGCGACCGCTCGTGGCTGGTTGTCACTCGCAACACAGTGACCCATGAAATTTCCAAGGTTGAGCTGGCCCGCGATGTGGCCCGTGCGCAAGGACGGTCTAAATGACACACAAAAACCGGATCGACGGCGGCCAAATCGACCGCAATGCGGCGCTCAAATTCACCTTCGACGGCAAACGCTATGAAGGGCATGCGGGCGATACACTTGCCTCAGCGCTTCTGGCAAACGGCGTGCGCCTGATGGGCCGCAGTTTCAAATACCACCGTCCACGCGGGCCGCTAACCGCCGGATCGGAAGAACCCAACGCATTGGTACATCTGCGCAGTGGTGCCCGAAGAGAGCCCAACACCCGCGCCACCACAGCCGAGCTTTTCGACGGATTGACAGCCACCAGCCAGAACCGCCTCGGGACATTGTCCTTTGATCTGTTGGCGGTGAATGACCGCTTGTCGAATTTCCTGACGGCGGGGTTTTATTACAAGACCTTCATGTGGCCAAAGACGTTTTGGGAGAAAGTATACGAGCCGGTTATTCGACGTGCAGCCGGTCTCGGCTACCTCTCGCTTCAAGATGATCCCGACGTCTATGACAAAGGCTTCCTGCACTGCGATCTGTTGGTCATCGGTGCAGGGCCTGCGGGCCTTATGGCCGCAATAACGGCGGCACGCAGTGGTGCAGATGTGATCCTTGCTGATGAGGATTTCCGCATGGGGGGCCGCCTGAACGCGGAAACATTTACGATTGAAAATGGCTCTGGCGGGGATTGGGCAGCTGCAACGGTTGCAGAGCTTGCCACCATGCCCAACGTGCGCCTGATGCCACGCACGACAGTCATCGGCGCGTTTGACCACGGCATTTACAGTGCGGTTGAACGGGTCAGCGACCATCTGCCCACCCCCGACGCAGGCAAGCCGCGTCAGATCCTGTGGCGGATTTATACGCAGAAAACTGTGCTGGCGGCAGGGGCGATTGAACGCCCGATTGCGTTTAACAACAATGACCGCCCCGGTATTATGACGGCGAGCGCCCTGCGCACCTACGCAAACCGCTTCGGAGTTGCTGTGGACAAACGCTCGGTGATTTTCACCAACAATGACGATGGCCATCGCACCGCAGCCGACCTGCATGCCAAGGGCATCAAGGTTACCGTGATTGATCCGCGCGCTGATGTGCCGCGCGCGCTTGACTATGAAGTGCTGGCCGGTGCGCAAGTTGTCGATACGATGGGCCGGTTGGGTCTGACCTTTGTCAAGGTGCGCCTTGCCGATGGCTCAGAGCGGAGCATAGAATGCGGCGCTTTGGGCATATCAGGCGGCTGGAACCCCAATGTGCATATGACCTGTCACCAGCGGGGCCGCCCTGTCTGGTCCGACACGCTTGCCGCATTTGTTCCGGGCGCGTTGCCCGCAGGCATGCTTGTTGCAGGGGCCGCGCAGGGCGATTTGACAACAGCGGGTGCCTTGGCGGGCGGTGCGGCGGCTGCGCGCGCCGCTCTGGATCTGAAGGGCCACGGGCCAGACATGCCGGTAACAGAAGACGCCCCCGTGCGCATAACCCCCTTCTGGTACGTTGAGGGTGCAAGCCGTGCGTGGCTTGACTACCAAAACGATGTGACGGTCAAAGACGTCAAACTCAGCCATCAGGAAGGATTTCGCTCGGTCGAGCATCTCAAACGCTATACGACCCTTGGCATGGCCACCGACCAAGGCAAAACCGCCAATATGGGTGGGCTGGCCATCATGGCGGAGCTGGCGGGCAAGACTATCCCAGAGGTCGGCACCACCATTTTCCGCCCCCCCTATACCCCTGTGGCCATCGGCGCATTGGGCGGGCGGCATCGCGGGCAGGAGTTCCACCCCAAACGCCTCACCCCCTCGCATACGTGGGCCGAAGAGCAGGGCGCGGTTTTTGTCGAGGTAGGTAATTGGATGAGGGCGCAGTGGTTCCCCCACGCAGGCGAGACGACGTGGCGCGAGAGTGTGGACCGCGAGGTGCTGGCCACACGCGGGTCGGTCGGGGTTTGTGATGTGACCACCCTCGGCAAGGTTGATGTGCAAGGTGCCGACGCGGCGGATTTCCTAAACATGGTCTATTGCAACGGTTTTGCGAAACTCGCCGTTGGGCGCGTCCGCTATGGCTTGATGTTGCGCGAGGACGGGATCGCCAAGGACGATGGCACCGCCGCGCGGCTGGCGGAAGATCATTTTGTGGTCACCACCACCACCGCCAACGCCCTGCCCGTCTACCGTCATATGGAATTTGTGCGTCAATGCCTTGTGCCGGATATGGATGTCCAGCTGATCTCGACGACAGAGGCCTGGGCGCAATATGCCGTGGCTGGCCCAAACGCGCGGCGCGTACTGGAGCAGATCGTAGATCAGGACATCTCGAACGACGCCTTCCCCTTCATGGCCTGCGCAAATATCACCGTTTGCGGTGGCTTGCGGGCGCGATTGTTCCGCATTTCGTTCAGCGGCGAGCTGGCCTATGAAATAGCCGTGCCAACTGCTTACGGCGATGCCCTGATCCGCCGGATCATGCAGGCCGGTGCCGCGTTCGACATCACCCCCTACGGCACCGAAGCCCTCGGGGTCATGCGCATCGAGAAGGGTCACGCGGCGGGCAACGAGCTGAACGGCACCACCACCGCCGCCAACCTCGGGATGGGGCGGATGGTCAGCACAGCGAAGGACAGCATCGGCGCGATGCTGTCACGCCGCGAGGGACTGAACAAGCCCGGTGATCTGCGTGCCGTCGGTGTAAAACCCGTTGATCCCGCTGACAAAACCCCTGCTGGTGCGCATCTTATGGCGGCAACCGGCCCCGTCGATGCCGCCCATGATCAGGGCTATGTCACATCGGCCTGCTATTCCCCCAATCTGGGGCACCATATCGCGCTGGCCTTTCTGAAGGACGGCGCAAACCGGATTGGGGAGCGTATGCGTCTGGTCAGCCCGCTGACAGACGTAAACGTCATGGTCGACATTTGCAGTCCGCATTTCATCGATCCGGAAGGAGAACGGCTTCGTGCATGATCTGACACCCACACCCGCCGTTGGCGCGGCGACCCAAACCATCGGCACGGTGACGATTGCGGAAAACACGAATGTCGCACTCGCCTCCGTCGCCGCGCGGAGCGGTCAGGCAGAGGCCTGCGCGACAATCCTGAAATCACTCCTCGGTGCTGTGCCGGACATCGGCAGGGCCGTGTTGCATAACCTTGAGGCGGGGTTCTGGACAGGACCGGATCAATGGATGATTAGCGCGCCAATGACCACACACGAAGACATCGCCGAGCAGCTCAAGTCAAAGCTCGGGGATGCGGCCTCCGTCACCGAGCAATCGGGCGCATGGGTGGTGTTTGATGTGACCGGTGCAGCCATGCCGCAGATGTGCGAATTGCTGTGCAACATCCCGATCCGCAAAATGACCGCTGGTGATGTGCGGCGCACCACGATCCACCAACTGGGCTGTTTTGTGATCCGCCGCGAGGCCACCGATCACATCCGCATCCTCGGCCCGCGTGCATCGGCGGGAACGCTGCATCACGCGCTCATCACCGCTGCAACATCGGTGGCATAACACGGGGTGCCGCGCACAAGACTTGACCAACCATTCGAATGCCTTAAAACCAGAGTTTAACTTATGAAGTGAACCGGACCCCATGGCTGCAACCCCCCTGTCCCAAGACCCCCATCACGTTCGTGAGGGGCGTGAAAAAGTCCTTGAGGTGGCCATCGGTCGCGAAGTGCGCGCGCACCGGCGCAAGCAGAACATCACCGTGGCCGACCTGTCAGCGTCAACCGGCCTGTCAATCGGGATGCTGTCCAAGATCGAGAACGGCAACACATCGCCGTCGCTCACCACGCTGCAATCTCTGGCCAATGCGCTGTCTGTGCCGATCACCTCGTTCTTCCGCGGTTTCGAGGAAGGCCGCTCCGCCATACATACCAAAGCCGGCGAAGGGGTCGAACTGGAGCGCGCAGGCACCCGCGCCAACCATCAGTACAATCTGCTGGGCCATATCGGCTCAAATAACAGTGGCGTGATTGTTGAACCTTACATGATCACACTGAACGAAGAATCCGACATTTTCCCCACGTTCCAGCATGGCGGGATCGAGACGATTTACATGCTCGAAGGGGAAGTCGACTACCGCCACGGTGACGATGTCTTCCCCCTCAAACCGGGCGACACGCTGTTCTTTGACGCGGACGCGCCGCACGGGCCCGAAGTACTGGTCTCACTGCCCTCGCGCTATCTGTCGATCATCTGCTACCCGCAAAAGACCTGATTTTCAGGTCTGCAACGGCGGCTCTATCTCCGGTTCGGGAAAGATACCCGCGCTGGTGGGCAGGCCGTCATCATACCGTGACAGATAGTCCAGCATCATCGGGCGGTTCGCGATGAACCCTTTGTAGCTCGCCAGTTCCTCCGGCAGATCGCGGATGACGCGGTGCAAGCGGCGGCCCCATTTGGGCATGCTCATCAGATCCTGAAAACTGCACAGATAACAGCGGATCGGAAAGGCCAGCGCGTTGGAGCGCGGCAGGCGGTAAAAGGTCTGCAATTCGACCCGCAGATGCTGCTTGGCCCCGATATTATCGGGGGTGAGCGTCGTTTTCTGGATGCCCCATTTATGGTAGTTTTCCGGCGAGGTATCGAGCAGCGGGTTCACCGTCATGGTCCAGTTCAACCGCCGCGCAGGTGAGCCTTGCGGAATGCTGAGCAGAAATTTCAACGCCCGCTTGAAGATGCCCATTTCATTGGCCAGCGGCACCGGCGCGTGCCATTCGAAAAAGTTCATGCCGATGTCGAAATCCAGCGACCAATCGGCCTGTGTCGTAATCATGCCCGCATCCATCCACAGGTTATCCTCGCGCTGGTCAAGCACGGCAAAATCGCCCTGCGCCTGCCGTGTGATATATTCCATCGGCCCATAAGGCAGCGTAGCGGTGTCCAGAAAGGTAAAGGTGTCGTCAATACCAAGCGGTTTGTTTATCCAGCGCCATGTATTGCCGTCACGGTGCAGCTCGAAAAGGTCGGGATAGTCTTCGGATTTGGAAACCATGATCAGTTCCAGCAAATCCCAACCCGCCAGCGTCATATGCGGCAAGGACTGACAGCGCAACGGATCATCGGCCAGAACCTTGGCACGGTCCCGCATCTCGGAGACGTAATGCTCATCCACGTCAAAGCGTTTCTCATAAACCGATCCTTCCGGCCCGCCGCGATGCTGCTCCATATTGACCGAATATATATAGCTGTCTTCATGGAACGGAAACGGGAAGCGTTTGATCGCCCACTCGGAGTTGTGAAACGAATAATCGTCGCGGAAGGTCTCGTCGTTGAACTGGATCGTCATCGATCAATCTCCAGAATTTCGCCGGCAAAGCGGCTGACACAGGGCATGATTTTTGTCCCGCTGGCGTGTTCGGCATCGTCGAGCCAGTGGTCGTGGTGATTGAATACGCCGACTGCGCGGATCACATCGGTTTCGCACTGCCCGCAAGAACCACCACGACACATATAGGGCGCATCCACCCCCTCACGCTCCAGCGCTTCGAGCAGGCTTTCATGTTCGCCCACGGTGATCGTCTTGTCCGTTTTACACAGGCGGACCTCAAACGGAACACCGGCTGCGGGGGCGAGGAACTCTTCGGAATGCAGGTTGGCATCGGGCCACCCCAGCCCCACCGCCGCCTCGCGCACACCGTCGATGAGCCGCGCAGGACCGCAGACATATACATGGGTGCCAAGGGGTTGGCCGTCGAGCAGATCCGCGAGCGGGATACGCTGACCGGCGCTGCTGTAATAGACATGCACCTTGGTCGGGAACTTCGCCAGCAGCATATCGGCGTAGGCAGCACTGTCAGGCGTGCGCGCGGCGTAGTGCAATTCCCAGTCTCCGTTGGACTGCTCCAGCTGGCCGATCATGGCCAGAAACGGCGTGATGCCGATGCCGCCTGCAAAAAACAAATGCTTGCGGGCGCGCAGATCGAGGCTGAAGAGGTTGACCGGATAGGTGATCGTCATCCGGTCCCCCCGCCCGACAGCACTGTGCATGAAAACCGATCCGCCGCGCCCGTCCTCGTCGCGGCACACGGAAATCGCGTAGGTCGACAGATCCGCGGGATCGGACATCAACGAATAGGGATTGAGCCGCGTGCGCGCCCCGTCCTGCATGGTTACCACCGTATGCGCGCCGCCCGAAAACGGCGGGAAGTCCGCGCCATCCGTGCGGGTGAATTCAAACCGTGTAACAAGGTCGTTGACGGGCACGATCGCGCTGACGGTCACGTCAATCTGCGCGGGGCCTGCTTTGGCTTTTTGCGGTGCGCTCATTGGTAAATCCCCTTTGGCGCGGGCACGTTTCCGGGGTCTTCTGCGTCCACACAGACCCCTTGGTACGCGGCCAAACGGCGCGAATAGTGGTCGCGCACAAACAGGTTCAGCCCGCAATGGCTGCATTGGAACGGGTCGGTTTCCACATCCTCGGTAAAGCCTTTGCAATGCACGCACTGCATCCGCCGTGCCGTGGATCCACGATGCTCGGTCTGGATTGCGGCAGGGGGAACACCTGCCGACGACGCCTCATTCATGGCTTGGCCCATCAGGCTCTCGGTGCCCGACAGATAGACCTGAAGCCCCATTTTCGCGTCACTCAACACCCGCCTGATCCGCGACAGCGCGGCCTCATAGCTTGGCCCTTCGTAGAACTGCGCAGGCGAGAGCGCGCGCAGCTTGTCGGCATACTCCGTGCCACGGCTGATAAAGATGATATGCCCTGCGGCCATCATCTCCGGCGTGGCGACGTCCATGATCGCTTCGGCCCCTTGGGCATCCGCGATGAACAGATGCGCAGGGCCTGTGCGCGGGGCAAGCGTGCCCCAGACGGGGCGGCTTCCGATGCTGGGCGGGAACTGAAATTTCGACATGACGCCCCTCCCCTCAACCTTTTGCCGTGCGGATGGCTTTGTCCTTGTCGTAAAACGGCATCTCTTCCGCCGTCGCGGCAAGCTCGGTTCCGTCTGGCTGCTTCACGGTCAATTTTGTGCCGGCTACGGCCGCGTCAGGCGCGATGCGGGCGATGGCCACAGAATAGCTGTTCAGCTCGGATGACAGCCCGTAGGTGATGACGCCGATGTCGGCGCCATCGCGCAGCACCCGTGCGCCCATTTCCATCTGCTCCATACTGTCCGACAGTTTCACTCCGTAGATCTTGAAGCGTTCCTTGCCCTGCATGGCATAGTGGTTCTCCGCCCCCACAAAACCCGTCTTGCCGGGTGAGACCGTAAAATCGAGTCCCAGCTCCCAAAGCGTGTCGCCGCAAGGCTCATCCGCGAAGGGGAAGGTCTCGGAATTGTCACCGGGATAGAACAGCAGATAGCTCTCGATGCGCAGCATATCGAGCGTGCTGAACTGCACAGGCCGCACGCCCATATCCTTGCCCGCCTCCAGAATACTGTCCCACAGATGCGTGGCATCCTTGGCGCGGCAGAAAATCTCGTAGCCCCGCTCACCGGTGTAGCCTGTGCGGCTGATCATCACGTCACGGCCATAAAGGCGCGTTTGCATCATCCCGAAATAGGCCAAATCGCGGATCGCCGGAATTTCCTGCGCCAGAAGATCAACGGACACCGGCCCCTGTAGCGACATATCATGCAGATCGTCGTCAAACAGAATTTCGCAATTCTTGCCCGCCGCGACCGAGGCCAGCTGCTCCATCCCCGTCCCCGTGCCATGCACCACCAGCCATGAATTCACAGCGATGTGGTAGATGATGCAATCGTCGATGAACTTGCCATCCGCATTCAGGATCGACGCATAGGTGGAGCGGCCGGGGGCGATTTTCTCGACGTTGCGGGTGGTCACGCGGTCAATCACATAAGCGGCATCCGCGCCCACCACATGCACCTTCTTCAGGCCAGAGACATCCATGAGACCCGCTTTAGTGCGCACCGCCTCATAGTCTGCCTTGGCGCGCTCGGGCGTGTGATCGTAAAACCATGCGGTCCCCATCCCGTTCCAGTCTTCCAACGTGCCGCCAAGCTGTGCATGCCGGTGCGCCAGCGCGGATGTTCTCCAGAGAATCGCCATTTGATGTTCCTGTCGGTATTGATTTCGTCGCCCAAATCAGACCCAGTCCAACTCCACCAGTCAAGACTGTCAGTCAATTTAGTTTCCTGTAAGGCAAAAAGGGCCCGCAAAGCAGGCCCCCATGCATATTTATTCAGCGCCTTATTTGGCCTTGCCGTATTTTTTATACTTCTTATAGCTTTTGGCCTCGGCCCTTTGGCCAATCACCAGCGCGGCAATGCACAGCCCGATCGAGATGAGGCTGAACAATCCGGGCATGGCACCGCCGTAGCCCATGAAGATCGGACCGGATACGCCCTCCCAGGTCGATGGTTCAAATGGAAATCCCATAGTCATTACTCCTTATGTTCAGGCTTTTGTTGCACTTGGGGCAGAGATCGAAATGCCCTCGGGGTAGGCTTGTGCGGGAACTTTGACAGTATCGAGACCGGCAAGCTCGGCGGCCGCAGGGACGCGCAACATGCCAAATATCTTCAACACCAAAGATGTCGCGTAACCTGTGCCAAAGCCCAGCGCGATAAACACGACACAGCCGACAAACTGACCCACAAGGCTGATTGTCGGCGCACCTTCTCCGCCCAGCGCAGGGTAGCCCGCAGCGGTAATGCCCAGTACCAACATGCCGTAGATACCGCATGTCCCGTGCACGGTGACCGCCCCTACGGCATCATCAATGCCGAATTTCTCCAGAAAGGTCGCCGCCGGTTTCAGCAACAGACCTGCGCCCACGGCGATGACAAACGCCAGACCGGGCCAGTAGAAATCCAGACCGGATGCCGTGGAAATGATCCCCGCCAGTGCGCCCGACATCATCCAGAACGGATCTTTGGTAAAGACCCATGCGCCGATAATCCCGCCGCCAATCGCCATCAGCACGTTGAACGCCAGAGCACCGAGGTTTGTCGGCGTGCCGTAGATGGTGGAGTAGTTACCGCCCCACGACCATGCTTCGCCGCCCACGACGACACAACCCATCAAGAAGCCCCAGAAACCGACGATAATGATCATCAGTCCGGTGGCCGTCAGGGGCATGTTGTGACCCGGCAAGTGGTTTGCGGTGCCGTCTTCGTTGAACTTGCCCAGCCGCGGCCCGAGGTTGATCAGGACGCCCAAGGCAAAGAAGGCGGCAACAGCATGCACCAGACCGGCCGCGCCGAAATCATGCACGCCCCACTGCGTAACCAGCCAGCCATCCGCATGCCAGCCCCAAGCGGCGGCCAGCGTCCAGCTGAACCCGCCCAGAACAATCGCGCAGATCACAAAGCCGACGGTCTGGATGCGCTCGATCACAGCGCCCGACATAATCGAGGCCGTTGTCGCGGCGAACAGGGCAAAGGCCCCCCAGAACACGCCGTCAATCTGGTCTTCGGTGTTCGGGCCCATGAAGGCCGCACTGTCACCCCAAGGCCATGCAAGCCCGTTCGCATAGGCAGCACCAGAGATACCGTTGGCCCCCTCGGACAGGGTCAGGCCCGTGGGGAAGGCCCAATAAACCCACCAGCCAAAGAAATAGAACGCCGGAATCACAAAGGCGAAGGCGAGGATGTTTTTCACGCCAGAGGACAGCGCGTTCTTGGCGCGCGATGCCCCCATTTCATACGCAAGGAACCCTGCGTGAATGATGATCATCAACGGAATGGTGAGATAATAATAAAGCTCTGCGAACATGGTGTTCGTCAGGTTGCCTTTCGTTTCTATGGCAGCGACCTGCGCTACCAGTTCGGCGAGTTGTTCTTCCACTTTTTCGTCCCCTTGTCGGTTTCGGTTTCAATCAGGCTGGCCTCTTATGCGGTGAGCCACTTCCAAAAATGAAACACGGGTTAACCAATCTGGCCAGAACTTTTTGCCTTACGTGAAAAAAAGTTTCCTACAGTTGATTGCAATGAATCCCAATGCTAACTTCCGATTCGAGCAACCTGCAATGGGCAGGGCAACAGATGAGGGTAGCTAAATGTGTGGGATTGTCGGGTTATTCCTGAAGGACAAAACGCTTGAGCCAGAATTGGGCGCGATGCTCACGAAGATGCTCGTGACGATGACAGATCGTGGCCCCGACAGTGCGGGCATCGCGATTTATTCAAATGATTCAACGGGTAAATCCAGAATTGTCGTGCAGTCAGATATGCCGGAAGTGGACTTTGTCGGGCTGGATGTCGCCCTTGGCCAGGTCATCGGCGCGCCGGTCAGCATGAGAACTGCCAGCACACATGCGGTTTTGCTTGTGCCGCACGGCGCCATCGAGAACGCCCGCGCCGCCCTTGCCACGGTCAATCCTGCCCTGCGGATCATGAGCCGTGGAGACAATCTGGAGATTTATAAGGAAGTGGGCCTGCCCAAAGATGTGGCAGCACGCTTTGGAATTGAGCAGATGTCAGGCACTCACGGGATCGGCCACACGCGCATGGCGACAGAATCAGCTGTCACAACCATGGGCGCGCATCCCTTCAACACCGGCAATGACCAGTGCCTTGTGCACAACGGGTCGCTGTCCAACCACGCCAGCCTGCGCCGCAAACTGCGTCGCGAGGGTATCCACATCGAAACCGAAAACGATACCGAAGTGGGGGCCGCCTATCTCACATGGCAGATGCAGAAGGGTGCGACGCTGGGTCAGGCGCTTGAAAGCAGCCTCGATGATCTCGACGGTTTCTTCACTTTTGTCGTCGGCACTAAAGACGGCTTTGGCGTTGTGCGCGATCCGATTGCCTGCAAGCCCGCCGTGATGGCCGAAACAGACCGCTATGTCGCCTTCGGCTCCGAGTACCGCGCGCTTGTAGACCTGCCCGGCATCGAGGAGGCCCGCGTCTGGGAGCCGGAGCCCGCCGCCGTCTACTTCTGGAGCCACACCGATCAGTCCACCACAGAGAAAGTCGCCTGAATGCAGACAATAGATATGGCGCAGACCGCTCTGCGCGAGATGAATGCAACCCTGCATGCGCAGGCAGAGAACACCAACCAGACCGTATGGGAAATCCTCAACCCGAAAGGAGCACATGCGATTGCCTGCGGGTTGGACGCCTCGATCGAGGTCACCGTGAAAGGGTCCGCCGGATATTACTGTGCGGGTATGAACCAACAGGCAACCATCAACATCAAAGGGTCCGCTGGCCCCGGTGTTGCCGAAAACATGATGAGTGGCACAGTGATCATTGACGGCGACGCCAGCCAATACGCCGGTGCCACAGGCCACGGCGGGCTTCTCGTGATAAAAGGCAATGCGTCCTCGCGCTGCGGGATTTCGATGAAAGGCATCGACATCGTGGTGCAGGGCAACATCGGGCATATGTCCGCGTTTATGGCGCAGTCGGGTAATCTTGTTGTTTGCGGGGACGCGGGCGATGCCTTGGGCGACAGTATCTATGAGGCGCGCCTCTTTGTGCGCGGGTCGGTCAAATCCCTCGGCGCTGATTGCATCGAAAAGGAAATGCGCCCCGAACATCTGGCGATCCTTGCCGACCTGCTGGAGCGCGCAGGCGCAGATGCCAAACCCGAGGAGTTTAAACGCTACGGATCAGCGCGCCAGCTCTACACCTTCAAAATCGACAATGCGTACTAAGGAACAGTCATGACCGATACATCCAACGGCGCACCCCTTACGCCGCCCATCCAATCCGCCACTTTCTCCAATCCCGTCAACGCCGAGATCAGGCGCGCGGCGGCGACAGGCATCTACGACATCCGCGGCGGCGGCGCCAAGCGCAAGCTCCCGCATTTTGACGACCTGCTGTTTCTGGGCGCGTCCATGTCCCGTTATCCGCTCGAAGGGTACCGCGAGAAATGCGAAACCTCCGTCACCCTTGGCACCCGCTTTGCCAAGAACCCGATCAAGCTGGATATCCCGGTGACGATTGCGGGCATGTCCTTTGGCGCGCTCTCCGGTCCCGCCAAGGAAGCGTTGGGGCGCGGTGCGACTCTTGCGGGCACATCGACCACCACCGGCGACGGCGGTATGACCAATGAGGAACGCAGCCACTCCAGCAAGCTTGTCTATCAATACCTGCCCTCACGCTACGGCATGAACCCCGTTGATCTGCGCCGCGCCGATGCAATTGAAATCGTGGTCGGCCAAGGGGCCAAACCGGGCGGCGGCGGGATGCTGCTGGGTCAAAAGATCAGCGACCGCGTGGCCGAGATGCGCAACCTGCCCAAAGGGATCGACCAGCGCTCTGCCTGCCGCCACCCTGATTGGACCGGCCCCGATGACCTTGAAATCAAGATCCTCGAGCTGCGCGAAATCACGGGTTGGAAGGTGCCGATCTATATCAAGGTCGGCGGCGCACGTCCCTATTTCGACACCACGCTTGCGGTCAAAGCGGGCGCAGATGTGGTTGTGCTCGACGGGATGCAGGGCGGCACCGCAGCCACGCAGGATGTGTTTATCGAGAACGTGGGCCAGCCCATTCTAGCCTGTATCCGCGAGGCCGTGCGTGCCTTGCAGGACCTTGGCATGCACCGCGAGGTGCAGCTGATCGTATCGGGCGGCATTCGCACAGGGGCGGATGTGGCCAAGGCCATGGCGATGGGAGCCGATGCGGTCGCCATCGGCACTGCGGCTCTCATCGCCCTTGGTGACAACGACCCCAAGTGGGAGGCCGAGTATAACGCCCTTGGCACCACCGCAGGGGCCTATGACGACTGGCACGAGGGGCGCGATCCGGCGGGCATCACCACGCAAGACCCCGAATTGATGAAACGCTTTGACCCCATTGAGGGCGGACGGCGCTTGAACAATTACCTCAAGGTGATGACGCTGGAAGCGCAAACCATCGCGCGGGCCTGTGGCAAAAGCCATCTGCACAACCTCGAGCCGGAAGACCTCTGTGCACTGACGCTGGAAGCAGCAGCCATGGCCAAAATCCCACTTGCCGGAACCGATTGGTATCCCGGCAAACCCGGCACATCCTACTAACCGAAAAAAGCGAGGGCGCGGCCATCAGGGCACGCGCCCCATTCTTTGCACCACAGGGAACATTGCTATGACAACAGATTTAGCCAAATTTGCAGCCGACAATAACGTAAAATACTTCATGATCAGCTTTACCGATCTGTTCGGCGGGCAGCGGGCAAAGCTTGTGCCTGCACGCGCCATCGCGGACATGCAGGAAGATGGGGCAGGCTTTGCGGGCTTTGCTACATGGCTTGACCTCACCCCCGCCCACCCCGATATGCTCGCTGTGCCGGACCCGGAGGCCGTGATCATCTTGCCATGGAACCGCGAGATTGCATGGGTACCCGCCGATTGCGTCATGGAAGGCAAGCCAGTGGCCCAAGCCCCGCGCAACGTGCTGCGCCGTCTGATAGATGAGGCCGCCGAGCAGGGCATGCGCGTCAAAACCGGTATCGAGGCGGAATTTTTCCTGCTGACACCGGACGGTGAGCAGATCAGCGACCCATATGATACCGCCGCCAAGCCCTGCTATGACCAGCAGGCCTTCATGCGCCGCCTCGAGGTCATTCAAGAGATCGCCGACCACATGCTCGAGCTGGGTTGGAACCCCTATCAGAATGACCATGAGGACGCGAACGGCCAGTGGGAGATGAACTGGGATTACGACGATGCGCTTGCCACCGCCGACAAGCACAGTTTTTTTAAGTTTATGGTCAAAACCGTCGCGGAAAAACACGGCTACCGTGCCACCTTCATGCCAAAACCTGTTGAGGGGCTGACGGGCAACGGCTGCCACGCGCATATTTCCGTCTGGGATCTGGAGGGCGTCAAAAACGTCTTTGCGATGGAGGCAAACGACAGCAGCCAGACCGCAGAGTTGGGCCTGTCAGAGCAGGGCCGCCACTTCCTCGGCGGGATCATGAAACACGCAAGCGCCCTGCCCGCGATCACCAATCCGACCGTGAACAGCTACAAACGGATCAACGCCCCGCGCACCACATCCGGTGCCACATGGGCGCCAAATTCCGTCACATGGACGGGCAACAACCGCACGCATATGGTGCGTGTCCCCGGCCCCGGCCGGTTCGAGCTGCGCCTGCCGGACGGCGCGGTGAACCCCTATCTTTTGCAAGCGGTCATCATAGCGGCGGGCCTGTCGGGTATCCGCAGCAAGGCAGATCCGGGCAAACGCCGCGACATTGATATGTACGCTGAAGGCCACCTGATCAAAGACGCCCCCCTTTTGCCGCTGAATATGCTCGACGGGTTGCGGGCCTTTGACGCCGATACCGGCCTGAAGGCTGCCATGGGCGAGGAATTCTCGACTTCCTACATCAAAATGAAAAAGCAGGAATGGAACAGCTTTACAGGCTATTTCAGCCAATGGGAAAAAGACAATACCCTCGACATCTGATCTGCCTGAAAACTGATCATCACAGGGCCGCACATCCCCGGCGCGGCCCTTTTATGTTGAGGGTCACGGCGATCTGTGGTGGGCTTTTACAATGACATATCGCGCAGATATTGGCGGGCAACGCTTCACATGGACAACGCTGAAGCAGCTTTTGGCCCATGCCACACCTTTGCGCACGGGGG
>JBALTK010000032.1:0-25438 GCA_036964385.1 Sulfitobacter sp. | reverse complement strand
GGGACATATGGGTGTCGGCAACGCTGACAGTACCCACACAGATATGCTCGCCTCTCACGAGTTGGTAAGAACGGGGGAGATTGATGCGCTGATCCTCGGGCACACCCACCGCCGCTTCCCCTCAATCGATTATACCACCAGAAAAGATGTCGACATAAAGAGCGGCACCGTGGGCGGCGTTCCTACCTTGATGCCAGGTCATGCGGGGTCCGATCTTGGGGTGATGGACCTCACGCTCGACCATGATCGCACGCGGGGTTGGACAGTACGCGATCATCACTGCAGCCTACGGCCCAACGGTGCGGATACTCTGCCTGATGCAGAGATAGCAGCCTTCGCCAAGCAGTCCCATGAACACGTTAGAACCAAACTGACGGAGAAAGTCGCTACCGCACCTACCCCACTCCACAGCTATTTTTCTTTGGTTAGCCCCGCGCCCACACAACGCCTCAATGCTTTGGCCCAACATCGGCAAGTCAGCGAAGCATTGCGCGACAGCGCCTTGGCACACCTCCCTATCTTGAGCAGTTCAGCCGCACACGGTGCAGGAGGACGCGACGGGCCAAGCAACTTTGTACACATTCCCGAAGGCCCCGTGATGCGCCGCCATATCGCTGGGTTAAATCCGTTCGCGAACCAGACCGTAGGTATCCGGATTACAGGCAGTCAAATCCGCAACTGGCTCGAGCATGCAGCACTATTGTTCACAAGGTTGTCCGCGCAGAAAACTCCCCAGATGCTCGTCGATCCGAACGTTCCTGCGTTCCAGTTCGATACCATCTTTGGCCTGCACTATGTTATCGACCCAAGCGCACCGCCTTACCAACGCATTTCGCAGCTTGAGTACAATGGCGTGCCAATCACAGCGGACCAACCCTTCATCCTTGCCACCAACCAGTTCCGCGCGACTGGTGGGGGCGGCTACCCTTCAACACCCCTCTCTGAGATTGTTTGCCGCATCGAGGCACCACTCCAAGATGCGATGATAGATGTTCTCAATCGAAGCGAACCTGCCCCGTGGGAGATCACTCCACCGTGGCGATTCGCACCGTTGGGCGGGATCGAGGCAACCATTCTGACACATCCAGAAGCGCTGGCCAGCATTTCAGACATCAAACATCTACAACCAAAACTACTATCGACCACGCCTGAAGGCTTTATCCGCCTTTCAATCACGCTCTAGTCTTGCAGCACGCACAACCTTTGCCTATATCTGCAATCGAGAGGTTGGTGCGGGCAGGTGCCTCGCCAACCTGGTCAGAGCCGGAAGGCAGCAGCCACAACGAGTCCCACTTGGGTCGTTATCAATCTCTCACCTAGTCACACACTGCACAGCAGAATGTGACGCCTGTCAGCGGCATTCGAAGAATGCTACCGAGAGGGCAGCCCCCCCTTCGACAAGAAACGCCGACTGGGAACCGCCGCCTTCACAGCTGCGCAGCCGCGAATGTATCACACTGCCCCACATCACCAGTGTCAAAGCCACGACCGAACCAGCCTGCGCGCTGCTCCGACGTTCCATGTGTAAATGTATGCGGCTGCGGAACACGGCCCGCTTGGCGTTGCAGGTGGTCGTCCCCGATCTTGCGCGCTGCGTTGAGCGCCTCCTCAAGATCACCGCGCTCCATTAGCCCCTGAACGTTGCGCGCCCAGATCCCTGACAAACAATCTGCCATCAATTCAAGACGCACAGTAAGCGCGTTGGCCTCCACCTCTGATCCTCGTTGACGCGCAGCATTCACCTTCGGCAAAATACCCAACTCATTTTGGACGTGATGGGCCACTTCATGCGCGATGACATAGGCTGCAGCGAAATCACCGCCCGCACCCATCTGACGATCAAGCGCAGTGAAGAATTCCGTATCGAGATAAGCTTTGCTGTCCGCAGGGCAATAAAACGGACCCGTTGCCCCGTTGGCACCGCCACACGGGCTCTGCGTCACCCCATTGAAAATCACCAGTTTCGGCGGGGCATACTCACGCCCCAACTGGTCACGAAACACAGTGGTCCAAACCTGTTCAGTAGTTGTTAAGACTTGCGAACTAAATTCCGTGGCGGCACTATCAGGTACACCGCTACTGCCTTGCTCTTGCGAAACGCTACCGCCTTGCAACAGTGGCGAGACGTCGATTCCAGTGAAATACCCGATCGCAAGAACCGCCAGCACCCCAGCAACCCCCAGACCACCCTTTGCGCCTGCACTCCGTGTACCGCCGCCACGCAACTCTACATTCTTGCTGCGTCGAATTCCTCTGAGCCGCATACCATCGTCCTTCCCTGATCAAACTTACTTGCCAGCTTAACACCATTGTCCTACGAAAGTTCAATGTCACAAAACAATGACCTTGCTGAAGAACGCACCGATTGGGCCGAAGATCGCACCATTCTGGCGAATGAACGCACCTTTGCAGGGTGGATGCGTACGGGCATGGCCTCCGTCGCGCTTGCCGTCGGCCTACGTGCCGTCTTTGCCTCGTTCGAGCCGACATGGATTGCAAAATCGGTGGCGAGCATATTCATTATTCTCGCCGTATTTATCTTTTGGGCCGCACAATCGTCAGCGGCGCAAACTCTGTCGCGCCTCAATGACAATAACGCCCATGCACAACCGCATCGCCGCATGCTGGTCATCTCGATCATTCTGGCCATCGGTGCGCTGGCCACAGGCGGCATTCTTTGGGCGCTCTAGCTCTGCAATCCACTACGCCCCGTTGCCCCCAGCGCCGACACGCCCTACTTTAGAAACAACGCCCGAATCCAACATTCAGGACTTTCATGTCAGACGTTTCCGCCTATCGCGTGCTCGCGCGTAAATACCGCCCCGAAACCTTCACCGATCTGGTGGGGCAAGAAGCGATGGTGCGCACTCTCAAAAATGCGTTCGAGGCAGACCGGATCGCACAAGCCTTCATCATGACGGGCATCCGTGGCACGGGCAAAACCACCACCGCACGTATCATCGCGAAGGGCATGAATTGCATCGGGCCCGACGGCAACGCTGGTCCCACGACCGAACCTTGTGGAGAGTGCGAGCATTGCACCGCCATCATGGAAGGTCGCCACGTTGACGTCATCGAGATGGATGCTGCATCCAACACAGGCGTCGCCAACATCCGCGAAATCATTGATTCCGTGCACTACCGTGCCGCCTCTGCACGATACAAAGTTTACATCATCGATGAGGTGCACATGCTCTCGACTGGTGCATTCAATGCACTGCTGAAAACACTCGAGGAGCCACCAGAGCACGTCAAATTCATCTTCGCCACCACCGAAATTCGCAAAGTACCCGTGACTGTCCTCTCTCGCTGCCAGCGCTTTGATTTGCGCCGGATCGAGCCCGAAGTTATGATCGCACTGCTGCAAAAAATCGCGGGCGCCGAGAACGCTGAGATTGCCGACGATGCCCTCGCCCTCATCACCCGTGCCGCTGAGGGCTCCGCCCGTGACGCGACCTCCCTGCTCGACCAAGCAATCAGCCATGGCGCAGGCGAGACAACCGCGCTGCAAGTTCGCGCCATGCTTGGCCTCGCAGACCGCTCCCGCGTGCTTGACTTGCTCGACATGATCCTGCGCGGCGATGCTGCTGGCGCACTAACCGAGATTGGCGCGCAATACGCCGAAGGTGCAGACCCGATGGCCGTTCTGCGCGATCTAGCCGAAATCACCCACTGGATCAGTGTGGTGAAAATTACCCCAGACGCCGCCGAAGACCCCACAATTTCCCCTGAAGAGCGTGACCGTGGACGCCAGATGGCTGACGCCCTACCGATCCGCGTGCTCACCCGCCTTTGGCAAATGCTTCTCAAAGCGTTGGAGGAAGTCTCTGCTGCGCCCAACGCAATGATGGCTGCCGAAATGGCGGTCATCCGCCTTACGCATGTGGCCGATCTGCCGTCTCCGGACGAGTTGGTGCGCACCTTGCAAAACACACCCGCGCCCACTGGCGGCGGCGGCGCGCTTCATACAGGTGCCTCCCCGCAAGGCGGCAATACCCAAGCGATAAATCACGCCCAAACCCGCATGGCCGCGCAACCGAATGCCTCTGGTCAGAGCGCCGCACTCGCCCGCGATCCTGATGCGGCCCACGCACATTATCCCACATTCGAGCATGTGCTGGAACTTATCCGCCACAACCGCGATGTAAAACTGTTGGTTGAGGTCGAAACCTCCCTCCAACTTGCCGCTTACCGCCCCGGTCGGATCGAATTTGTCCCCACCGATGCTGCCCCTCGCGACCTTGCACAACGGTTGGGCAACGCTCTGCAACTGTGGACAGGTAACCGCTGGGCTGTCACTCTGGTCAACTCCGGCGGCGCACCTACCATCGCAAGCCTGCGCGATGAAAAGGAGAACGCATTGCGCGCGGATGCGACGGCACACCCACTGATGCAAGCCGTCCTCGCACAGTTTCCAAAGGCCAAGATCACGTCGATCCGCACCGCCCAAGACATCGCCGCCGCCGCGGTGAGTGAGGCGCTGCCCGAAGTTGAGGACGAATGGGATCCGTTTGAGGATAGCTGATGCAACGCTTATGGCTTTGCATCATGTTGCTACCAACCACCGCCTTTGCCGAAGTTTGCGATAAAGAGCGCCCTCTTTGGGATGGCACACCAACAACCGCATGGTCCGAAGCCATCATCCTGCTGACCTCCCCCTCCCAGATCATTCTGCTTGCGGCGACCGTGCTTGCAATATGGTACGGCTGGAGGATTGCTTGCCTTATCCTCGCCCTGATATGGGTCGCATTCATCCCCATGATGCTGACCCGCGATCTTGATGACATGACATGGGAAGCATCCCGAGAAGGATGTATTGGCTCGCCCATCTTGTTCATGGGCCTATGTGGTGCCATATCTGTGCTAAGCTTTTATGCCGCCATGCGACGGCCCAAAACAAAAAAGGATACGACATGCTCAAAGGACTAGCAGGCCTCGGCGATATGGCCGGAATGATGAAAAAAGCCCAAGAGATGCAGGGCAAAATGGCCGAGATGCAGGAAGAAATGCACAACATCATGGTCATTGGTGAATCCGGCGCGGGCCTTGTGAAAGCGACCTGCACCGCCAAAGGTGAGCTGAAAAGCCTCGATATCGATCCGTCCATCTTCAACGGTGACGACAAAGAAGTCGTTGAAGACCTGATCCTCGCCGCCATCAAAGATGCGCAAGGCAAAGCGTCCGAACGTGCCGCCGAAGAAATGGGCAAACTTACCGAAGGCATGGGCCTTCCCGCAGGCATGAAGCTGCCGTTCTAAGCACCAACCACCTTCGTTATTTTGCACTTAAACTCAAACCCACAGATGTCGCGAGCGTAGTCCAATGAGTTCCACCCGCGACATCGACGCCCTGATCGAGCTGATGGCCAAACTCCCTGGCCTCGGACCCCGTTCTGCACGCCGTGCCGTGCTCCACCTCATCCGCAAACGCGCTCTCCTGCTCAGCCCCTTGGCCGACATGATGCAAACCGTTGCGGCAACGGCACGCGAATGCCTAAACTGCGGCAACGTAGGCACCGCCGACATTTGCGACATCTGTGACAGTAACAAGCGCGCCAACGGCGAACTTTGCGTGGTCGAGGACGTGGCCGACCTTTGGGCGATGGAGCGCTCTGGCGTGTTCAAAGGCCGCTATCACGTCCTTGGCGGCACGCTCTCGGCCCTCGACGCAATAGGCCCCCAAGAGCTGCGTATCCCTCGCCTCATCGACCGTGTGCAAAGCGAAGAGATCACCGAAGTCATCCTTGCCCTCAACGCCACCATTGATGGCCAAACAACCGCGCATTACATCGCGGACCAACTTGAGGGGCAGGTTCAGCTTACATCACTGGCCCAAGGTGTGCCTATCGGCGGTGAGCTCGACTATCTCGACGATGGCACCATCACTGCTGCCATGCGCGCACGTAAGCAGATTTAGCCCCCAGACGAATAAAGGGGCGCCCCAAACAGGACGCCCCCTTTTAAATCAAATCAGCAAACCCGCTTACTTTGCGTCGTCTTCCTCATCATCACCCGCATCAGGAATGTTGAAGAAGCTCTCCGCATCCCTGAAATCACTGTCTTTCTTCTCGTCTTCTTCATCGGGAAGGTCGGTCGACAATGTGAATGTTTCCAGCCCCTCGATAGCAGACGGGATTTTCGGCTCTGTATCCATACCAAGGCTCTGCTCGGTGCTGACCAGTTTGCGACGCTCGTCATCGGACATTACGCCACCTTCAGCTGCCTTTTTGGCCGCCGCTTTTTGAACCATCGCATCAAGCTCGGACTGCTTACACAAACCCAAGGCAACAGGATCAATCGGCTGGATGTTGGAGATGTTCCAATGTGTGCGCTCGCGGATCGCCTGAATGGTTGGCTTCGTTGTACCAACCAGTTTGCTCACTTGCGCATCAGACAGCTCTGGGTGGAACTTCACCAACCACAGGATAGAGGCGGGCCGATCCTGACGCTTGGAAAGCGGAGTATAGCGCGGACCACGGCGCTTTTCCTCACCCGCAGCAGCGGCGTTGAACTTCAGCTCAAGCTTGTGCAGAGGGCTGGCCTGCGCTTTGTCGATCTCTTCCTGGGTCAGTTGGTTGTTGGCAATCGGGTCAAATCCCTTAACACCCGCAGCGACATCACCGTCAGCGATACCCTGTACTTCCAACTCATGCATGCCCACGAAATCCGCGATCTGCTTGAAGTTGATCGTCGTGTTATCCACCAACCATACTGCGGTGGCTTTTGCCATAATCGGTTTGCCCATGTCTCTCTCCTATAAACGCACCTTCCCCGTCGCCTGACTTAGGCTGTCCTGGCAGGCCAGAACCGTTTCCAATTTGGGGGAACTTGTGCCTTATATAGAGAATGACCGCCCATAAGGAAAGACCCCAGATGCGCCCCATTCTACTCAGCTTGATCCTGTCGCTCGCGGCGCTAACCGCCCGTGCCGAAGGGGAGCGCGCAGGCGACTTCGATTATTACGTCATGGCGCTCAGTTGGTCAGCCAACTGGTGCGCGCTCGAAGGGGACGCGCGTAACTCCCCTCAGTGCGACACCCGTGAAGATCACGGCTGGATTTTGCACGGCCTCTGGCCTCAATTCCACCGCGGTTATCCATCCTTTTGTCAGACTGCCAAGCGACCACCTTCGCGCGGCATGACCGCCGACATGGCCGACATCATGGGCACAGGCGGCCTCGCGTGGCACCAATGGAAAAAACACGGCACCTGCACAGACCTGAGCGCATCCGAATATTACGCCGTCTCGCGCGAAGCTTACGCGACGATCACTCGTCCGCCCGTATTTCGCAAACTCAACCGCACCGTGAAGCTTCCCGCCTCCGTCGTTGAGGACGCCTTTATAAAGGAAAATCCGTCCCTCACCCGCGACAGCATCACCATTACCTGCCGCCAAGGGTACATCCAAGAGGCCCGAATCTGTCTGTCGAAAGACCTCAAACCGACTCCCTGCGGCAGCGATGTGATCCACGATTGCAAAATGCGCGACGCTCTCTTCACACCACTACGCTAACCAACCATTTCTTTATTTTGCCCATAAACTCATATCCCGACGAAAAAGGCCGAACGCAGTCTCCCACGTTCGGCCTCGAATAAAATATGTAATCGCGCGTCAGCGCGTCCTTTGGATCAGCCCCCAACTTTCAGCACGATCTTCCCGATGTGCTGGCTGGCTTCCATATGTGCATGCGCACCCGCCGCATCCTCAAAGGCAAATTCACTGTCCATAACAGGTGCTACGCGACCCGCTTCCAACAGCGGCCAAACTGCCTCGCGGAGCTCTGTTGCGATACCGCCTTTGGCCAGATCCGACTGCGGTCGAAGGGTCGACCCCGTCATAGTCAACCGCTTCATCATCAATGGAGCAAAGTTGATCTCGGCTTTTGCGCCACCCAGAAATGCGATCTGAACCAGACGTCCTTCCATATCGAGCGCGTCAATATTGCGTGCAATATAACTCCCGCCAACCATGTCGAGGATCACATCAGCACCGCCTTCGGCCTTCATCACTTCGACGAAATCCTCTTCGCGGTAGTTGATGGCACGCTCTGCACCAAGCTCAACACATGCCGCGCATTTCTCTGCATTGCCCGCCGTCACAAACACCCGCGCACCAAAGGCACTGGCAAGCTGGATTGCTGTCGTCCCGATACCAGAGGACCCACCATGGATCAGTATCCGCTCCCCTGCCTTTAGGCCGCCGCGCATGAATACGTTCGACCATACGGTAAAGAATGTTTCGGGCAAACACGCCGCCTCTTTCATTCCCATTCCTTTTGGCACGGGCAGGCAATGCGCCGCAGGGGTCGCCACATATTCAGCGTAACCACCACCGGGCAAAAGCGCACATACCTGATCACCAATCGCAATACCCGTCACGCCATCACCAAGTGCTACAACCTCGCCAGACGCTTCCAGCCCTGGCAGATCACTTGCTGTTGGCGGCGGCGCATAAGCACCTGCCCGCTGCAACGCATCAGGACGGTTCACACCTGCCCAAGCAACCTTAATCACCACCTGCCCCTGCGCAGGCACGGGCACAGGGCGCTGCGTTTCTTTCAGGACTTCTGGTCCACCGGGTTTTGTGATTTCTACAGCACGCATCATCTGTGTCATGGCTCGCTCCTCCAAAGCGTTCTTGTTGTGGCGAGCATAGTTCTGCGTCTCTGGGTGTACAGCCAAATATGGCCAGCCACGCAGCACTTTGTTAGGGTTGCCAAAAACAAGGATACCAAAATGCTTTCCCGCTTCCAAAGGCACCCCGATGCACGCGCCTTTGCGGGACGCGAGGAAGTTCTGCGCACTGATGGTTCTGCCACCGCCCATATCCCTGCGCACCCTCTTGCCAAAGCGTTTGAAGGTTTAGACAGAGCGCTGGGGAACCGATCCCCATTCTGCGTAAGCGATACCCTGCCGCCAAATCTCGGCACCCTTGCTCCTGACCATTTCGCGACTCTCACAGGCGGCACGTCTGGCACACCCAAAGTCATCCTGCGCACCCAAAAGTCATGGATATCCAGCTTCGAAACGAACGCTGCTCATTTCGCTTACACCAGCAAAGACAGCATCGCCGTCCTTGGCGCTCTCAGCCATTCACTCGCACTTTATGGCGTGCTCGAAGGGCTACACCTTGGCCTGACCGTCCATGCCCTGTCACCGTTGAAACCGACTGCGCAAAGCGACACACTGCACAGCGCGCGCTGCACCGTCCTCTATGCCACCCCAACCCAACTACGTCTGCTCCCCACCGGAAAAACCCTGTCCCACGTCCGCCTGATCCTTTGTGGCGGCGGAACGCTGAGTGGCGCAACCCGCACCCACATCACTTCTCTTTGTCCCAACGCGGCTATTCACGTTTTCTACGGCGCAGCGGAGACGAGCTTCATCACCCTAAGCGATGACCAGACGCCCACGGGCTCCGTTGGACGCCCCTACCCGCATGTCGAAATCTCCGTCCGCGATCCGGATGATACTGGGGCCGGCACTCTGTGGGTGCGCAGCCCTTATCTATTTGAAGGCTACCTGCATGGAGACAGCAGCCACACACAACGCGAAGGGGACTGGCTCACCCTTGGCGAAGTCGGAAGACTTGATAATGAGGGCTATCTCCATCTGCGAGGTCGGGCAGGCCGCGTGTTCAATATCTCCGATAAGACGGTCTATCCCGAAGAGATCGAAGCACACCTCATGTCGCTGGAGGGCATCATCCAGTGCGCCGTTCTGGCACGGCCTGATCCGATGCGCGGTCATCACCTGATCGTTGCTGTCGAAGGCACCGAAAATACAGACCGCCGCGCGGCCTTGCTCAACCATTTCAAGGAGCACCATATGGCCCTTCCACGCGAAGTCGTCTTCCTCGCCCCCTTCCCAATCCTCCCGTCAGGCAAACCCGATCTCGTCCGCATCGCGGCCCTTATAGGATCCACCGTATGACCGCGCAAATAATCGCCGCCTGCCGCAGTGCAGTTGTCCCCCGTGGTGGTGCATTTTCCACGCTCACACTCGAAATGCTCGGCGCCCCCATCGTGCGCGCCGCACTGTCCCAAGCGGCGATTGATCCCGCACAAGTTGACGAAGTCATCGTCTCAAATGCAATTGGCGGTGGCGGCAATCCCGCACGCCTCATCGCCCTCGCTGCTGGTTTGCCTGAACACGTCGCGGGGCTGAGCATTGATCGCCAATGTGCAGGAGGCCTTGATGCACTCCTCCTTGCAAAAGCCATGGTCGAAAGCGGTGCTGCTGATGTCGTCCTCGCTGGTGGTGTCGAAAGTTACTCCCGCCGTCCCCAACGGCTGCGCACCTATCCCGACGGTCGCCCGCCAGAGTTCTACGACCAGCCGCCCTTTGCCCCTTGGCCCGCCCGTGACCCCGACATGGCTGATGCGGCCAATACCCTTGCCACCACCTATGGCATTACCCGCGAGGATCAGGACGATTGGGCGGTTCAAAGCCATTCAAAAGCGCGATTGGCGACGTCACATTCTGATGAAATTGTTATTCTCCAAGATCAGCGAACCGATCCTTTCACCCGCAACATGACTCCCGCCCTTGCCGCCCGCGCCAAGGTTGTCAATGGCAGCATCACTGTCGCGAATATGGCCGTGGCAGCAGATGCCGCCGCCTTTTGCGTGGTGGTTTCAGAACGGATGGCAAAGCAGGTCGGCGTTCAAGGCATCGCCCTGCTGGGCGGCGCCACCAAAGGGGACAAACCCGAACTCCCCGGCATCGCCCCTCTCGCTGCAATAGAGGCGACCTTCGCCAAAACAGGGCTAAGCGCCAAAGACATCACCCACGCAGAAGTAATGGAAGCCTTCGCGGCTCAAGCCATCGCCTGCGTGCGGGGCGCACAGCTTGACCCCGATTACGTAAACATGGGCGGTGGCGCGCTCGCGCGCGGCCACCCCATCGGCGCATCGGGAACTATTAATGCCGTGCGCCTTTATTATGACCTACGCAAAAGCGGCGGTACCGGCCTCGCCACAATCGCAGCGGCGGGCGGCATCGCAACAGCGTTGGCTCTAACTGCGTGACAATACGCTGTGCGGCCGCGCGCGGAACAATGCCGCCGTAATCAATCCCGCAAGTACAGCCTTGATCAAATCACCCGGAATGAACGCCGTCACCAACAGAGCTGCCTCTCCTACGGACTTACCCAGTACGAACGCCAGCCCCCCAATGCCAAAGACATAGAGTGTCACAACACCACCGAGAATAGCTGCAATGCCCGCAGCCCAGCCGACAGCAATCCCACTCAACCGCTCCATCACCAAACCCGTCACAAACGCAGCAAAGGGAAAGCCGATGATGAACCCTGCCGTCGGCGCCGTGAATAGGCCCAAACCACCGCGACCACCCGCGAGCAGAGGTAGGCCAATCGCGACCAGGCCCACAAACAGCAGTGCTGCAAGGCCACCGCGACGCGCGCCCAGCACTGTGCCACACAACATCACCCCAAGGCTCTGCGCCGTGATCGGCACACCAAAGGCCAGCGTCAGCTGTGGGATCAATCCAAGCGCTGCGATTAACGCCGCAAACAGCGCAATTTGCGCTACATTCCGTTCCATACTCATCTTCCATTATCCATTTCAAATCCACCGCGTGCCCGTAGCGCCTCTGCCACGTGGTCCGCATCATCTAACGCCAGCACCATAAAGGGTACGATCACTCGCCAACCCGCACGCCTGCGCGAACGCGCCCGCCATGCCAGTGCCAGTGCGCTCCCCTTCTGCGCTAGAACGGGGGTAAAGCGGATCACCATCGCGGCGGCAAGCTCTATCCCGCGCAAATTGACGCCAAGGCGCGCAAAGGGACGCAGCAGCCAATTCACCACAGCCATCATATCTGACAGCGCTGTTGTCATTGTCACCAGATTGGCAAGTCCCACCGCGCTTAGCATTCGCAACGCGATGATCGCGCCCTCGCGCGGCACACCCGTCGCCAAATGCCACGCAATCAACACCACTACAAATGGCCAAAGCGGCCAAAGTCGCCGCATCCCGTGCCGTAGAAAGATCCGTCCCGGGAGCGCATAAAGGGTCAGCACGCCAGCCGCTGCCCCGACCTGTAGCCATAAGTCCCGCGCCGCAAACAATGCAACCGACGCGAGACACAGCGCCAGCAGCTTGCCCCCCGCAGGCCAATCATGGGCGCGGGTCCTAACTGGTGAGGTCAGTGAGATCATCGCGCGCTCCCAGCTCTCGCATGGCCGCTTCAAATGCTGGAGCAATTTCGGCTGCAGTCCCCTGCATCTCAACCGCGCCACCCTCAATCCAAATCGCGTAATCATAGCCCTCAATCATGCGCGGATCATGGGTTATATGGACCAGCGCCGCCTCGGCCCCGTCGAGCACGCGCGCCAGATGCATCGCCGTTGGAATATCGAGGCCCGCAAACGGCTCGTCCAGAATGATCACCTTTGGGTTCATCGCAAGGATCGCCATAAGGCAGACCAACTGCCGCTGCCCTTGTGACAACTGATACACCGCCACCTCCAGCCATGCAGACTTGCCAAAACGCGCCAGCGTCTGCGCGACACGTTCCTGCACCTGCCCCTTCCCCAAACCCATTTGGGTTAAACCGAAAGAAAGCTCTTCGCCCACGGTCGGAAAAATAATCTGGTGGTCAGGGTTCTGGAACAGAATTCCAACCACACCCAAGGCACCACGTCTGTCCCGCGCCACGTCAACATCCGCAATCCGCACAGTGCCGCCAGACGTTTTTTGCAGCCCCGCCATCACCCGCGCGAGCGTGGTTTTACCCGACCCGTTGCGCCCCAGCACGGCGACCCGCCGAGCATCGGTCCGCACAGACACACCGCGCAAGATATCGCGCCCGTCGATCACCAAACCGATATTGTCCAAATGTAGCAAGGGAGCAGTCGATGTCACGCGAGCAGTATCCTTCGGGATTAAAAACTACCCCGCGATCTAGCATCCGCAATGCGGCGCGAAAAGCGCCAAACGCTTCAGGGGCGCGTCCAACGCCCAGGCAGGTTCGACGCAGGCACTTTTTGCGGCGCCTTCACATGACTTAGCAACCAGTTCGGGCCCGCCATCAACTTAGACAATATAGGGCTGTTGTTGACCTGCGCCTTGAGTTTTTCTATTTGCATCACATTCTCAATCCGCCGGTCCAGAAATGCCCACGTCTCAGTATGATCCTCGCTGGTGTCACCCAACCAATACAGGACCGTCGAAGAGTACACCCCGCTCAAAGTCGCCCGTTTTGTGTACCAGTTCACATCCTCGGAGGTGTCACCAAGTGCGGTCCAGATCGCATCCGCTGTGCCCCAAATCGCCTTTGCTCCATCCCCTGCATACATCGGCAACGCAAAAAGCGCTGACCCGCGCCGCACCACTTCCTTGTCCTCGATCGCCTCAAGCCGGAACCGTACTGCAGCGGCTACCCGTTCGCTGTATTTCATCGCGCCCATGTCAGTCTCAGCCATCCGCGCAAGCATCGCAGCATCGCCCTGCGCATGATAGGCAATCGCCAGATCAACGGCGCCGCGGGGGCAAATACTCTGGGCGACCGCCCGCTCTATGCCCGAATCGTCAATCGCGGCGTCAAACGTGGCCTGCGACCAGCCATCAAACGGCACATGCATCAAAGCTGCCTGTAAAAGCTGGTCTTTCGGCGATGTTTTGTCAGTGGTCATGGCGATGCTCCGTTCGGGTCAAGACACTAGACAATATAGCACGGCTTTGCTAAAGCACCACTTCCTGCAAATCCTTGCAACTTCAAACTAGAAAGGTGGTGAAAACCACATGCAGGTTAGTGTTCGTGATAACAACGTCGATCAAGCGCTGCGCGCCCTGAAGAAAAAACTTCAGCGCGAGGGTGTGTTTCGTGAAATGAAGCTCAAGCAACATTTCGAGAAACCTTCCGAGAAAAAAGCACGCGAGAAAGCCGAAGCGATCCGCCGTTCCAGAAAACTGGCACGGAAAAAGCTCCAGCGCGAAGGTATGATGTAAGTCATACTTCTCTTGCTAAGCAAAAGAATAGAAGCCCCCGATAGCCATGGTATCGGGGGCTTTCTTGTTCTGACGGGCCTTAGTCCGACTTGATCCAAGCTTGTGCGGCGTCAAATTCATTATTGTCAAAGTACCGCGCCTCAGCACCAATCAGACGTTTTACCACCTCAACAACCATAGATTTCCAGCTTGCATTGCCGACGATCGCCGCCTTTTCCAACTGGCCGACATGATCGCGAACAAGACGGAAATGCGCCGCCATCGCACTCAGCCCCTGCCAGCCATCGAACCGACGGATATCGAGCAGTAGGCGAAAACGCTCGTTCTCACGGATGAAGGCATTCAAGTCTTCGGTCTCTTCGCCGTAAACCTCGGCCTCGACCTTGCCGAGCAAGGCAACATGCAGCACGCCATCGCCCAAATCCGTCTGGTGGATCGCGCCAAGGGATTCGTACAACCACAACCGCGCTTCATCTTCAGAGTATTTCGGGAAGACCTTTACGGGACAGGGCATGAAAATAGAGAACCCCCGCACAAGCCGCGTCATAGCCGCATTCGCCGTGACGATGGCAATCCGGTCAAATCCCCCCCAACGGGTGATTCCCATCTTCGCATCATCCCACAGCGCACCCATAGTGAAATCACCCAGATCAGCATCCATCACCACCAGCATGCGTAGGTGCTCTGTAGTGGCAAGTGCTTCATCAAGCGCTGGCATAAGCACCTCGGCGTAGTCTTTATCCGTAACTGGCGCCGACATATGCACCTCCAACAGACCTTCCTGCGTACCGTTTTTTACATCAATCATGGCTATCCCCCTTCAGAGTGTTGCCATCAGACTAACGGTTGCAGATCGGAGGGGCGTTGACTCAAATCAAAACGCCCCCTCAAACAGGCAACGCCGTCGTCTTACATACCGTGCGCAATGCAAAGCTCGACTGCATCTGCCCCACCCCTGGCAAGCGCGCCAGATATTGGCGGTGGATACGGGCAAAATCCTCAGTATCTTCTGCCACGACCTTAAGCAGATAATCCGCCGATCCTGCCATCAGGTGACATTCCAACACATCAGGAATACGCCGCACGCCCTTCTCGAACGCTTCCAGCACTTCATCCGCTTGGCCCTGCAATGTGATCTCGACAAACACTGTCGTCGGCACCCCCAGCTTGCGTGCATCCAGCAGCGCCACATAATCGCGGATATACCCCTCCGCCTCCAAACGCTGCACACGGCGATGACACGCCGATGGCGACAGGTTCACCTGTTCGGACAACTCCGCATTCGACATACGTCCGCGTTGCTGCAATGCGGCGAGGAGCTTTCGGTCTATACTATCCAACATAAGCGCAATACCTTTGCGTGTTAGTGACATTTATCCGCAGACTATTCGAACATAGCCCCACTTAGCGACCCATAATCGCCACCCAATTGCAACGAAACAGGCGTATCTCTCATCCCAATCATCGGAGGAGGATATTTCCATGAAAATCGGTTGCCCAAAAGAAATCAAGCCACAAGAGTTCCGCGTCGGCATGACGCCGAACGCCGCCTATGAAGCTGTGCAAGCAGGCCATAGCGTCATCATCGAGACAAACGCGGGCGCAGGTGCCGGTTTTGAAGATGCAGATTACGTTGCCGCAGGTGCTGATATCATCGCCACTGCCGCCGAAATCTTCGCCGCAGCTGATATGATCGTTAAGGTGAAAGAGCCCCAAGCCGTAGAGCGCAAGATGCTGCGCGAAGGCCAAGTACTGTTTACCTACCTCCACCTCGCTCCCGATCCAGAGCAGACAAAGGACCTTATCGCATCTGGCGCAACCTGCATCGCGTACGAGACCGTAACCGACCGCAACGGCGGCCTTCCCCTGCTAGCGCCAATGTCCGAAGTCGCAGGCAAGCTCGCTCCTCAAGTCGGTGCATGGACCCTGCAAAAAGCCAATGGCGGTCGCGGCGTTCTGATGGGCGGCGTTCCGGGTGTTGGACCTGCGAAGGTTGTCGTCATCGGCGGCGGTGTCGTTGGTACACATGCCGCGCGTGTCGCTGCCGGTATGGGTGCCGATGTAACCGTCCTCGACCGCTCGCTTGTTCGCATGCGCTACCTCGACGATGCCTTCTCCGGCGTTTTCAAGACCAGCTTCGCCTCTGCCGGCAACACGATTGAGCTGGCCCGTCAGGCCGACCTGATCATCGGTGCGGTCCTCATTCCTGGTGCCGCCGCTCCGCAGTTGATCACCCGCGCCCA
This sequence comes from Sulfitobacter sp., assembly GCA_036964385.1. Classification (GTDB taxonomy): domain Bacteria; phylum Pseudomonadota; class Alphaproteobacteria; order Rhodobacterales; family Rhodobacteraceae; genus Sulfitobacter. The sequence continues at coordinate 9,224 of JBALTK010000032.1, read as the reverse complement.
GCTCTCCGAGCTCAAGCCTGGAGCAGCCCTCGTGGACGTTGCGATTGACCAAGGCGGTTGTTTCGAGACATCCAAGGCCACCACGCACCAAGACCCGATCTATAACGTGGACGGCATCATGCACTACTGCGTTGCCAACATGCCCGGTGCTGTTGCGCGCACCTCTACCATCGCCCTTGGCAATGCGACCATGCCCTTCATGATGGCGCTGGCTAACAAAGGTTGGAAGCAAGCCTGCGCCGACGACGTGCACCTGCTGGCGGGTCTGAATGTTCATGCGGGCCAGATCACCTATGCCGCAGTCGGTGAAGCTTTGGGGATGACCTACATCACTCCAGAACAAGCCATCGCATAAACGAAAAAGGGGGCCGCAGCGATGCGACCCCCTTCCTACCTAAAAGGCTGATGCCTTCTTACTTCTTCAGAGCAACCAAGATTTGAGCCAACAGCTCTTCTTGTGTCGGGCCTGCAGGTGCTGCTTCAACCACTGGCTCTGGGCCTTTTGCTTTGTTCACGGCGCGAACCAGCATGAACACAACAAATGCGATGATCAGGAAGTTGATGATCGCCATGATGAAGTTACCATAGGTGAATGTTGCTTCGCCAACGGATGCGGACAGGCCAGCAAAATCAACGCCGCCCATGAACAGGCCGATGATTGGGTTGATGATGTCTGCTACCAGTGAACCAACGATTGCAGTGAATGCTGCACCGATGATGATACCAACAGCCATATCCATGACGTTGCCTTTGGCAATAAAATCTTTGAATTCGTTAATCATGTGTTTTGTCCCTTAAAGTGTTATCGGCCGCAGGCTTTCCCACCCTTTGGTCCGTTGCGTTACGCACTAGCATACCAATTCAGGCGCGCCACCTTATTTTTATGGGGAAATCGCGAGCGTCTGGCCCCTTCGATCAGAAGCAAAGCACCACATGGGGCTCCCAAAAGGGTCGATACTATCGAACCAGCGGGAGTTTGCATTGCGTATTGTCCAATGGTTCCAAGCACATCGCACACCACCTCTGGTGGCATGCCGCCGCAAACAAGGTCTCGCCCGCTCAAGCAGTGCGCGTTATGGCAGCTGCGCCGTCAGAACATAGCGCAGTATATCCACAACCTGCGCAGGCTCGGAGGCAACGGCCAGAGCCGCCGCATCAACCTCTTTCAGGGCATGGGCATGATCCGCGCCATGCAGAATGATCAGGGATTTACCAAGCGCTGCGGCATAGCCCGCGTCGAACGCAGCATTCCATTGCTTGTACTGCTCGCCAAACCGCACCACGACAACGTCCGCATCAGCGATCCCTTTGCGCGTACGGATCGCATTCATCTGCGCGCCCTTACGGTCATGCCAGAACTTATCCGCTTCAGCGCCCAAAATCTCTACGCCGCAATCATCACTCGCCGCGTGGTCCGTTACTGGTCCCGAGAATTGCACATCAAGCTCTGCCGCACCGTCAATAATCTGATCACGCCAATCGGTGTGAATTTCACCCGACAAATACACTTTCAACATCACAAACTCCTCACAGCCCGACTGTCTTTTCCATAAACTCACTCCCGCACTTACAATCAACGGGAGTGATGAGATTATCCGCGCAACACGCCACCCGTGGCCTTAGCAACCGAAGCCACAACCTTGGCACCAACCGCCTCGATATCCGCATCCTTCAAGGTCTGCTCACGAGGCTGCAAACGCACAGTCAGCGCAAGCGATTTCTTACCCTCCCCCAGACTACCGCCGATGAACTCGTCAAAGACGCGCACGTCGTCAATCAGCGCCTTGTCCGCCCCCATCGCCGCATTGACCAAGGTGAGCGCCTCGACATCAGCATCCACAACAAAGGCAAAGTCACGCTCGACCGCTTGCAGATCGCTGACCTTCAACGCAGGCCGCGTGGCCCCCGCCTTACGCTTGAGCGGCACTTCCGCAGGATAGAGCGTGAACGCCATCGCTGGCCCTTTCACGCCCATCTCGGACAGCACTTTGGGATGCACTTCGCCGAATACACCCAAGACTTTCTTGGGTCCAAGGCAAATCTTTCCATGCCGACCAGGGTGCCAGCAGTTGTCCGCCCCGCGCAGGATTTGCACCTTTGCAGGCGCGCCAATCGCGGCCAAAATCGCCTCGGCATCCGCCTTCACGTCAAACACATCCACATCACGCGCCGAGCCAAGGACATCCTTAGGCCCCGTGCGTCCGACCAGCAGACCGCTCACTTGCATGTGCTGCTCACCCGGCTCACCACCTGTGAACACAGGGCCAACCTCGAACAGCGCCATATCGGCAAATCCACGCGCCTGATTGCGCGCCGCCGCTTGCAACAGCGCAGGCAACAGTGACGGACGCATATGGCTCATGTCGTTGCTGATCGGGTTCTCCAGACGCGTTGCATCCGTACCACCGCCAAACAGCGCCGCCGAGGGCTGATCGATGAAGCTGTACGTCACACACTCATGATAACCCAGCGCCGCAGCCGTCCGCCGCGCTGCCACTTCGCGCCGTTGCACGGGTGACATCACAGGACGCGGAACGCCCGCAGTCAAACGCGGCAACGGCACACCCTCAAGCTTCGTCAGAGATGCAATCCGCGCCACTTCCTCCACCAGATCGGCCTCACCCTGAACATCAGGGCGCCAGCTTGGCACATGGGCCATATCACCTTCGAGGCGGAACCCAAGCGCGGTCAAAGACTGCCGCTGTGTTGCCTCGGGAATATCCATCCCCACCAGCGAGATCACACGCTTTGCGTTCAGCTTATATGCACGCGAAGTATCAGGTATCTTACCCGCGACCACCACGTCAGAGGCCTCACCGCCCGCATGATCCATGATCATCCGCGTGGCATGCTCGATCCCTTCGGGCGTCCACGCAGGGTCAATCCCCCGCTCAAAGCGGTAGCGCGCATCCGAGTTGATCTTGAGCGCACGACCCGTGTACGCGGTGCGCACCGGATCAAAATACGCGGCCTCCAGAAACACATTCACCGTCTCTTCGGTGACGCCAGACGGCAGACCGCCCATAACGCCGCCAATGCTCTCGACACCGTTGGCGTCCGAGATCACGGTCATCCCCTCGACAAAAGTGTACTCCTTCTCGTCCAAGGCCACCATCGTCTCACCACCTGCCGCACGGTGTATGCGCAGTGTGTCGCCCGCAATCTTATCCGCATCGAAAACGTGCAGCGGACGGTTGCGGTCATAGGTGAAGAAGTTCGTCACATCGACAAGGAAGCTGATCGGACGAAGGCCAATCGCGCGCAACTTGTCCTGCAACCAAACGGGGCTCGGCCCGTTCTTCACACCGCGAATGACGCGGCCATAGAAGACAGGACACTGCTCCAGCGTATCGTCATCAATGCTCACACTGACAGGGCAGGAGAACGTGCCATCGACAGCCTCCACATCCCGCGCCTTGAGCTTACCCAAACCACGCGCGGCCAGATCACGCGCAATCCCGCGCACACCCAACGCATCGGGACGGTTCGGCGTAATCGCAATCTCGATCACAGGATCAACCTTGCTCGGATCATTCTCGGCCAGCCAATCGGTGAAGCTGTCGCCGACATTGCCGGAGGGCAGCTCGATGATCCCGTCATGCTCTTCGGACAGTTCCAGCTCCCGCTCGGAGGCCATCATGCCAAAACTCTCGATCCCGCGGATTTTGCCGACGCCAATGGTGGTATCAATGCCGGGCACATAAACGCCGGGCTTGGCGATCACGACAGTGATCCCCTCCCGCGCATTGGGCGCACCGCAAATGATCTGCTGCGTGCCCTCGTCCGTCTCGACCTGACAAACCCGCAAACGGTCCGCATCGGGATGCTTCTCGGCGGATTTCACAAAGCCAAGCGTGAAGTCTCGAAGCTTCGCCCCACGGTCCTCGACGCCCTCGACCTCAAGACCCAGATCGGTCAGCGCATAGGTAATCTCATCGACCGAGGCCGTGGTATCGAGGTGCTCTTTGAGCCAAGAGAGTGTGAATTTCATTTTTCCGGTTCCTGCTGCCCATTACGTATGAGCGAATTCGTTTTCATTGCACCTGCGTATCGCTCAGATTGTATTTCAGACGCACGCTTTCTATGTCTTTCTGCCGTAAACAGCCCCGGCATTGCAAGCCAGCCAATCGGCCAAAATACGAAGGCCCAATTTCCTGCAAATGCAGGCAGAAACGTCAGAACAGCACCCGCGATCAACAGGCCAACCTCCCATTTTAGCGGATGGGTTTTTGTCAGCCTGTCCCACCAATCAAGGTAGGCCGCGAATGCCACCCCAATCAGATACATCTACCTACTCAACCCGCCATGCAAATTCGGCTGATCCAAGCTCGCGAACCCATAATGCCGCAGCCAGCGCAGGTCTGAATCAAAGAACGCCCGCAAATCGGGGATGCCGTATTTCAGCATCGCAATCCGGTCGATCCCCATGCCAAAGGCAAAGCCCTGCCAGATGTCGGGATCAATCCCGCCAGCGGCCAGCACTTTGGGGTGGACCATGCCAGAGCCCAGTACTTCCATCCAGCCGTCACCTTCACCAATGCGCAGCTGCCCATCGACCCATGAGCATTGGATATCCACCTCGGCAGACGGTTCCGTGAACGGGAAGTGGGACGCGCGGAAGCGGGTTTTGATGCCGTCGATCTCGAAGAAGGCGGAGAAGAACTCCTCCAGCGTCCATTTCAGGTTCGCCATAGAGATATCTTTGTCGATCGCCAAGCCCTCGACCTGATGGAACATCGGCGTATGGGTCTGGTCATAATCGGCACGGTACACGCCACCGGGGCAGATGATGCGCAGGGGCGCGCCTTCGGCCTCCATCGTGCGGATCTGCACGGGGGATGTGTGGGTGCGCAGGACGTGCGGCGGGCGCTCGTCGCCTTCGGCGCGGGCCATATAAAACGTGTCCATCTCCGCCCGCGCAGGGTGGTGACCGGGGATGTTCAGCGCGTCGAAGTTATACCAATCGGTATCAATGCGCGGGCCCTCGGCCACGGAAAATCCCATCTCGGCAAAAATCGCAGTCAACTCTTCGGTGACCTGAGACACAGGGTGCAACGTCCCCGCAGGGCGCCCCCGCGACGGCAGCGTCACGTCCAGCCATTCAGAGCGCAAACGCTCGTCCAGTGCGGCATCACCAAGGGCGGCCTTCTTTGCCGCGAGCGCCGAATTGATTTCATCCTTGAGCGCATTAAGCGCGGGACCAGCCACCTGACGCTCCTCAGGAGTCATCTTGCCCAGTTCGCGCATCTTGAGCGCGACTTCGCCCTTCTTGCCAACGGCACCCAATCGGATGTCTTCCAATGCGGCTTCATCACCGGCATTTGCAATCTGGCTGAGGTATTTTTGCTTAAGATCGTCCATGTCACTCGCGTCCTTGGATATGTGCAAACCTGCTACCAGAACCGCCGCCAAACGCAACCCGTCAGCCCTTTTGCAACGCAACGATATGATGCGCGCCGCATGGGGTAGACACGACCACACCCCCGCCCCTAGCGTGAGAGTGACCCATAGGAGGCCACGACATGACAATCACTGGACGATGTTATTGCGGCGAAATCACCTACGCAAACACCGAAACACCCGTTTGGCAGGCGCAATGCCATTGCCGCGAATGCCAGTATATATCGGGCGGCGGTCCCAACTATTTCATGATGGTGCCTGAAGAAGGGTTTTCCTACACCAAAGGCATCCCCGCCCAGTTTTCCCGCAGTGATCTGGATGCTCCGCGCACCCGCGACTTTTGCGCAACCTGTGGCACACATCTGCTCACCCGCCTGCCTGGTCGCCCGCTTCTGGTGCTCAAAGTGGGAACGCTCGATGATCCAAAAGCCTACACAGGCCCAGAAATGGCGATATTCACCTGCGACAAGCAAAGTTTCCATGTGATCGCGGACGGCGTGCCAACGGCAGATAAACTCCCGCCCCGCTAAACACCCGAAACAACGAAAAAGGCCGCCCCTCACAGGACGGCCTCTAAATCTCTTGGTATCAGTGGTGCGTCTTACGCGGCCAGTGATGCCTGTGCTTGCTTCACAATCGCAGTAAACGATTCGGGCTCGTTCACGGCCAGATCGGCGAGAACCTTACGGTCCACTTCGATGCCTGCGAGGTTCAGACCGTTGATGAAGCGTGAATACGTCAGTTCGGCGTCATGTGCGCGAACAGCCGCGTTGATCCGCTGAATCCACAATGCGCGGAAATTGCGCTTGCGATTCTTGCGGTCACGGGTTGCGTATTGGTTGGCCTTATCGACGGCTTGGCGTGCGACCTTAAAGGTACTCTTGCGGCGGCCATAATAACCTTTGGCTGCTTTGACGACCTTACGGTGACGGGCGTGGGTAACTACACCACCTTTTGTACGTGACATATCGGCTCTCCTTAACGGTCGTAGGGCATGAAGCCCTTGATGATCTTGGCATCGGCAGGACAAAGTGCTGTCGTGCCGCGTGCGTTACGCAGGAACTTGTTGCTCCGCTTGATCATGCCATGCTGTTTACCAGCTTGGCTACCGATGACCTTGCCGGTCGCCGAGATCTTAAAGCGCTTCTTAGCGCTCGACTTCGTCTTCATCTTGGGCATTTCTGTCTCCTAATAGTCTACAGTTTAAGCGGTGCTCGGCATGCCACTTGAGCCGGCATCGCAGGAATGAAATTGGGCTATAAGATGCACTGCCCTCTAACGCAAGAGGTGATCAGCGCTTCGCGCCAATTGCCTAAGGCATGTAGCGTGCGACCACATTTACAAAGACATCTGGAAGCTGATCCAGCTGGTAGCCACCCGGCTTGCCCAGAATGGCAAAGAGGATGAGGCCCCCTGCAATCAGAATCGTGATCGCCGAAGCACGCGGTGCGCGCCGATCCGAGAGCGCGGACAGAATAGAGGGAATCGTCAACACCGCCAAGATAAGGCCGATCACAAGCGCCAGATCAGAATCCATTTCCATCTCCGTAAAATTGGTTAACGAAACGTTACTCTGGATCAGATGCGAAAATCAAACGTTCATCACAAGGGGCGACACGCAGGATATTGGTACTGCCCGGCACGTTGAATGGCACGCCCGCAATGACCACAACGTGGTCCTCCTCGGAGGCAAATCCTTCCTTGCACGCTGCACGCACCGCACTCACCACTGCCTTTTTGAAGCGATCCAACTCTTCAGTCAGTACGCAATTCACACCCCAACTGAGGGCGAGGCGCCGCGCTGTCCGCTCAAGCGGGGTCAATGCGATGATCGGCACACGTGGCCGCTCCCGCGCAGTAAGAAGCGCTGTAGTGCCGGAATGGGTAAAGCAACAGATCGCCTTCACATCGGTCGTCTCCGCAATCTCACGCGCCGCCACAACCATGGCATCCGCAATGCCAGAACGGGATGCAGTACGGCTCGCCTCGATGATCTGGGTGTAGGTCGGATCGCGCTCCACCTCGATGGCAACATTATCCATCGTCTTCACCGCTTCGATTGGAAAGCTGCCTGCCGCTGATTCTGCCGACAACATCACAGCGTCCGCACCCTCATAAATCGCCGTGGCAACATCGGACACCTCAGCACGGGTAGGCATCGGGCTCTCGATCATACTCTCAAGCATCTGGGTCGCAACAATCACAGGCTTGCCCACTGCACGACAGCGACGCACCAGACGCTTTTGGATCGGCGGCACAGCCGACACAGGCAGCTCCACACCCAGATCGCCACGCGCGACCATGATCCCGTCACTCACGGCCAGAATGTCGTCGAACCGTTCAACCGCTGACGGCTTTTCGATTTTGGACAGGAGTGCTGCACGCCCATTCGCCAACGCACGCGCCTCTTCCACGTCCTCGGGCCGTTGCACAAAACTCAGCGCGAGCCAGTCCACGCCCAACTCGCACACGAACTCCAGATCAGCGCGGTCCTTATCACTCAACGCCGCGAGCGGCAGAATCACATCAGGCACATTCACGCCCTTACGATTTGAAATGATGCCCCCAATGACAACCTCACAGTCCGCGAAGTCCGCACCACAGCGCACAACCTTGAGCCTGATCTTCCCGTCATTCACCAGCAATGAAGACCCTTCCTCCAGTGCTGCAAAAATCTCGGGGTGCGGTAGGCACACGCGGCTGGCATTTCCTTCCGCTGGATCCAGATCAAGGCGGAACGCCGCCCCAACAACCAGTTCCTCACTGTCACCCGCAAAGACGCCGACACGCAGCTTTGGCCCCTGCAAATCTGCAAGAATACAAATGCTCGACCCCGTCTCGGCCTCCACAGCGCGGATCATCGCGTGCTTGGCACGGATTTCCTCATGGCTCCCGTGGCTCATGTTCAGACGAAACACATCCGCACCTGTCTGGTGCAGCAGCTTGATCATCTCATGCGTATCCGATGCGGGCCCAAGGGTTGCTACGATCTTTACATTGCGTTGACGTCTCATTTTCGTGTTCCTTTGCCCAGCGGACTGTTAGCGGTCACATTCGTTATTTAAAGAGGATATACCCGTTGCCGATACTGACTTGAACCCGAAAACCGTTTCAATCTGATGACAGTCGGCACAGCCGCCCCTATCTTAAGCCCAGATAACACAAACTCACCAAAGCCCAAAGCATCAGGAGCCCCCATGTCCGAGCACACCCAGCAAGAAATCGAACTCCAAGCCGCCGCCTTCCGCCGCCTGCAAAAGCACCTGATGGAAGACCGCACCGATGTGCAGAATATCGATATGATGAACCTCACAGGCTTTTGCCGCAACTGCCTAAGCCGCTGGTACCAAGAAGCCGCCGCCGAGCGCGGTATCGAGATCGGCAAAATGGAAGCGCGCGAGTTGTTCTACGGGATGAGCATGGACGACTGGAAAGCCAACTACCAAACCGATGCCAGCGGCGCGCAGCAAGAAGCCTTCAAAACAGCGTTTGAGGAGAATGTCGGCAAGGAGTGACTAGCAAGACAGCGCTGACTAATTCCCATACAGCATCAATCCGCACACCGGAAAGCCATTCACTCCATAAGCGAAGCAATGGAGGTCACTACTCAAAAAAAAGAGTAGCAGAATCGTCTTCATTCGTGATTTCAACGGGTTAATTAAGTCTATAGCGCAATGCCGCATACATATTAGGGAATAAAAAAGTTATGACACCCGTCATCCTTCTTGCGCTTTTGGGCTTCGGCCTAACAGCATTTATGACCACCTCATCTTCTGCGGACGACATCGAAGACACCTCGGCAGAGGTGTCCGATGACGAGTTCG
>JBALTK010000031.1:0-25490 GCA_036964385.1 Sulfitobacter sp. | reverse complement strand
TCTTCAAGGAGGGCGCCCCAAGGTGGCAAGCACGTATCCGCGACATCTGAATAACTGCCGCTTTGCACTGAATGGCGTTTAGCGTCTTTGAGGTGACTGTGACTGTGACGGATACGGAAAAAACGGTAAAAAGGGCTGAAAGTGCCAATTCGCTACGTTTGCAAAGTGGATACCAAGGTCGAACTGAAGTGTTGGCACTGGGGATTAATGTAAGCCCGCTGGTCTGAGGCGGTCCTAATGTCGCCAAAACTTATTAAGGTACTGGCGAAACACCCAGAATAGGTTTGTGGAGCAAAACCAAAGCGGTGTGTGAAATCACCGCACCACTCAGGCGCGCGAAAAAATTCAATTACAGATCGGGGGAGAATAAAATGTTTCCTGTTTTGATTTCGTTGATATGCGCATGCCACTCTGACGAACCGATCAAGCTCTGTGTCCGAAGGCCGATAACCTTCCTGCCCAAAACCGCAAACCCGAGGAATGTGCTGAACATGATCACATGTGCCAAATCTCTGTTTGGCAACAAATGCAGACCGGCCGAAAGCGTGAGTGTAGCTAGCAGTGGTGCACGTAAGAGAATGGGTGGCAATTTGAAGAGCAGAGATGGTTTGAATTGCTGTGTGTGTATTATTTCTATAAAAACAGTATCTTGAACGAAAATCGACACGAACTTTTTCCTCCAGAAAATTCATTTTTAGAATGACGGCGGCCGATTAGACCAAGAGAGTTGGGGAGAGTTTATCAGCAGACCTCCAGATTGATCCCGCTGATGCTTGCGCCGTATGATTGTGGACTAAAAACTCAACGCCTCCGTTTTTAGTGAGCGGGGCGATCAAAACTTTGAGCGGCACCTGCTTGCTCTCCGATTGTTCACTTGTCGACGTATCTGTGTTCGTTCTTTTTAGGGAGTTATGCTCTTCTTGTCCGCGTATCTGTAGGGCGCATAAGCCACTTGACGGCGACCTGTCCGCATATAACAACGATGGGCACGCGAGGCCTTATCTGATCCTGAAAATGGGTCCGGGCAAGTGCTCCGCGCCCCCGCGTTTTTCTGGCAGGAGTGCTTGATGAAGTTCCGCTTCCCGATTGTAATTATTGACGAGGACTTCAGGTCCGACAACTCCTCTGGCACGGGCATCCGTGCTATCGCCGAGGCGATAGAGGGGGAGGGCTTCGAGGTTTTGGGCGCCACGACTTATGGTGATCTGTCCCAATTCGCCCAGCAGCAATCACGTGCGAGCGCCTTTGTTCTATCGATTGATGATGAGGAATTCACACCGGGTCCGGACCTTGATCCCGCGGTGCTGAACTTGCGCAATTTTATCGAAGAAGTGCGTTGGAAAAACGCTGATGTGCCGATCTATATCTACGGCGAGACGAAGACATCACGCCACTTGCCGAACGACATTCTGCGCGAGCTGCACGGCTTCATCCATATGTTTGAGGATACGCCCGAATTTGTGGCGCGCCATATCATCCGTGATGCCAAGAAATACCTTGAAGGCATCCAGCCGCCGTTTTTCAAAGCGCTGCTCGATTATGCCGAAGACGGATCCTATTCATGGCATTGCCCTGGGCATTCGGGAGGCGTCGCCTTTTTGAAAAGCCCGATTGGCCAGATGTACCATCAGTTCTACGGTGAAAACATGCTGCGCGCGGACGTGTGCAATGCGGTGGAAGAGCTGGGCCAACTGTTGGATCACAACGGTGCTATTGGCGCGTCCGAGCGAAATGCTGCGCGTATTTTCAATGCGGATCACTGTTTTTTCGTGACAAACGGGACGAGCACGTCAAACAAGATGGTCTGGCACCACACTGTTGCCCCCGGTGATGTGGTCGTCGTTGACCGCAACTGTCACAAATCAATCCTGCATAGCATCATCATGACGGGTGCAATTCCGGTATTTATGAAGCCTACGCGCAACCATTACGGCATTATTGGCCCGATCCCGAAAGCCGAGTTCGAGATTGATGCGATTAAAGAGAAGATCCGCGCCAACCCGCTGCTTGCCCATGTGGATGCCGATACGGTCAAACCGCGGATTATTACGCTGACTCAGTCCACCTATGATGGCGTCCTCTACAATACGGAGACGATCAAAGACCTACTCGACGGCTACGTCGATAACCTGCACTTTGACGAGGCATGGCTGCCCCATGCGGCGTTCCATCCGTTCTATGGCAACTTCCACTCGATGGGTCGTAAGCGGGAGCGACCACTCGAGTCCGTGACCTACGCAACGCAATCCATTCACAAATTGCTCGCAGGGATTAGTCAGGCCAGCCATGTGCTGGTTCAAGACAGCCAAAACACCAAGTTGGACCGGCATCTGTTCAATGAGGCCTACCTCATGCACACCTCTACCAGCCCGCAATACAGCATCATCGCAAGTTGCGATGTCGCCGCCGCGATGATGGAACCTCCGGGTGGGCGTGCTTTGGTAGAGGAGAGCATCCTTGAGTCCCTCGATTTCCGCCGCGCAATGCGCAAGGTGGATGAGGAATATGGCGAGGATTGGTGGTTCAAAGTTTGGGGCCCGGACAACCTCCCCGATGAGGGCGTCGATGATCCCTTAGCGTGGGTATTGAAGAAGACCGATGCGGAGGGCGTACAGCCCGCAGATGGTGAGGAGTCATGGCACGCCTTTGGCGACATGGCCCTTGGTTTCAACATGCTTGACCCGATCAAGGCGACGATTATTACGCCGGGTCTCAATCTGGATGGTCGCTTTGACGAAACGGGTATCCCTGCCTCCATCGTCACGAAATATCTGGCCGAGCATGGTGTAGTGGTCGAAAAAACAGGGCTTTACAGCTTTTTCGTGATGTTCACGATTGGCATTACTAAGGGCCGCTGGAACTCTCTTCTGACCGAGTTGCAGCAGTTCAAAGACGACTTTGACAAGAACCAGCCGATGTGGCGCTCTATGCCGGAATTTTGCGCCAAACATCCACGTTATGAGAAGTTGGGTCTGCGCGATATGTGCCAGCACGTCCACTCGCTCTATGCAAAATACGACGTGGCGATCCTGTCGACAGAGATGTACCTGAGTGATCACACGCCGCAAATGACTCCCACGGCTGCCTTTTCGTGCATCGCGGCGCGTACAACTCAGCGTGTGCCTATTGATGATCTCGAAGGACGCATCACCACCAGCCTTGTGACACCCTATCCACCGGGTATTCCGCTGTTGATCCCTGGCGAGGTATTTAACAAAAAGATCGTTGAATACCTCAAATTCAACCGTGCCTTTGCCCGCGAATGTCCGGGCTTTGAGACAGATATCCACGGATTGGTTCAGGAAGAAGACGCTGACGGCGTGATCCAGTACTATGCAGATTGTGTTGGCGCGGATTGAGCGTTTCGCAGAAAGGGTATGGAATGAGCAGTTTTGATGAGGACCTGTTTCTAAAAGGACTGGAGCAGCGCAAAGCGACGCTAGGGGCTGAGTACGTCGAGAAAAACCTCGCGGCAGCGGATGACTTTACGCGCCCCTTTCAACAGGCGATGACCGCGTGGTGCTGGGGTTTTGGCTGGGGCGATGATGTGATCGACGCGAAAACGCGCAGCATGATGAACCTGTCAATGATCGGTGCGCTGGGCAAGATGACGGAATGGGAAATCCACTGTAAGGGCGCGATCAACAACGGGGTCAGCCCAGAGGAAATCCGCGCCATCATCCACGTGATCGGTATCTATTGCGGCGTCCCTCAAGCGTTGGAGTGTTTCCGCGTGGCGCGCAGGGTGCTGGAACTCGACTAGACCGCAGGGGCTAGTCATAGCCTGTCATCTCAAGGTATCCGACGCCTGTTCGGTTTCCTGTCACGGTGACAGGTCCTTCCCAGTAGGGCACTGCCACGTCCATCCACGCTTGCGAATTGATCGCGGTGACTGTCACGTCCACTCCATACTCAGGCACTCGCACTTGCCAGCGGACAGGTACGTCGCGCCCACCCACATCCACTGTTGCCAAGGGCGTGGCGTCAAAACTGCCGTTGGGCAGGGCGGTCGTCTGGCCGTCTGGCATGATCCATGTTCCAGAAGTGAAATAGCTGCCATCAGATTGGCGGAGCCTAAAGCCCATAAGCTTTTCACCCTCATCAAATGAAATCGAGAACCAGTCCCATCCCGTCTGATCCGAGGCAAGCGGTTGTGATGACCATTCACGGTCGAGCCAAGCGGTACCCGTCACCACGACATCCCCCTCAGGCAAGGTCAACGTGCCAGACAGATCAAAGAACGGTTGTGAGTAGTAATAACTTGCTTGGCCCTGATCGGATTTAACCGAAAACCCGTCCTCACCATGAAATACAAGCGCCCCTTGGGCGCGCAGGGCGATGTCATAGCTGAATTGCGTTCCCGCCGCGTGTAACTGCATCGTGTCAAACGTCTCACCGCGCATTTGCCACTCGTCGATCCATGCCTCAAAGGGGGCAGCGGTCACACCCGCTTGACCTGTGCCGCCACGGGCGAACCGCTCAGAGGTGTAATGGGCAGTTGGTGTCGTAACTGCGGCGTTGCCGAACCAGATTTGGGGACTGTCCCAGCCTTTTGTCTCGAACGGGGCAAGGGCAGATCGAAAGAGCGTCCATTGAAGGCCATATGCTGTGCCGTTAGGTCCCATCATGTTGGCGGTAAGGTACCACCATTCAATCCGGTATTCGGGATGTGGGCCATGATCCCGAGGGAAATCAAAGACTGGATCGGGGGCAGGCACCGCAAAGCTTTCATCTGCTGCACTGCCCAAACCACCAAACCCTTGTGCGGTCGCGGGGTGTGGCACAGCTAGAGTGAAGAGCAGGGCGACAAGTGCTGCTTTAACGTTCATTGGCAAATACCTTTAGCAAATCTGCAGGCGGTGTGCGCGATAGCTTGCGTGCGGGCCACGCCGCAGCGAGTACCGCGGCACCCAGCGCAAACAGACCCAGTACGGCATAATCACGCGGGAAAACATACATGGGAAGCTGCCAGCCGAAGGCCTCTACATTCACAACGGCGAGCAAGACCCACGCCAGTGCAAGCCCTAGCGGAAGGGCCAAGGCTGCAGTCAGCAGGGCCAGTACTACGGCGCGGATCAATTCCAGCTGACCCAACCGCCGCCGCGTCATACCCAAGGCCCATGCCGGAGCGAGTTGGGGTACGCGCATCCCCGCCAGAGTGAGCAAACTCATGAAAATGGCGAATCCTGCCACGGAAAGCGTCAGTACATTGAGCGCTGCGGTAACAGTGAATGTCCGCTCAAACACGCCAAGCGAGAATGCTTTGATCTGGGCCTGATCCGTGATGCTTTGTGCGGGTAGCTCGAAGTCTTCGATAAGGGCGTCGCGCAAGGCATTGGGATTGTCGGTACGCAGGCCAAAGCGGGTTGCGCGCACTTGAGGGTGTAGCGTCGAAAAGAGCGGCTCGCTCACAATAGCTTGACCGATGGGATTGCCATAATCACCAAACACACCTGTGATAGGGAGGGTCGTTTGCGGTCCAACCGCGAGATCATCACCGACCCAGATCCCCGCGCGGCGCGCGAGCTGCTCGTTGACCAGTACGCCCTCGCCAGCTTGCACCAAGTCCCAAACCTGCGGTGCGGAGGCGAGTAGGGACCAATTCTCGCGGTATGTCGTCCCGATCCGCGCGCCGTAAAGCTCGGCTGGCAACCCTGCCAGCTCGGCGTCTACGGCTAGTAAGGGCAGGATTTCGGTTGTGAGGGGCGTTGCAAAGGCTTCAAGCGCGCGCGCCTGTTCTATGCTTTCGGTGTTGATGTAGAGTTCTGAAGCAAGGCGTTGATCCAGAAACCCTGTGAACGTCAGTCGAAAGCTCGAAACCATTGTCGAGACCCCGACGTTGGCCGCCATTGCGAGCAAGAGCGCCATAAGTGCTAGGCTAAGGCCTGAGAGTTGCTGGCGGGTGTCTGCCCAGAACCATTGGGCGGTAACGCCTCGCGCCGTAGCGGATGCTATGCGCAACACGCCATCGAGCAAAAGTGGGAGCGCCAATGCGGCCCCGATCAGCAAACAGGCCAGCAACGTAAACCCCATCAACAATCCACTTCCGAAAAGCGCCAGTAGGGCCGCGATACCAAGTAATCCGATGCTCGTGATCATCTGAACCCTGCGCATGGCGCCGCGTGAAGTGGCCCAAGCGCGGGGATGTGCGCTGGCCAGTAGTGGCATCCGCGCAACCGATGCCAGCGCGCCCGTCGCCGCAATTGCTGTGCCGAGAACCGATATGGCCAATCCGGACAGCCACCATGACGGGCGCAACTGAAGCGTACCAGAAACATCCGCGCCATAGAGCCCTTTAAGCGTGGCGGCCACATCGGGCAACAGGGTCGCAGCGACCAGATAGCCGAGGCTTACGCCAACGACCCCGCCGATCAGCGCGAGCACAAGTAGTTCCGCCGCCATGAGCGTAATCAGGTGGCGGAGCGGCATGCCCAGCGCACGCAAAGTCCGTACCATGCTGCGGCGCTGCTCAAACGCGAGACCGATTGCGCCGTGGACAATGAAGATGCCCACTGCAAAACTCAGCAAACCAAAGGCGGTTAGGTTGAGGTGAAAGCTGTCGGTAAGGCGCCCCATATCCGAGCCACCTTGAGCCGTACGTCGTATAAGCTCGGGCGCGATCTGCGCGAGAGGTGGTCGCCCAACCGGCTGCTCTTTTGCAATGATAAAGCGGCTGAGCCGTCCCTGCGCGTCGAGCAATCGTTGAGCGACGAATACATCGGTTATGGCGGTATCGGGCGCGATGCTTGGTTCGATCACAATCGGGGCATCAATGAAGGCTCCGAGTTTCGCCGCCGTAGTCGCATTGGCAAATACGGGCCGCTCTTCCAGAAACTCCGGCAATTCGATGCTTCCTGCACCAACAGGTCCCAAACCGCCCGGTGCCGTAAGCGGATCGATTCCAACCAAACGGACCCCGCCTACCTGTCCTTCGATCACAGGCCCAACAAGCCATCCTGCACGCCGTAGCGCAATGAATGTCTCTTGGGGGATATCCTCACCGGTTGAGGGCAAAAGTTGGTCGTACTGGCCTTCGCCCAGCGTGGCGGCGGCAGCGTCATAGCTGGCACGCGCTTCTGAGTTTACGGCTTGCACACCGGACCACAGTGCGGTGGCCAGCGCCAAACCTGCCACAAGTGTAAACAGTTGGATCGGATTGCGCCGCCAGTGCGACCAAAGTGCAGACAGACCCGTTGCCGTCACGCCAACAACCCTTGGCTCAGGTGGAGTTGCCGCCCCATTTGCGCTGCCAAGCGTGGCGAGTGGGTGACCATAACCAAGGCAGCGCCTGTCTGTGTGACCAGCGCCAACATTTGCGCCATGACCTCGCTCGCGGTAGCCTCATCGAGATTTCCTGTCGGTTCATCCGCAAGAATTAGTTGCGGTTTCGCGGCCAATGCACGCGCGATCGCGACCCTTTGTTGTTGTCCTCCCGAAAGCTGTTCGGGGTATTTGCGTAGATGTGTGCCCAGCCCCAACGCTGATGCCAGATCACCTGCCGCCGCCGCATCATATACGCCCGCCAGTCGCGCCTGAAACGCGATGTTCGCAGCGATGTTGAGGGAAGGGATGAGGTTGAACTGCTGAAAGATAATCCCGACAGAATTACGCCGTACAGCGGCGCGGCCAGCATCGTTCATATGGCTGATATCCTGACCGTTCAGTACGATCGCGCCCGCGTCTGCGGTATCCAGCCCGCCTATCAAGTGCAGCAGCGTGCTTTTTCCTGACCCGCTTTCTCCGGTGAGGGCCAGTGTTTCGCCTGCCGCAACCTCCATATCGATGCCGCGCAGGACCGGAACGGGGCCGTCTGCACCGTCGTAGGTTTTTTTGAGGTCTGTAACGCGCAGCAGCATATGGTTCTCCGTGGCTGTGTTACTACCTATCTCACAATGTCCCTGCGACCACTAGGAACTGCGGATGCAGGATCAATTGTTGCGGAAAGACTGGTCAGAGACCGCCACGCAACTAGATAGAGAGGGGAGATGAGGAGTTCGATATGCGCGGACTAATGCAAGCGATGCTGGCTCTGTTGTCCACGGCCACGCCAGCGATAGCGGAAGGGACGAAAATGGACCTGAAACCAGAGTGGGAGTATGTCGCCGACACTGTGATGGGGGGCGTCTCTTCTGGGCAATTGACGCAGGGCGATGTTGCTGGCCGTGAAGCTGTGAGGCTGAGAGGGGATGTTTCGCTCGAGAATAATGGCGGGTTTATCCAAATGGCCTCTGATCTGGCAGGGGGCCGTGTTTTCGACGCGTCAGGTTATCAGGGCGTCGAGATTGATTTGCGCGGTATCGGCACTGGTTACGAGTTGCGCCTACGGACAGACCAATTAGCACGGCCATGGCAGTCCTACCGCGCGGTCATTGAACCTACAGGTGAGTGGGAAACAGTACGCTTCGCGTGGGACGTATTTGAAGCACGCAAGACGGACGTGCCGTTCGATCCTGCGCGGCTGCGTCGGGTAGGAGTGCTGGCCATTGGGGTAGAGATGGAGGCGGACATTGCTGTCTCGGGCATCCGCTTTTATAAATGAGCGGGTCGAACAACTCACGCGTGCTCGCGTCCGCTGATGTAAGCGCGATTATCCAGATGGCTTTGAGCGATCACGTCCCCTTCGCCACGATCGAGATGGAATATGGCCTGTCCGAGAAGGAAGTGCAGGCATTGATGCGGCGCGAATTAAAAGCAGGTAGCTACCGTACGTGGCGCAAGCGTGTGCATACCTTTGGCACCCGCCGCGCACAGTATAAATGAGCGGGTCGCGGGATGAGGGGCTTGCTGTGCCATCCAGCCGCATTGGTCGCTTGTCCCGCTTGGGTGCGATGACGGCTGGTGTGGCGGGTAACATGGCGCTGGGCGGTATGGCGCAACTGGGGCGCGGAGAGAGGCCGGACTGGCGTGGCTTGCTGCTGACCCCCTCTAACGTCTCACGGGTTGCCGATCAGTTAGCCAAGATGCGCGGTGCAGCGATGAAGATCGGGCAATTGGTCTCGATGGATACGGGCGATATGCTTCCGCCCGAATTGGCGCAGATTATGGCCCGCTTGCGCGATGACGCGCATTTCATGCCGCCTTCACAGCTTAAGAAAGTGCTGAGCACCGAATGGCACGACGGCTGGTTGCGCGACTTTGCCCGATTTGATGTGCGGCCCATCGCGGCAGCCTCCATTGGGCAGGTGCATCGCGCGCAAACACGCGATGGGCGCGATATGGCGATTAAGGTGCAGTATCCCGGCGTAGCCAAAAGCATCGATAGTGACGTCGCCAATGTGGGTGCACTCATCCGTATGTCGGGTATGCTTCCAAAAGGCTTTGCATTGACGCCCTATCTGGAGGAAGCCACGCGACAACTGCATGAAGAGACCGACTACATTCGCGAAGCGGATTGCCTCAACCGGTTCCGCAATTTCTTGGGGGAGAGTGAGGGTTTCGTGCTACCCGAAGTTTATTCGGATTGGAGCACGAACAGCATTCTCGCCATGAGTTTTGTTGCGGGGCGCCCGATTGAAGAAGCGGTGCGTACTGATCAAGCGCAACGTAATTCAATTATGAGGCATTTAATCGACTTGATGCTAAGAGAGTTGTTTGAGTTCAAGCTGATGCAAAGCGACCCTAACTTTGCAAATTACCGCTACGACCCTGATACGGGCGCTATCATTCTACTGGATTTTGGCGCAACGCAAGACTTAAGCTCCGATATTTCAGACCTTTACGAAGCGTTGCTCAGGGCTGGATTGCAGGGTGAGCGGCAAGCAGTGGAGGATTTGTGTGCAAATATCGGATTTATCGACGAAAATACATCCAGCGCCCATCGTGCTCAAGTCCTGGAACTGGTCCACATGACCTTTGACGGGCTGCGCGTTCCGACCTTTGACTTTGCTGATGTAACCTTGACCCGAGAGATGCAAATCAAGGGTGAAGCGCTGGCGCGAGACGGTTTTGTGCCGCCCGTCCTTCCGATGGAAGTGCTCTATCTCCAGCGCAAGTTCGCAGGCATGTTCTTGCTTGGCGCGCGGCTCGGGGCGAAGCTGCCTGTGGCTGATATGCTCCGAGCGCACCTCAAGGTTTAGCGCTACAATTTGATGTCGTAGGTGATCCAGCCTGTGCGCGTGGCAACTCGGTCATAGACGCTGCGCGCGCGGTAATTGTCATCTGCAGTAATCCAGCGGATCGTAAGCCAGCCGTTCTCCCGTCCCTTCGCGCTTACCGCGTCAATTAATGCCTGAGCTGCGCCTGAGCCGCGTGTCGCGGGATCAACAAACAGATCATCGAGAAATCCATTCGTGGCAGCGCGGAGGGTCGAGACAAACGGGCGGTAGTGGGTGAAACCGACAAGCTTGCTGTCTTGTTCCGCTACAAGACAGTTCGAACCGTGGGCGGGGTCATTTAGCCAGCCCCAAACCGTCTCACGCATTTGCTGTGTTTGGGGGACACCGTAGAAATCGGCATAGCCTTTGAACAGAGCTTCCCATTCAGCGTGATCGGCAGCGGCAAGTGCGCGGACAGTGACGGACATAAGGATTTCCAATTCGGTTTAGATTACGGCTTTTTCCAGGAACCGTTCACCACGTGAGGCACGATTCACGTCAAAGGCGCTGAGATCAAGGCTGCGGTATTCGCCATAGGCAATCAACTCGGCAAGGCCGCGCCCAATAGCGGGGGACTGTTGCAGGCCGTGACCGGAAAACCCGTTTGCGAATATGAAGTTTGGACAATCCTGCGCGCGGCCGAGCAGGGCGTTTTGGTCCAATGTGTTGTAGGCGTAATGCCCGACCCATTCGTTGATTACCTTGATCGCCTCGAACTGTGGAACGCGGGTGGCGATGGCGGGCCAAACCTTGCTTTCCCAAATGCTGTGATCGAACGTGAAGTCATCATAGGCCACATCGGGATCATCGTCTGGCGGACACCCCGCCAGATAGTATTTCCCCTCAGAGCGTATGTGTACGCCCGAAGGATCAATGGTCAGTGGCAAGTCGCGGTCCAGCGGCTGTGCGGCATCAAAGATAAAGGTATAGCGCTTGCGCGGGGCGACGGGGATATCGAGCCCTGCCATTTTTGCGGTGGCAACGGCGCGAGGGCCAGATGCATTCACTACGGTTCCGCATTTCACCTCGGTTCCATCGGCCAGCGTGACGCTTTGCACTGCATTGCCCACGCGGGTCATGGCTGTGACAGTGTTATGAATGTATTCGACGCCATTGGCGCGGGCGGCACGTTTGAACCAGTCAAACATCGTGCCCCCGTCAAAATACCCTTCATCCACAAGGTTGTGATTGGCACCCACAATGTCATCAAGTTGGTAAAACGGATACTCGGCTGCGATCTCGTCGCGGGTCATGTGACGGGTGGCAGCGCCAAGGGACTGTTGCACGGCCTGCGCTTCTTTGAGCGTGGCGGCAAATTCAGTTGTGTCGGCGAGGTACATGTAACCGAAGTTTTGAAGCGTCAGGTGTGGAACCTCTTCGCTGCCGCCCATGAAATCGCGGAAATTGCGAATGAACTTTGCACCGAACTGGCTCACGGAGATGTTGGTGGCGTTGCTGAACTGCTGGCGGATGCAGCTGTTCGTGTGCGAGGTCGAGGCGAATGTATAGGTCGGGTCACGCTCGACGACCAACACCTTGCCGTCAAAGCCTGCCATCTGTGTTAACCACCACGCCACCGAGGAGCCATATATGGCCCCGCCGACAATCACGACATCATAGCTGGAGTGGGCAGACGTTTGCATGGAGCGTACTTTCATATGGGCGCGTTTACGACAGGTTAATCACGCCAGATCAACCTTGCATAGATCGATTTAGGGGGCGAAAGGCCGTGTGATTGCGCGCTGCACCATTTCTAATCTGTCTTGCCCGTAAAACATGTCGCCGCCGACAAAATAGGTGGGCGAGCCAAAGATGCCCCGTGCAACCGCCTCTGCCGTGTTTACGGCGAATTGCGTCTGGGCAGGGCCAGTCGTCGCTACTTCCAACAAACTATCCGCATCCTCACCACACTCCCGTGCGATGGTCTTAAGTGTGCTTGTATCCGCGATATCCGCATCATCGCGCCAATGCGCTTCAAGAATAGCAAAGCTGAGTCTATCGGGATCAATAGCCTCAAGGATCATGCCGCTGGCAAGGCCAAGCGGATTGTCGTGATGTGTCGGGCGGTATGTCAGGATATCCAAGTCCCGCCACTCCCCCCAACGGCGCAATTCCCGCCCGAAAAAATAATCGATATGTGCCGCGCTGCGCTCTTTGAAGCCTTGCGCACCAGAGGCTTGGACAACTGGTATGAAGTCAAATGGTCGGTGGATCACTTGCGCCCCCGTTGCTTTTGCAATGCGCGCGAGGGTCGGCGCGCCGAGGTAGGCATAGGCGGAATGTGCGGAATAGAAATACTCAATTTGTGGAGCGTCCATCTGGCTTTCCTTTGCTGTTGGGGTGGTGCTTGTGTCGCACAGTACACATCAGAGATCGCATTTTCACTAGACGGACAGGGGTGCCTGCGCCATCGTTTGCACATGAAAGCACCGTTGATTGATAATCTGCAATACGCCAATTTCTCCCCCGCAATATTTGCGCAGATGCGGGAGGGTGGCGTTGACGCTGTGCATGTGACCATCGCCTATCACGAAAGCTTTCGGGAGATGGTCCTCAACCTTGAGCAATGGAACCGCTGGTTCGAGGCACATCCTGACTTGATTTTCAAAGGGACCACAGCTGCTTGCGTACGCCGCGCCCAAGAGACAGGGCGCACGGCGATCTTCTTTGGCTTCCAGAACCCGAGCCCGATCGAAGATGACATCGGTTTAGTAGAGATTTGCCACCAGCTTGGCATCCGCTTTATGCAGCTAACCTATAATAACCAGTCACTCCTCGCGACGGGGTGCTACGAGGATTATGATGCGGGGCTGACCCGTATGGGGCGGCAGGTTGTGACCGAGATGAACCGCGTCGGGCTGGTCGTTGATATGTCCCATTCGGGTGATCGCTCCACGATGGAGGCGATCGAGCACTCAACGCGACCCATCGCCATCACGCATGCCAACCCTTCGTGGTGGCACAAGGCACTGCGCAATAAATCCGACGAGGTGCTGAGTGCGCTGACGCAGAGCGGCGGCATGTTGGGCTTTTCGCTTTACCCGCATCATCTGGCGGACGGAACTGAGTGCACACGGCAAAGCTTTTGCCAGATGATTGAGGAAGCGGCGCGGCGCTACGGTCCACAAAACCTAGGGATTGGTACAGACCTGTGTCAGGACCAGCCTGACAGCATTGTGGAGTGGATGCGCGTCGGACGTTGGTCAAAAGTGATCGACTATGGCGAAGGCTCGGCCAGCAATGCAGGCTTTCCACCGATGCCGGATTGGTTTGTGGATAACACGCATTTCGATAACATTCGTAACGGCTTGTCCGAGACATCTCTCACGCGGGATGAAGTGGACGGAATCATGGGAGGCAACTGGCTACGCTTCTATGAGGCAAGTTTCGGCGCGGCACCGTGAAAGACCTTTTTAAAGAGCCACCCGAAGTCCCCTTGCGTCCGCCAAGCAAGGTAATGCGTTTGTCGCGGATGGGGGCGATGTTTCCCACACGCCTGTCGTTTCTGCGTAGCTTGATGCGCCGCCTCGCTGCCGAGAACGCGCAGGTTGTGCGCCACGATTGGAATATGTGCGCTGAGGGTTTCGGTCATGGTGTCTTCAGCGTTGATCTGGGCGGGCATACCTATTCGCTGGTCGCCGTCTCAACTAATTTGCCCCCCGAGATGCGGACAGACCGTGTGATCGCGACAGCGTGGGACAGCGCTTACGTTCTCTTTGATGGAATTCCCGATGCAGACGATATCGCGCGCATCACCACCAATGCGCCCTTGCAGGAGGCAGGCCGGTTCGGGCCTAGCGACCTTATTCTTAGCCGTGCCAATAAGTCAGTGCGCCTGTTTGCTCATGTCGTTGAGGGTCTGCGCAAAGGGTGTCAGCCGGACCTCGCGATGATCCGTGATGTGGGTTATCTCATGCGCACCACGGCTGTTTATGGCAACGGAAAATTCGGCATCGCGGACCGCGCGGCGTATGATACCCGACCAGGATTGGAAGGGCCGTTCGCTGCGGAGATGCTCACCGTCTGGCTGATCCGCCACTTCACCCATGCGCTGGTCGAACATGTGGGCCAAGGTACTTTGGA
Source organism: Sulfitobacter sp. (assembly GCA_036964385.1). GTDB lineage: Bacteria > Pseudomonadota > Alphaproteobacteria > Rhodobacterales > Rhodobacteraceae > Sulfitobacter. The sequence continues at coordinate 11,313 of JBALTK010000031.1, read as the reverse complement.
TCCTGCGATTAAGCGGCACCTCGGGATCGGGAACTCGACGGGTCTCGGAATGGCGCCATTCCTCGTTAACCATCCCGTACTGCTTAATAACTGGATGCTTGTGCGTGAGACAGCACTTGCGCGGGTCCGTGCGGTTGAGGCGCTTTGCGTTGATCAGACTGCGCGCCTTTCGGAACTCGGAGCACGAGCATCGGCGCATCTGGAACAGTGGCAGGTGCTGGATGCCAGCCATCAAGCGCGGATTGACGCGCTGCGCAAGGATTGGGGCGCTGCGGTGCACTTGCTCGGATCGGATCTGCTTCAGGGTAGTCGGCCGCTCGATGCTGTGATGCGGACCGCTGAAACGATGAGCGAGGATGTGCAGGAGCTGATGGCGGCGCTGCTGATCGAGCCGTTTGGCGATCTGGTGGACGGGCTGGCCGAGTGTATGGCCGATCCGTTCGGTGCTTTCGCCGCACCACTCTACGATACCGACGCGCTGAAAGCGCAGATGGAAGCAGAATTCGACTGGGCGCTGGGCCTCGATTATGAAGCGCCAAAACATTGCGGTCAGTTCTGGTATGTCTCAGAGGCCAAGATGGAGCCGCGCTTGGGCTTGCGGTTCGATGAGGAGGGGGCGGATTTGGAACAGCCGCTTGATATCGGGCGGCGGGTCCATTGTGCATACGTAGATCTGCCTGATCAGGCAGAGCCCGTCTCGGCCTTCCTTGCCCGCCATCCCGATCACGCGCTTGCAGTGTCCCGCGTGACGCTGAGTGAACGCTATCCCTACGCTGAAATCCGAGACAACCTCATCGCGCAAAGCTGCCTGCCGATTGATATGCTGCGCTGCAAGCTGTCGTTCTTTGGCGCATCCAAGTTTGATCCGAAATCCGACCGCTGGACCCGTATCACCTTATGCCAAGGTGCACCCTTGGCCGAGGAGTTGGGGCAGGGTGGTGATAACTGGTGGTTGCCAGTGTTTGACGCATGATACGCTCGGCCAATGAAGTGATGGTGCTGGCCACAAAGGCGGCGCGGGGTGCAGGTGCACCTGCAGCTCAGGCCGCGCAATTTGGCGCTGCGGCTGTCGTTCATCTTATAGAAGGCCGTGAAATTGAGGTCCTCGACGCTGCATTGGCCAGCTTGCCTGATGGTCCCATTGTTGAGTTACCGCTTGCCTTGATGCGCATCGTCGAGGGGCAGGTGGAAGGCATCGCTCAAGGTCCGTTGGATCAGTCCCAGAATGCTCTGGTGCAAAGTTATGTCGCGGCGATGCCCTGTGCTGCTGCCCTGACTGCTGAAGGCGTTGTGCATATTGATCTAAACCGTCCTGCGCCGCGTGCTGCTGTGCAACGGATTAACCTGTCAGAGCAAACATATACGGCGTGGACCGCACTTGCAGCGGCACTTCTGGTCCCTGAGAGTGATGCATCGCGTTTGTCGGGTGCAGGAGCAGGGCTGACCGACAACGACTAATCGAATAGCGGCTCAGGGTAAGTGACCTGCGCGAGATAGAGACCATGCGGTGGACATACCGGACCACAGGCCGCACGGTCGCGGGCATCCAGCGCTGCTTGCACATCTTCAGCCGTCATCGAGCCGCAGCCGACCCGCTCCAATGTACCGACAAAGCTGCGCACTTGGTTATGCAAGAACGAACGCGCGCGCACATCAAAGTGGATTTCGGTGCCGTAATCGGTTTCAACCGCTTCGATGCCGATCTTGTCCACGGTTTTGACAGGACTTGCCGATTGGCAGATGGTTGAGCGGAAGGTGGTGAAGTCATGCCTGCCGACCAGTACTTTCGCGGCGTTGCGCATCGCATCGAGGTCCATCTCTTGTTTGATCTGCCAGACAAAGCCGCGCAAATGCGTGACGGGCGCGCGGCGTGGCAAGATGCGAAACAGATAGCGGCGCTCTAGTGCGCCAAACCGTGCGTGGAAGGTGTCAGGCACCACCGCACAATTCACAATCGATACGGGGTTCGGCTTGAGATGATAATTCAGCGCCTCGGACAGACGGAACGGGGTCCAGTCGCGCACCATATCGCAATGCGCGATCTGTCCCAGTGCATGCACGCCTTTGTCGGTGCGGCCAGCGGCGGCAATCTTGTGAGCGCCTTTTTCCAGCTTGGCCAACGCGTCCTCGATCGCCCCCGCAACGGAGGGAAAATCATTCTGGCGCTGCCAGCCGTGGAACGGCGCACCGTCATATTCAACTTGAAGAGCATATCTAGGCATAAAAGGGGCTTTATCGCGGGGGCTGGCCTGTGGCAATCCCTGCGCGTTGGTCCTATGTAGAAGAGTGTAACGAGGACAGAGGCGCGCGTGGTAATTTCTCAAATCGCTGATGGTATCTGGCGGCAGGTCGAGGCCGTGCAGGACACGGTGTCCGAGGTTTTCTTTGAACCGGTGATCCGGTTGGGTGTCACAGGCCTTGCCCGGTCGGGCAAGACAGTATTCATCACTTCGCTGGTGGCGAACCTGATGGACCGAGGGCGTATGCCGGGTCTGGTCGCTGCGGGTGAGGGGCGGATCGAGGCTGCTTTCTTGCAGCCGCAGCCCGATGACACAATTCCCCGATTTGAATACGAGGCGCATCTTGCGGCGCTCACGGCCAAAACACCAAGTTGGCCAGACAGTACCCGAGCGGTGTCGGAATTGCGTTTGAGCTTGAGGGTGCGCCCCAACGGCCTCTTGTCGGGGCTACAAGGGCCGCGCACGATCCATTTGGATATTGTCGATTACCCTGGTGAATGGCTGCTTGATCTTGGGTTGCTTGATATCAGCTATGACGAGTGGAGCGCCCAAACGCTTTCGCGCATTGCGCCGCGCGCGCAGGCCGAGGCCTACCTTGCGTTGGTCGCTGCAACTGATCCACAAGCACCGCTAGAAGAGCCTGACGCAAAGGCCCTTGCCCAGAGCTTTGCTGCCTACCTCACCCAAGCGCGCAGTGACGGGTTTTCCGATTGCACACCGGGGCGGTTCTTATTGCCGGGTGATTTGGCGGGCTCTCCTGTGCTGACCTTTGCGCCGCTGCCTGCTGCGGACGGGGACGTGCGCAAGAGCCTGCGGCGCGAGATGGCGCGGCGGTTTGAGGCGTATAAACGCGAAGTGGTAAAGCCATTCTTCCGCGATCACTTTGCCCGCATTGATCGTCAGGTTGTTCTGGTCGATGCCTTAGGGGCGATCAACGCAGGCCCACCTGCCGTTGAAGACCTGCGCGCCGCGATGAGTGAGACGCTGGGGGCCTTCCGCCCCGGTCGCAACAGTTTCCTCAATGGGCTGTTGGGCGGCAAACGTGTCGAGAAAATCCTTTTTGCCGCGACCAAGGCTGACCACCTGCATCACAGCCAGCACGCGCAACTCACCGCGATTATGGAAGCGTTGACCCGCGAGGCGCGCGAGCGTGCACGTTTTGCTGGGGCAAAGACTGAAGCGATGGCGATTGCCTCCCTGCGCGCCACAACCGAGGACACAATGACCCACGAAGGCACAGCCCTTGATGTGGTGCGCGGCACCTTGTTGGAGACGGGTAAGCAGGCTGCGTTTTATCCTGGTGCACTGCCAGACGACCCTGCGCATCTGCTCAGTCCTGCGCGTGCGGGCGCGGAGAAATGGCTTGACGCGGATTACCAGATCATGCGTTTTGCGCCTGCGCCGCTTACCTTGCGACCCGGTGATGGTCCGCCGCACATCAGGCTGGACCGCGCAGCAGAATTTTTAATCGGAGACCGGCTATGAACCCCGTGCTAATCCGCCCAGCGGGCTCAATGGGCCCCAGCAAACTCGCCGATATTTTGGCTGCTGCCAACGCACAACTGGAGTGGTTGCCCGACCTCTATAGTTCCGCCGAAGAGATAAAGTTGATCGGCGATATGATTGATGCGGGATGGGTACGGGTTGCTTTTCTTGATGGTGAGATCGTAGGCTGGATCGGGCGTAAGGGGACGGAAATCCACGCGCTGTGCCTGCGCCCAGACATGCAAGGCAAAGGGATTGCACGCGCGTTGATGAATGACGCAAAGCGGAACGCGAAAACGCTACGTCTGTGGAGCTATCAGGCCAATGACCGTGCCACGCGGTTCTATGAGGCCGCCGGATTTACCGAAGTTGAGCGTACGGACGGGGCTGGCAACGATGCCCATTTGCCCGATATCCGGTTTGAATGGTTGCGGGAGGAAGGGTGATGGCCAAAGGCCCGATCCTCTTTGATCTCGAAGAAGACAGCGCGCCGCGCCCTTCTGTGAGCGATGCGCCGATGGTCGTGGACGATATCGCCCAAGACGCCCCCAAGGGACAAGCGATGCAGATCGCAGCACGGCTTGCGGCGCGCAAACCGTCATTCTTGATGCGTCTGTTTTGGGCATTAGCTGCCATTCTTGTCGGTGCATTTATATCGCTTGCAGCGTGGACATTTATCACTGACTTGATGGTGCGTTATCCGCTTATCGGTACTGTGATGTCGGTGCTTATGGCAGCATTCCTGCTGGTGCTGGCGTTGGTAGCGTTGCGCGAACTGGCCGCCTTTGGCCGATTGGGGCGCCTCGACGGATTGCGCCATACCGCAACGCAGGCACTTGCCCACGATGATCTGGCTGCGGCGCGCGAGGCGACGGATGGTTTGGTGCGGCTGTACAAAGGCCGCGAAGATACCCGCTGGGGCCGCGAACGTCTGGCGGAGTTGCGTGTTGATCAACTTGATGCCGCTGGCCTGCTTGCTGTTGCGGAGCGTGAAGTGCTGGCCCCCCTCGATCTGGCTGCACAGCGCGAAGTCGAGGCTGCGGCGCGGCAAGTCGCGACGGTAACTGCTTTGGTCCCATTGGCGCTGGCCGACGTGGCCGCGGCCCTTACCTCCAACCTGCGCATGATACGCCGCATTGCTGAAGTGTACGGCGGGCGCTCCGGCTTTTTCGGGAGTTGGCGTTTGACCCGCGCAGTGCTGTCGCATCTCGTCGCAACTGGTGCCGTAGCCGTAGGCGATGACATGCTAGAACCGATACTTGGTGGCTCACTGCTGGGTAAGCTCAGCCGCCGCTTTGGCGAGGGATTGGTCAATGGCGCACTTACCGCCCGCGTAGGCGTAGCCGCGATGGAGGTCTGTCGCCCGCTACCATTTGCTGCGGGACGCAGACCCAAAGTGCGCAATATCATCAAGGCCAGCCTTGGTGGGCTGTTCGGTAAGGCCGACAAAGAAAGTTAAGGTTTTCCTTACTGTAAACTCCAAGGCCGCGCAGATAGGGTGATCAAAATCTGACGATCTGGTGTGGAGTTTTCGACTATGGACGGTCTTCTTGTAATTGCGGCTTTGGTGATATTGGCCATACCGATCACCCTTGTCGCTCTGGTGGTTGGGCAATCAGGTTTGCGTACGCGTGTGAATGCGGCCGAGGAAAAAATTATCGCTTTGCAGACCGCTCTGCGCGATGCGCAGAAGGCGACCGCGCCTGCTAAAGCGATATCCGAGCCTGCACCAAAGGCGAAGACGGCCGAGGTGATGGAAAAACCTGCGGCTCCAGCCACAGCAAAAACGCCATCTCTTCCAAAGACACGTCCTCCGGCCATAGCGCAAAGCGCGCCACCGCCTGTGGTCCGCTCTGAACCGCGCCCCCCATCTCCCATTGCAAAGGCGCTGGCAGACTTTGGGCCATGGCTTCAGGAGAACTGGTTTTACGCAGTCTCCGCTGCATCCCTTGCGTTGGCGGGGATTTTCCTTGTGCAATACGGGATGGAAAACGGCCTGTTGCCGCCACGCGCGCGGGTCGCAGCAGCATTGGCCTTTGGTGCTGGCCTCATTGGGGTGGGTGAGTATATTCGCCGCCGCTTTGGCGACGGGGCGCAATCAACCACGGCTTATCTACCTTCTGTCTTCTCTGGCGCGGGGATCGTGACGCTGTTTGGCGGAATACTCTCGGCGCGTATGCTTTATGATCTGATCGGTGGCGGTGCTGCCATGGGCGGCATGGTTATCGTTGCGCTGATTGCTGTAGTGTTGGGCTGGATGCACGGGCCGCTTTTGGTGGCGGTCGGTGTGATTGGCGCCTATGCGGCCCCCGTTGTGTTGGAGAGTTCCAATACCGATGCTAGCCCGCTGTTCGGATTCTTTGCCATCGTTGCAGTGCTGGGCCTAGGTGTGGACACTATTCGCCGTTGGGGTTGGATTTCGGCGCTGACACTTGTGCTGGCATATATCATGGGCTTTGCCCTTGTCTTGGGCGGCGGCGGTGCCGTTTTGACGGCGGGACAAGTCTATTTCGCAGTACTGCCGTTGCTGGCAATCTTGATCCCCGCGCGCAGCCTTGTGCCTGATCATGCAGGTCTGCCAGCGCTGCTGGGAGTCTTGGGACGCATGACGCTTGGGTCCAAAGATCGCGACCTTCAATGGCCTGCTTTCCCTACGCTTCTGGCCTTTGCCAGTGTCGCGGCAAGTTGTGCGATTTTGCTCGTCATGTGGAAGCCGGGCGAGGGCGAAATCTGGCTCAGCGTAGCACTCTTGACTGTGATGAGTGTGGTGCTGATAAGCTGGTCTGACCGTGCCCCCGCTTTGCAGGACGCTGCCCTTCTGGCACCCATTACCCTTTTGATCTCGGTTTTTGCGCAGTCAGAGAACCGCCGCGCAACGTATCGGGCTTTCCAAGAAACCTACGCGCTGAATGTTGATGCGTCGTTTCCGTGGATTGTTACCATATTTGTTTGCATTGGCGCGTTGATTTCGACGTTGGCATTGTGGCGCGCCTTGCGCGGGGGGCAGTTCGGGGTGATCTGGGCCGTGGTGGCGGCAGTCTTCGCTCCTGCAATGGCGATTGTGCTTGAGATGGGCTGGCAGCCCGCAGCCGTGATTGGAGCATACCCTTGGGCGTTGCATGCTGCAGGGCTGGCTGTGCTCATGGTGATCTTTGCCGAGCGTCTGGCGCGGGTCGACGGGGCGCAGCGTTTGCGCGTGAGCTTTGCCGTGATGTCGGCACTGGCTTGTATGGCCTTTGCCTTTGTGATCGTGCTCAGCTCTGTCGCCTTGACCATAGCGTTGGCTGTCACAGTAGTGGCGGCGGCGGCGCTGGACCGTCAATGGGACCTCAAGCCGCTTGGCTGGTTCATCGCGGCCGGAGTGGTGACGCTTGGCTACCGTTTGGTGGTTGATCCGGGTCTTGAATACGGTGCTGAAGGGCCACTGAATGGAGTTTTGTTGGCTTATGGCGGCACTCTAGCAGCGTTCATTGCATCGCTCTGGCTGTTGCGTCCACTCAACCGTGAAACCGCCAAGGTCATGCTCGATTCGGCGGCGTGGTCGACGGGTGGCCTCACGGTGAGTTTGTTGTTGCTGCGCTGGATCGAGCAAAGCGTGGGTGAAAACCTGGTGCAAACGCATTGGAGCCTTGGTCTTAACGCTGCGATCTGGCTGGGTCTCGCGTTGGCACAGGTGCAGCGCAGCGAAGGGCGCACAGAAGGGCTTCTCGACAGAGTGCGCTGGATCATGGCTGCGATCTTTGGTCTGATTGGCGGCGCTGCACTCTTGGCGGCTCTCGGAGAGGCGAACCCGCTGTTTGCCAGCACGTATGGGTGGATATCGGGCGACGAGGTCGCGGACACCGCAGCGCGTAGTATGGCGCGTGCGCAAGTCTACGGACCGATCTTGCTCAACACGCTTGCGGCGGCTTATCTGATGCCTGCGCTGGTTCTGCTGCTGGGTGCGGTACGCCTTGGTGCGATAGACAAGCGTATTCGCATTGGGCTGGGTGGTTCGGGCGCTGTGCTTGTCGCCTTCTGGGGATTTACCGTGATCCGCCACTTCTGGCAGGGCGGGGAGGCAATGCCGTTGTCTTTGGGTATCTCACAGCCCGAACAATACACTTATACGATTGTCTTGCTCGTGACGGGCGCTGCGCTGTTCTATCAATCGCTCGCACGCCGCAATGCTGTGATCCGCAAGGCGGGGCTGGTGGTGATTGGTCTGGCCGTGGCCAAGGTGTTCTTGATCGACGTGACCGATCTGGACGGGCTGACGCGGGTGTTCTCGTTGCTGGTGCTGGGGTTGGCTTTGGCCGCATTGGCGTGGCTTAACCGCTGGGCAAAAGAGCGTGACCGCGCCGAGGCTGGGACAGTGCCGCCCCTGCCGCCGGAGGAGAACTAAGACGCGCTTGCCCCCTCGGGGGCAGCGGCCTATAAGCCTCACCAACATGACAGCACACCTGATCATACAACGAATTACTTCCCCGGCGCTCAGCCTCATCTGAGCCGCCGGGCAAAGGTGTTTGAGCCGCTCGCACCGCCCCCCATATTCCTGACATATCCGATCTAAAAAGGACGCCCCTTATGTGCGCCGATACCCCAGAGAAACTTGACTATAAACCCACACTGAATCTGCCCAAGACAGATTTTCCAATGCGCGCAGGCCTGCCCAAGCGTGAACCCGAGTGGCTGGCCCGTTGGGAAGAGATGGGCATCTATGACCGCCTGCGTGACAAGGCGAAAGAAAATGATCGTAAGCAGTTTACGCTGCACGATGGCCCTCCCTATGCCAACGGGCATCTGCACATCGGGCACGCGCTGAACAAAACGATCAAGGACATGATCGTGCGTTCTCACCAGATGATGGGCCGCGATGCGCGTTATATCCCTGGCTGGGACTGTCACGGTCTGCCGATCGAGTGGAAGATCGAAGAGCAGTACCGCAAAAAAGGCCGCGACAAGGATCAGGTGCCGATCAACGAGTTCCGCGCCGAGTGCCGCGAGTTCGCCGCAGGCTGGGTCGACATCCAGCGTGAGGAATTCAAACGTCTGGGCATCCAAGGCAACTGGGAAAAACCCTATCTTACGATGGATTTCCACGCCGAGCGGGTGATCGCAGAGGAATTCATGAAGTTCCTGATGAACGGCACGCTGTACCAAGGCTCCAAGCCTGTGATGTGGTCGCCTGTTGAGCAGACCGCACTGGCCGAGGCCGAAGTCGAGTATCACGACAAGGACAGCTTTACCGTTTGGGTGAAGTTCCGTGTTGTGGGCGGCGGTGATCTGGAAGACGCACAGGTTGTGATCTGGACGACAACACCGTGGACCATGCCGTCGAACAAAGCTGTCGTCTATGGCGCTGGCATTTCTTATGGTTTGTATGAAATCACATCCACACCCGACGAGTGCTGGGCGAATGTCGGGGACCGCTACTTGCTGGCCGACAATCTTGCGGCGGATGTTCTGGGCCGTGCGCGTTTGGAAGAGGGCAATTGGATCCGCGTCCGTGATGTGACTAACGATGAGCTGGAAGGCATCAGCCTCAAGCACCCGTTGTACGGTGCCGAGGGCGGCGAAGGCGAGTGGGATGATCTGCGTGATTTCCGCGCCGCTGAGTTTGTGACCGATACCGAAGGCACGGGCTTTGTACATTGCGCGCCAAGCCACGGCCTTGAGGAATATGACCTCTACCGCGAATTGGGCATGCTGGAGCAGGTGATCACTTATAACGTGAACCCTGACGGGCGTTACCGTGACGATCTGCCGTTCTTTGGTGGTAAGGCAATCCTCAAGCCGAACGGCAAAGAGGGCAACGCCAATAGCGCTGTCATCGACAAGCTGGTCGAAGTCGGTGGCCTGCTGGCGCGTGGCAAGATCAAGCACAGCTATCCACACAGCTGGCGCTCAAAAGCGCCAGTGATCTATCGTAACACGCCCCAGTGGTTTGCCGCGATCGACAAACCGATGTCCATTAAAGACGATACGTTTACCATCCGCGAGCGTGCGCTGACTGAGATCGACAAAGTAAACTGGACGCCAAAGTCCGGCCGCAACCGCCTGCATGCAATGATGGAGGCGCGCCCCGACTGGGTGCTCTCGCGCCAACGTGCATGGGGTGTGCCGCTCACCTGCTTTACTCTCAAGGGTAAGTTGCCGACCGATCCCGACTTCTTGCTGCGCAACGTCGAAGTGAACCAGCGTATCGTTGAAGCGTTTGAGGTCGAGGGCGCGGATGCGTGGTACGAGGATGGCGCGAAGGAACGTTTCCTTGGGGGGGTCGTCAACCCTGACGACTACAACCAAGTGACGGACATTCTGGACGTCTGGTTTGATTCCGGCTCCACCCACGCCTTTACCTTGCGCGACCGTGAAGACGGCTCTGACGATGGCATCGCCGATGTCTACATGGAAGGGACCGACCAACACCGCGGCTGGTTCCATTCCTCGCTTTTGCAATCTGTAGGCACCACTGGCCACGCGCCGTACCGCAATGTTGTGACGCATGGTTTCACGCTGGATGCGAAGGGCATGAAAATGTCCAAGTCTATCGGCAACACAATCGTTCCGCAAAAGATCGTGGATCAATACGGTGCCGATATCCTGCGCCTATGGGTTGCCCAGACCGACTATACTAATGACCAGCGGATCGGCGACGAGATCCTTAAAGGGACCGCCGACAGCTATCGCCGCTTGCGTAATACGATGCGCTATATGCTGGGATCGTTGCCTGATTTCGACGCGTCCAAGGCTGTTGCGCTGGAAGACATGCCTGAGCTTGAGCAGTTGATCCTGCACAAGCTGGCGGTTCTCGACGGTGTTGTGCGCGAAGGTTATGCACGGTTCGACTTCCAAGGTGTGTTCCGCGCGATCTTTGATTTCGCCACGCTGGATCTGTCGTCCTTCTACTTTGATATCCGCAAGGACGCGCTTTATTGTGATGGCGATACGCCGCGCCGTTTGGCGGCTCTCACGGTTCTGGATCACCTATATGCGCGCCTGACTACATGGCTGGCACCGATCCTGCCGTTCACGATGGAAGAAGTCTGGCTGCAGCGTAATGGTGAAGAGACGTCCGTGCATATGGTCGATTTCCCTGCAACACCTGCGGATTGGCGCAATGACGCGCTCGCAGCACGCTCCGAGACTGTGCGCGCTGTGCGCCGTGTCGTTACGGGCGCGCTTGAAGAACAGCGTACGGCCAAGGTCATCGGCTCCTCACTGGAGGCGGGTCCAACGGTCTACCTCTCGCCAGAACTGGCGCAGGTCATCACCAACCGCGACACCTTTGCTGATCTGTGCATCACCAGCCAGATCACACTGCAAGAGGGCGATGCCCCTGAAGGCGCGTTCACATTGGATGATGTGGCAGGGGTCGGCGTGGTATTTGCCAAGGCAGAAGGCGAGAAATGCGCGCGTTGCTGGAAGGTGCTGCCTGATGTTGGCAGTCACAGCCATGAAGGCGTCTGCGGGCGCTGTGATACGGCGCTCTGACGCGCCACGGCAACAGCGTAACGAAATGGAAGGGCAGGCCTACGGGTCTGCCTTTTTCGCATCATTCGGATTGAGTGTGCAGATTTGCGCGCCCATAGTCACTTCATGAAAACAT
>JBALTK010000030.1:0-25714 GCA_036964385.1 Sulfitobacter sp. | reverse complement strand
GGTTATCCTTTTAAACGTCAGGTCCGGGGACCATTTTTGTACCATCGGTAAAGCGCGCAAAGCGGAACCGCGTCATGTCATGCCCTGCAGGTCGCCCCGCCGAAAGATCGGCCAGAATGCGCCCTATTGCCGGACCAATCCCAAATCCGTGACCGCTCATCCCTGTGCCCACAATCAATCCCTCGACGGGCGTGTGATCCACCACAGGGACAATATCCGGCAACGTGTCGATCATCCCCGCCCATGTCGCCTTTAGCTTGACCTCTCCCAATTGCGGAAACAGGGCGGCAAAGTCACGCGCGAGTTTTGCCATCTTGGCAGGGACAGGTTTGGGATCAAGAATACGCATCCGCTCAAAGGGTGTTTCCTCATCAGCGCCCCAGCGCCGCTTAGTCCCCCACGCATCGGGAAAGCCGTTGGGCGCATAGGGCTTGAGCATACAGCCGAACGGATCAATCCGCAGTTGGTTGATGAAATCGGGCAAAGCACGAAATGAATCAGGACCGATAAACAACTCAGCCGGACCTTTTGGCGCGAGGGTATAGCCCCCGTCAGCACGACGCCGGAACGCCAGCTTTTTCGCAGATGCTGCCGATTGCCCGACATCTGGCAGCGGCATGGTCGCCGCCACTTGGCTGCGCACGGAAAGCTGGGGCAATGCAACGCCGTGGTTGCGCAAAAACAATGAGGACCATGCGCCCCCTGCCAGCACAACACGCGGCGCGGTCACACGGCCTTTTTCGGTCACGACACCCGCGACTTTTCCAGTGGTGATGTCCAGACAGCGGACCGCGCAATGCTCGATGATTTGAACACCTTCGCGCATTGCAATCTCGGCCAGCGCTGGCACCGCGACCCAAGGTTCCGCACGGTAGTCGGTATTAGTGTGCAACGCGGCAAGAGGTTTTTCCGCCATGTCGGGATACATCCGCCCAAGCTCGGCCGCGCCGATGATCTTGCTGCTTAGTCCGTTAGCCGCTGCACTGGGCAGCCACTCCTCATACCCCCTGATCGCCGCTTCGCTATGGGCAAAATAGGTAACCCCCGCTTGCGTCAGGCCAATCTGCTCGTTGGTCTCGCGCGACAGGTCCTCCCATATCCGCTGGGCCTCGCTCATGATCGGGATTTCAGCAGGATCGCGACCCTGCTGACGAATCCAGCCCCAGTTGCGGCTTGACTGCTCGGCGGCGACGAGCCCTTTTTCCAGCACCACGACCCGCGCCCCGCCCCGCGCTGCGAACAGCGCCGTGCAAATGCCGATGATACCGCCGCCGATGACCACAAGATCCACTGCGTCGGGCAGCGCACCGCGATATCGCGGCGCCTGATCCACCCTGATTGGAAAACCACCCATTAGCACAGACACTTTACAGGCAAAGCCGCTCTATCAGTTTTTGCATAAACGCATGACCTGCGTTGAATTGCTCAACTTCGATGAACTCATTGGGTTGGTGCGCTTGGGCAATATCACCGGGACCACAGATCACGGCGCTATAGCCCGCTTCCTGAAACTGCCCCGCTTCAGTGCCATAGCTGACCTTGTGACTGGCATTATCGCCTGTGATTTGGCGCACGAGGCTCTCGGCTTCGCCTTCCTCTTCAGGCTGCAATGCGGGCACGTCAAAGCGCGGTGTAATCTCGATTCGCGTATCGGGAACAACCGACTGCATGGCCTTCTCGACTTCACGTACTTTCTTAAGGTAGTCGATCTTCCACTTTTCCTTGTCCTCACCCGGCACCACACGAAAATCCATGGCAAAGCGACAGTCTTTGGCCGTGATGTTATGCGCCGTGCCGCCCTCGATCATGCCGACATGGACAGTGGTAAAGGGCGGATCGAACATCGCCGCCAGATCAGTTGGCTTGGCCGCCATATTCGCAGTGTTCTGCTCGTTCGCCCATTCAATCAGCTTTGCCCCTGCCATGATCGCATTGACGCCTGTGTGCAAAAGCGAGGAATGAACCTCGAACCCGATCACATGGGTATTGAAACCGCTGCCGCCTTTGTGGCCCGTGACAGCCTGCATCGTCGAAGGCTCCCCCACGATCACGGCGCTGCCCTTTGGCACAACGCCCTGCATCGCGGCAATCATTGGCGGCGCGCCAGTACAGCCTACTTCTTCGTCAAAGCTGAGTGCGATTTGTAGGGGCCGTTTCACCCCTGCGTAATGCGCCTCGACCAAAGTCCAGATCGCCAATGCGTCGAACCCCTTCATGTCACAAGTACCGCGCCCGTAGTATTTGCCGTCTTTCTCAACCACAGTGAACGGATCGGTATCCCACGGCTGCCCATCCACAGGCACCACATCGGTATGCCCAGACAGCACAACCGCCCCTTCAACCTCAGGTCCCACATGCGCAAAAAGCGCATGCTTCGGCTGGTCAGGATCGACATAGCGGTGTGAAGTAATGCCATGGCTGCCCAGATATTCCTCGACCCAGTCGATCAGCGGAATGTTGGTGTCGCGCGACACAGTGGGAAAGCTGATGAGCTTAGTCATCAATTCCAATGGGGTAAGACGGTCGGTCACAATCGGTATCCTCCTGAGACGGTGAGAACTTCACCGGTAATGGCTCGTGCTTTGTCGCTTGCCAGAAAACAAACGGCATCTGCAATGTCTGATGGCTCTGCCAATTGGCCAAGCGCTGTCATTTCTACGAATGCGCGGGTCAGCGCTGCATCTCTAGGCGATTCGGGAATGTTAACAGCCCCCGGCGCCACAGCATTCACGCGGATACCCTTCGGCCCTAACTCTTTGGCCATTGCGCGGGTCCACAGATCAAGCGCGGCTTTACTCGCGCCGTACAGCGCGGCCCCCTTGGGCGGCAGCACGGCATTGACCGACGAAATGCCAATCACGGTTGCGCCCCGCCCCAGATGCGGCAGGGCCGCCGCGATCAACCCTTGCGGGGCCAGTACATTCACATCGAAAATGCCGCGCAGCGCGTCGAGATCAAAAGCATCAACAGGCGATTCCGCAATGACACCTGCATTGTTCACAATTAGATCTAGGCGGCCAAACTTGCCGATTATCTCATCGACGATCCGCGAATAACTCTCTGGATCACGCAAATCCGCCTCAATCGCCAGAATACCCGCAGGTATGTCATTCGGCGCGGTGGTCAGATGCGTGATTGCCACCGCGTATTCATCACTTAGCGATGTCGCAATCGCCCGCCCGATCCCACGGGCGCCCCCTGTTACAAGGGCAACCTTTCTGACAAGGCCCCCCGCCATATTCAATAACCGCTGTCAGTGATCAGCACTTTGTGTCCGTTGCCCAGATCACGGTAAACGCTCGGCTCGGCCGTATAGCTTACCGGATGGATCGGCGACGGAATCGGTTTGAAGTTCAAATCCTTCTCCGCCTTGCGTTTACGCGGATCGGCTACTGGCACCGCTTTCATCAAAGCTTGGGTATACGGGTGCGCGGGGTTCTCAAACACCTCGCGGCGCGGTCCTAATTCAACAATTCGACCAAGATACATGACGCCAACGTGGTGGCTCACTCGCTCAACAACAGCCATATCGTGGGAGATAAACAGGAAGGACAGCTCCATCTCCTGCTGCAATTCCATCATCAGATTGAGCACTTGGGCCTGCACCGATACGTCCAGCGCCGACACCGCTTCATCTGCGATGATCAGCTTGGGGTTCAGCGCAAGCGCGCGCGCAATGGCCACCCGCTGGCGTTGCCCGCCAGACAGCTCGTGCGGGAAGCGGCGCATAAAGCTGCGCGGCAACTCAACACGGTCAAACAGCATCTCGACGCGTTCGGCGATCGCCGGACCTTTTAGCGTAGCAAAGTTGTGGATGGGTTCGGCGACCTGATCGGACAGGTTCATCTGCGGGTTCAACGAGGCAAAGGGATCTTGGAAAATCATCTGCATATCAAGGCGCGCAGTACGCAAGTCCTTGGCATTCAGTGCCATGATGTCTTTGCCGCCCAGATCGACCTCGCCGCGCAACGGCTCTACCAACCGCAGGATGGAGCGTCCCGCCGTGGACTTGCCGCAACCACTCTCGCCCACAAGGCTGAGGGTCTGGCCCTTGTTGATCTCGAAACTCAAATCTTCGACGGCATGAACATTCGCGACCGTACGGCGCAACAGTCCGCCCGTCACAGGAAAGCGCGTGGTGAGCCCTTTGACCGTCAACAACACCTCATTCGTGCCTTTGATCGGGACAATCGGCTTATCCTCACTGCCCAACAGCTTCATCGGCTCTGGGTAATCCTTGCCCGTCATCTCGCCCAGTTTTGGCACCGCAGCCAAAAGCGCTTTTGTATAAGGGTGCTTGGGGTTCTCGAAGATTTCCTCGACGGTACCCTCTTCGACCTTATTCCCACGAAACATGACAACTACACGGTCGGCCATCTGAGCCACCACGGCCATATCATGGGTGATGAACATCACCGCAGTGCCAGTTTCGCGCTTCAAACGGTCCATCAACGCCAGAATTTCGGCCTGAATAGTAACGTCCAATGCCGTCGTAGGCTCATCCGCGATCAACAGGCGCGGCTCACACGCTAGCGCCATTGCGATCACTACACGCTGGCGCATACCACCAGACAGTTCATGCGGGTATTGGGTCAAACGCTTTTCTGGCTCGGGGATTCTCACTTGGGTCATCAGTTCCAGCGCGCGCGCCTCTGCCTGCGCTTTGCTCATGCCTTTGTGCAGACGCAGTCCTTCGGTCAACTGTTTGCCCACCGTAAACACTGGGTTCAGCGCCGTCATCGGCTCCTGAAAAATCATCCCGATCTCGTTGCCGCGAATCTCCCGCATTTTGTCTGGCGACATCTCTGCCAGATCAACTGTACCGCCCTCGCCGCGATCAAAGAGCATCTTGCCGCCTGCAATCTCACCGCCGCCGTATTCGACCAAACGCATCAACGACAATGAAGAGACGGATTTGCCTGAACCTGATTCTCCGACAACGCACACGGTCTCTCCCGGCTTGATGTCAAAGGAGACGTTTTCGACCCCCACAACCGGACCGTCCTTGGTCTGAAACTCCACACGAAGCCCCTGAATTTGAGCAATCGGAGCTGTATCAGAGAGATCAAGCATGGAAGTCCTTTCAGTATGACGGCGCATCCCGCTGCGCATTTAAACGCCACGCTATCCCTGCGCACGGTGCGCGTCAAACGCTGTCAATCATCAAGCACCCTCATAGGTTGGGTGGACGTAAAGTAGCCTAGAATTTCCGCATTATGCATACAGCGAGAGGGTTGCAATTTTCTCTGCTTATGTTTCAATCCGCTCACGCGCTCTGGGGGGCGTTAGTGTCGGGCCTGATTTGACGTTGAAAAACGGCTGGTTGCACGATGTTTCTCCTCCAATTCAGAGCGATACAAATAACGCCCACATAAGTTGGGTGATACCGCATGTGTAAGCATGTCCAACCTGGAGTATCTTATGACTTTGAAATCCACCCTACTCGGAGCCGTCGCAATGACCGCTCTGGCGCCAATGGCATTTGCCGATGGCCACTCAGGCGAGCGTGGCCGTGACGGCGACGTTAAGGTCCTGTATTGGCAGGCGCCCTCGATCCTCAACCCGTTCCTGTCTGGCGGGACCAAGGATGTTGAATCCGCTTCACTGATCGTCGAACCGCTTGCGCGCTTCACCGAAACAGGCGCTATGGTGCCTTGGCTCGTTGACGAAGTACCAACCGTTGGTAACGGCGGCGTTTCCGAAGATCTCACAACGATCACATGGAAAATCACCGAAGGCCTGAAATGGTCCGATGGTACGCCCTTCACTTCTGAAGACGTCCGTTTCACAGCCGAATACTGCATGCACCCCGAAGGCGGTTGCGCACAGGGCGCGAAATTCGACGGCGTGAAAAGTGTTGAAGCAATCGACGCGCTGACTGTTAAAGTCACCTTCGACAGCCCAAAACCAAACCCGTATGGCCCCTTCGTTGGCGGTGAGAGCCCCATCATTCAGGCCGCACAGTTTGCTGACTGCCTCGGTGCAAAAGCACCAGAGTGTACCGAAGCCAACTTCAACCCGATCGGTACAGGCCCGTTCACAGTCACCGAATTCCGTCCAAATGACGTAATCACGTTGGCCGCGAACGAGAACTTCCGCATGGCGGGCAAACCAGCCTTCGCAACCATGACGTTCAAAGGGGGCGGCGATGCAGCTGCTGCCGGTCGTGCCGTTCTGGAAACAGGCGAATTTGACTACGCATGGAACCTCCAGTTGGCACCCGACGTAATTGCCAAAATGGAAGAAGCAGGCAAAGGCGTAGCCATTGCAGGTTTCGGCCCGCTTGTTGAACGTCTGGAAATGAACCTGACCAACCCGTCAGCAGACCTTCCACCAGAAACACGCGCCACCGTAGCAGAACCACACCCGTTCTTGTCAGACTTCAAAGTGCGTCACGCGCTTTCCATGGCAATCGACCGTGAACTGCTGACCGAAGTAGGCTACGGCAAAGCGGGTCGTCCGACCTGTAACCTCGTACCTGCACCTGATCTCTACAACTCCGACAACACAGGCTGCCTGACCCAAGATCTTGAAGGCGCAAAAGCACTGTTGGACGAAGCAGGCTGGACCGACACAGACGGTGACGGCACACGCGACAAAGACGGTCAAAAACTGGCGATCTTGTACCAGACATCCACCAACGCGGTGCGTCAGGATTTCCAAGCGCTGATCAAAGACTGGTGGAACCAAATCGGCGTAGAAGTAGAACTTCGTAACCTCGACGGTTCCGTCTTCTTCGGTGGTGACCCAGGTTCCCCTGACACGTTCCAGAAATTCTATGCAGACGTAGAAATGTATGCGAACACGTTCAACGGCACCGACCCACAGTCCTACCTCTCGGCCTACCGCTGTGGCAACGAGCCTAAGCCTGACAGCCAGTGGCAGGGTGAAAACATCAACCGCTTCTGTGATCCAGCCTATGACGCCATGCTCGACGAGCTGGCCCAGACGGCGGACCTCGAAGAGCGTGGCAGAATTGGCCGTGCGCTCAACGACATGGTGACAAAAGACACAATGACCATTGTGCCGCTTGTGAACCGTGCTCGCGTTTCGGCACACTCCAACTCGCTTGGTGGCGTTGTGCTCAACGTTTGGGACTCCGAGCTGTGGAATGCCGCAGATTGGTACCGCATGAAGTAATAATGGTTGTGGCGGGGTCATTCCCGCCATACCGTTAGCTACTCTGGGCGGGGGAAACCCCGCCCATTTCTTAACATTCCACAAGACTGATCAACAAAGGCGCCGCTAGATGCTGAACTTCACCATCCGACGACTTTTCCTCTCTATTCCAACGCTTTTATTCATCAGCCTCGTGATCTTCATGCTGCTGCAACTTGCCCCTGGTGATCCGATGGCTCAGGTCCCCCTGACCGTGCCGCCAGAGGTAAAGCAGAAAATGCGCGAAGCTCTTGGCCTCGGTGCGCCAGTGCATGTGCAATATATCAAATGGCTCTACCAATTCTTTATACTTGAACCGATGGTCTTCATCGACTTCCTGACAAACAAAAGCTTCCTGTTCGGCTGGCTCCCTGACACGCATCTTTCCATGACACTGGACGCCGCCACAGGCGAGTTGGTGCAAAAGCAGCGCGTAATCAGCTGGCAGACCCGCTCTCCGGTGATGGACATCGTGATCCAGCGGATGCCCCAGACCCTCTGGGTTGTAGGCCTGAGCTATGTTGTAGGTATCCTCATCGCGATCCCGATTGGCATCTACTCCGCCTACCGCCATTATTCGCTGTTTGACCAAGCAGGCACATTTGTAACGATGGTCGGATTCTCCATCCCGCCATTCTTCACAGGCCCCCTGCTCATCGTGGTCTTTTCCGTTACGCTGGGATGGCTGCCGTCGATCTATGACACCACTCATGTGGTCACCGATTGGGCGAGCTTCAAAATCCAGTTCATGCAGATGATCATGCCCGTCATGGTACTAGCCCTGCAAACCACGGCCCAGATCAGCCGCTACATGCGCTCCGCCATGCTTGACAACCTGAACCAAGATTACGTGCGCACGGCCCGCGCCAAGGGTCTTAGCGAGAGCGTCGTAGTCATGGTGCATGTGCTACGCAATTCCATGATCCCCGTTGTGACGATCATTGCCCTCGGTATGCCTGCTATCTTTGGCGGCGCAATCATTACAGAAAACGTGTTCAAGGTGAACGGCATCGGCCAGCTTCTGCTGACCGCACTCTTTGCCAATGATCTACCTATGGTGATGACGCTGACCTTCATCTTCGCCATTCTCATCGTACTGTTTAACCTCATCGCCGACATCCTCTACGGCGTGCTTGATCCAAGGATCCGCTATGACTGAGCAAGCCATCCCAGCAAGCCCGATCGAGGCCGATCTCGAACTCTATGGCGCGCTGAAAGACAAGGAGCCGTCCAAGCCGCCGCGCAGCCAATGGCGCGACGTATGGGACCAGTTCCGCAAACACAAAGGCGCAGTTTGGGGCGGTGGCTTCTTGCTGTTCATCACGCTTGGCGTGCTGCTTGGGCCATACCTGTGGAACATCGAACCGACCAAGCTTGATATCCGCAACAAGAACTGGCGCCCGATCTATACGCTCCTCTGGGAGAGTGGTGCAAAAGCTGGATGGGCGCATCCGTTCGGAACCGACCAGTTGGGCCGTGATATCCTCGCCCAGATGATCTATGGTGGCCGCGTCTCCATGGCTGTCGGGTGGTCCGCGATGATCCTGTCGCTGGTCATCGGTACTGCCGTTGGCGTTGCATCGGGTTACTTCAAGCGCGCGGATTTCATCCTGATGCGCCTCACCGACCTGTTCCTCAGCTTACCGATCCTGCCGCTTGTGTTGTTGGCTGTGACCCTGTTCCGCCAGCCGCTCACATCGGCCTTCGGCAGCCCAGAGGCTGGTATGTTCGTGCTCATCGTATCGGTCATCGCGTTCACCTCATGGATGCAAACTGCGCGCATCGTGCGCGGCGACATCCTTGCGCTCAAGGAACGTGAGTTCATTCTTGCAGCCCGCTCCATCGGGTCCACACCGCGCAAGATCATCTTCCGCCACCTGCTGCCCAATGTCGTATCGCCCATCATGGTTTCGGCCACCCTTGGCCTCGCGACAGCGATCATCACGGAATCGGCACTGTCCTTCCTTGGCGTGGGCTTCCCGTCCGACTTCCCCACATGGGGTAAGCTGCTCGCTGATGCGGTCCAACGGATGCAGGAATACCCTGAGCGTGTGATTCTTCCGGGCATTCTGATTTCGATCACAGTGCTGAGTGTGAACTACCTCGGCGACGGTTTGCGCGACGCACTTGATCCCCGCATCCGCGGACGCTGACCCTGCGTAATAAGACTGACATGACCCTTTCGCGGCGCGGCACAGAACATATGTGCCGCGCCGCTTGCCTTTCTAGGACCATGATCCCGAAGATTGGCGCAAGCAGAACGATGTTCTCGCAGTGAGGTGTATCAATCGCCTACACAGGCTTGATCCCTCCCCGACCCTGCTCCAAATAGAAAGCTGTTCTGTTTGGAAAGGCCTACCCCATGTTCGAAGAACTCAGTTTTGAAAATCTCACCGCCCCAGAGGCAGTTTTGTATTTCGCACTCGTAATCGGCGTGGCCTTCGGCATCTTGGCCCAGATCACCAAATTCTGTTTCCGCCGCACATTGGTAGGCTCTGATCGCCGCGCCGCTGCTGGCGTCTGGTTCACCGCACTGGCCGTGGCTGTTGCAGGTACCCAAGCCGCCGTGAGCGCAGGCCTCATCGAATTCAGCGATCACCGACTGATGGCAGGCGATCTCCCATGGCTCGCGATTGTTGTCGGTGGCCTGCTGTTCGGCGCAGGTATGGTGCTCACCCGCGGCTGTGCCTCCCGTCTTACTGTCTTGGGCGGTACGGGCAACCTGCGCGCTCTCACTGTTATCATCGTCTTCGCCATCACGGCCCACGCCACGATGAAGGGGCTGTTTGCACCTTTGCGTGTGGCCCTTGGCAACGTCACTGTTCCGCTCGGTGATATGAACACGCTCGCCGCTCTCCCCGGTGGTGTTTGGCTGTTTACTGGTTTGATCGTTGCGACTGCTCTTATTCTTGCCGCTCGCTCTGGCGTCCGCCCGACAATGCTCCTCACTGCTGCCTTGCTTGGCGCGCTGGTCCCGCTTGCGTGGGTCGGCACAGGCTTCATCCTCTATGACGATTTCGACGTGATCCCTTTTGAGAGCCTGTCATTCACCCGCCCCGCCTCGGATACGTTGTTCTGGACTATCGCAGGCACATCTGTCTCTGCAGGTTTCGGTACAGGCCTCATCGGCGGCGTCCTGTTGGGTGCATTGGCCGCCAGCGTCGCGACAGGCACATTCGTCTGGCAGAGCTTCGAAAGCCCTGCACAAACAGGTCGCTACATGACTGGTGCGGTCTTCATGGGCATCGGCGGTGTGTTGGCAGGAGGCTGCACAGTGGGCGCAGGCCTCTCTGGCGTCCCCACCCTTTCAGTCGCCGCCATTCTTGCCATCGTAACAATGGCAGCAGGCGCATGGATCACCGATGCTTTGCTGACCCGATCCGCTGGCGCACGCGGCGCACAGCAAGCCACACAAGGCCTACAACCGGCAGAGTAACTGCTGCCGTCAGCAGCCCCTTGGATAACTCTGTGATCTCGGTCAGCGGATAGAGCAGATAGCTCACCAGCGAGACAGCGTAATAGCTGATCGCAACCACGGACAGGCCTTCGACGGTATGCTGCAAGCGCAGCTGTAAATCCGCGCGCTTGTCCATGCTCTCCAATATCGATTGGTTCTGCGCCGAGCGTTCCACATCGACCCGCGTCCTGAGCAAATCGGACGCACGGGACGCCCGCACCGACATTCGCTCTAATCGCCGCTCCATTGAGAGAACAGTGCGCATCGCAGGCTCGTAACGGCGCAACATGAACTCACCAAAGCCCTGACGCCCTTCGAAACGTACTTCACGTAGCGCTTCAATCCGTTCATCCACAATCGCCTTATACGCGGCCGTCCCCGCAAATCGGAACGAGGTCTGGGCGATCATATTCTCCAACGCCACCGACACATCCAACAGCGCATCCAGCGTCTCCTCTGGACGCATCTCTTGCGCAGTCATCTTTGCCATCAGATCACCGGTCCGCCGATCCATGTCACCCACCTGCCCACCAATCTCACGCGTGAGGGCAAAGCCGAGCATAGACATGGTCTTATAGGTTTCGATTTCCAAGAGCCGCTGGATGATCCGACCAATCCGCCGTGCCCCTGTCTCATCGGGAACAAAGGCCGCGAACCGCAAATGCCCCGCGGGATCAATTCGAAAATCACCCGCCACAACCGCTGCCCCATCAAGCACCTGACCCACGGCAAGGCTTTCTGGCACGAACCACTCCCGCAATTGCTCCAGCAAGACATCGGGCTTCTTCGGCATCGGCATCAGCCGCAACAAACTCGACGTCAGACGCTGGCCAGGGGCATCATCGAGCCAGCGCGCAGGAAACACATCAAACTCCGCAGGATCGAAAGGGCGCTCGCTCAAGTCCTCCCCAAATGCGGTGAAAGTCACAAACTCGGTATGCTGCTCCCATTTGAGGTAATACTTCCCCATCGGCCCGTAATAATGCGTTGCGTCCTTTTCGGGCAACGGTGCGCCGTAGTGCTGCAACAGCGCGACCAGATGCGCCATATCTGCTCCGCGGTCACGGTCCCGCGCGGCAGCATCCCCCGCTTGCTTGATCGCGAGAAACGCAACAACTTGGGGGGCACTCACATTCGGGAATGGCCGCGCATGCAACTCCCCCGTGAGGGCGTAACGCAACGGGTGATCAGCGATGGGGGCCATGATCCGTATCCTTCGTAAGGCAATGCCGTCATTTGATCCTATGCAGCTCCTTCCGACAACTTCGAAGGCAGCCCATCAACGGTTACTTATGCACACCACTGCATACTTTTCCACTTATCGGAAATTCAGGGTACCAGCGGCCACGCTACACCCGCAAGGCAAGTCCCGCTGAAAGAATTGAGCCTGAGACCAGCATCATCAATGCAAAACGCCCCACCGTTTCCAGTGGGGCGTTTCTCATTTCAGTCGATCATCACACCAGAGGTGCATTAGTCGATCATTGGAAGGAGCTTATCCAAAGACGCCTTCGCATCGCCATAGAACATGCGCGTGTTATCCTTAAAGAACAGCGGGTTCTCGATACCGGAATATCCCGTACCCTGACCACGCTTGGAGACAAACACCTGCTTGGCCTTCCAGCATTCCAGAACCGGCATACCCGCGATGGGGCTGTTCGGATCGTCCTGTGCGGCGGGGTTCACGATGTCGTTGGACCCGATAACAATCGCCACGTCGGTGGTCGGGAAATCATCGTTGATCTCGTCCATCTCCATCACGATGTCATATGGCACCTTCGCCTCCGCCAGCAGCACGTTCATGTGACCCGGCAGACGGCCCGCAACGGGGTGAATGGCGAAACGCACGTTCTTGCCTTTTGCACGCAGCTTCCGGACCAGTTCGGCCACACCAGTTTGCGCCTGAGCAACTGCCATTCCATATCCGGGGATGATGATCACTGAATCAGCTTCATTGAGTGCCGCAGCAACCCCTTCCGCTTCAATTGCAATCTGCTCCCCTTCAACTGCCATTTGCTCACCTTGTGGGCCACCAAAGCCGCCCAAGATCACAGAGACAAACGAACGGTTCATCGCCTTACACATGATGTAGGACAGGATCGCACCGGAGGAACCGACCAGCGCACCAACTACGATCAACAGATCGTTGCCAAGTGAGAAGCCAATCGCCGCCGCAGCCCAACCTGAGTAGGAGTTGAGCATGGAAACAACCACTGGCATATCCGCGCCGCCGATACCCATGATCAGGTGGTAGCCGATGAACAGCGCCGCCAGCATCATCAGGAACAGCGGGAAGAAGCCGCCCGTGTTGAAGTACCAGATCAGCGTGATCACAGAGACAGCCGCCGCCGCGATGTTCAGCAAATGCCCACCCGGCAGTTTTTCTGCCGCAGAGGAGACTTTGCCCGCCAGCTTGCCATAGGCGATCACGGAACCGGTGAATGTCACCGCACCAATGAACACGCCCAAGAACAGCTCAACCCGCAAGATATTAATCTCGACCGCAGACTTCTTCGCAATCAACGCAGCAAAGGTGCCAAGCTGGGAGGTGTCACCGCCCCCTGCCATTAGACCAGTCACACGCTTGATCTCGAAATGCGCGATCAGACCGACGAACACAGCAGCCAGACCCACAAGCGAGTGCATCGCTGCGACCAGCTCTGGCATCTGCGTCATCTGCACTTTTGTCGCCAGTTGGTAGCCAATGGCACCGCCACCCGCGATCAACAGAACCGACAGCGGCCAATAGCCAGCACCCGGACCGATAAGCGTCGCCGCCACAGCCAAGGCCATGCCGACAATGCCGTACCAAACGGCACGCTTAGCGCTCTCTTGCCCTGACAAACCGCCCAGCGAGAGAATAAAGAGGATAGCTGCGACCACATAGGCCGCTGTTGTGAAACCAAAATCCATTTACTCAGCCTCCCTTAAGATTTCTGGAACATGGCGAGCATGCGCCGTGTCACGAGGAAGCCACCGAAGATGTTGATCCCGCACATGAAGACCGACAAAGCAGCAAGGAGAACCACCAAGAAGGAGCCAGAACCGATCTGCATCAGCGCCCCCAGAATGATGATCGAAGAAATCGCATTGGTAATCGCCATCAGAGGTGTGTGCAGGCTGTGCGCCACGCCCCAGATCACTTGGAAGCCAATGAACACAGACAGAACAAACACGATAAAGTGCTGCATAAAGCTCGCCGGAGCGAACAAACCAACCAACAGCAGCAACGCGCCACCAACAGCCAGCAATGTCACTTGGTTCTTGGTCTGCGCCTTGAATGCTGCCATCTCGGCGGCACGCTTTTCTTCGGACGTCAGTTCCTTCACCGCAGGCTTTTTCGGCGCTGCTGCAATCGCTGCCACTTTTGGGGGTGGCGGCGGGAATGTAACGGCCTGCGCGTGGGTGATCGTCGCCCCGCGAATGACGTCATCTTCCATGTTGTGAACGATTACGCCGTCTTTTTCTGGCGTAAGGTCAGTCAACAGGTGGCGGATGTTGGTAGAATAAAGGGTGGAGGCCTGCGTACCCATACGGCTTGGAAAGTCGGTGTAGCCGATGATGGTCACGCCGTTCTCGGTCACGATCTTCTCGTCCATGACGGTCTGCTTACAGTTGCCGCCCTTCTCTGCCGCAAGGTCCACGATAACCGAACCCGGCTTCATCGCCGCAACCATGTCAGCGGTCCAGATTTCTGGTGCTTCGCGGTTCGGGATCAGCGCCGTGGTGATCACGATGTCCACATCGGGTGCCAACTCGCGGAACTTTGCCAGCTGCGCTTCACGGAACTCAGGTGAGGACACAGACGCATAACCGCCCGTTGCCGCGCCGTCTTGCTGCTCTTCTTCAAAATCAAGATAGACGAACTCGGCGCCCATGCTCTCGACCTGCTCGGCCACTTCGGGACGTACGTCGAATGCCATGGTGATCGCACCCAGCGATGTCGATGTCCCAACAGCGGCAAGACCGGCAACACCAGCCCCGACAACCAGAACCTTAGCCGGGGGAACCTTACCCGCCGCCGTGATCTGACCCGTAAAGAAACGGCCAAAGTTGTTACCCGCTTCAATAACCGCACGGTAGCCAGCGATATTCGCCATTGAGCTCAGCGCGTCCATCTTCTGGGCACGTGAAATCCGCGGGATCATCTCCATCGCGACTACAGTAGCGCCCTTCTTGGCCGCCGCCTTCATCTTCGCTTCGTCTGCCACTGGGCTGAAGAACGAGATCAGCGTCTGACCTTCACGGAGTTTTTTCATCTCGGTGGCGTCTGGCACGCGCACTTTGGCGACTACATCAGCAGCCTTCCACAAAGCAGCAGCAGTTTTAACCACTTCGACGCCAGCAGCGGTATAAGCCGCATCGTCAAAACCAGACGCCGCCCCCGCACCGGTTTCAATCAGGCACTCATGCCCCAGTTTTTGTAATTGGAGCGCACTGTCAGGCGTCATCGCTACGCGGCGCTCGCCTTCAAATACCTCTTTAGGTGTCCCGATCTTCACTCAAAATCTCCCAAATTCTTGTTTGGTGCCGAAACTGGCGTGTCGTAATTGGTCTTTTGACCTAGCGCGCCGCTCTCCGACAGACAAGCGCCGCACCCCTCTATTGGGTGGCATGGTGCAGCTTTTTTGACCCGAGTGCAGCAATTTGTGTAAAATATCTGCATTTTTCGGCGTTGAAACAATATTTCGCAGGATCAAATCCCCGCGCAACAAAGCATCGTGTCGTTTTTACAGAATCACTCTGTGCCGCCACGTAAAACAACCTGCCCCTTTGCCTGTTGCGCGCGCGACCCTAGGCTCACCTAAAATAGGGAGAAGAACATGACACTTAACGGAAAACACGCACTTATCACAGGCGGCGGGACGGGCATTGGTCTGGCCATCGCGCATATGCTGGTGGAGCGCGGCGCGCATGTAACCATCACGGGCCGCCGTCAGGAGGTACTCGAAGAAGTCGCCACCGCAGGCATGACCCCCATGGCGATGGACGTGCGCAACGAGGATGACGTGGTGGCAAAAATCGCCGCTGTTGTTGCTGCGCGTGGGCCGATCCAGATTTGCGTACCCAACGCTGGCCTCGCCACAGGCAAAGCAGCGCATAAAACCGACATGGAATTCTGGCGCGATATGATGTCCACCAACCTTGACGGTGCATTCCTCACGATCAGAGAAAGCCTCAAGGGCATGCGCGAAACAGACTGGGGCCGCGTTATCGCCGTTTCCTCCATGGCGGGCCTCAAAGGTCTGCCCGGTGCCGCCTGCTATTCCGCATCAAAGCACGGTATGATCGGCCTCATCCGCTCCCTCTCAGAGGAATATATGGGCAAGCCCTATACCTTTAACTCACTCTGCCCTGGCTATGTGGACACCCCTATCGTGACCCGCAACACACAGTCGATCTCGGAACGCGCGGGGATCTCAACCGATGAAGCGCGCAAAATGATGGTCAACGCGAACCGTCACAAACGCCTGATTACAGTTGAAGAAGTCGCCGCCGCAGCCGCATGGCTGGTCGGTCCCGACAGCGGAAGCATCAACGGCCAAAGCGTCGAAATCGCTGGCGGCATGATGTAGCGTTAGTCGTTAGGCACAAACATCGCATTCGCGGGCGTAACACCGCGATGATAGGTGCAAAACGTATCCTCGGCGTCGTCAGTAGTGACATGGATTTTGACATTCGTGATAACTTCGACGGCGCCTTGGTCCAAACAGGCTTGCTGCGCATCGGTGACGATCTGCAACAACCGATCAAGCGGTCCTTTCATGGTCGTCTCCATCGCGCCCACTTGATACGGCACACCAGAAGCCGCAACAACCGCGATCGCACAATCGACAACTTCGAAATTATTGCCGCTGCGCAGGCGCGGTATCACTTGGAACGCGACGAAAACATCACGCGGTGTGCTCACACCGCGCGGGCCACGGCGACAGGGCGCTGTCCCGCAGCCCATTCGCGTGCCGCTGCACCAAAAGCCTCGAATAAGGGCCGCGATACAGGATCTTTCGCCGCTTCATATTCAGGATGCCATTGCACGGCGAGGGTGAAGCCGGGCGCACCATCGACATAGATCGCTTCGGGCGTACCATCATCGGCATGACCGTCCACCACAATGCGCGGTCCCGCAGCTTTGATCCCCTGCCCGTGCAACGTGTTCGTGCGTACGATTTCCGCACCCATCACACGGTGAAATACACCGCCCGAGGTAAACCGCACATCATGGCGCAGCTCAAATTTTTCTTCCATCGTGCCATCGGGGGGCATGCGGTGGTTCATCCGGCCCGGCAATTCACGGATTTCGGGATAGAGCGTCCCGCCCATCGCCACATTTACTTCCTGAAAGCCGCGGCAAATACCCAATACGGGTTGCCCCGCTGCGACACAGGCGCGTGTCAGTTCCAACGCAATAGCATCTCGCGCGCGGTCAAAGTCGCCGTGCGCAGGTGTTTCTTCTTCGCCGTACTCTTCGGGATGGACATTGGGCCGCCCCCCGGTGAGTAGAAAACCGTCGCAACAGTCCATCAACTCGGCCACCGACACCAATGACGGATCAGACGGCACCAACAGCGGCATACAGCCCGAAACATCTGCAATCGCCTGCGAGTTCATTATCCCGCCCGCATGGACAGGATATTGATCATTCAAAAGATAACTGTTGCCAATGATCCCGATAATAGGCCGACCCATACCGCTGAACTCCTCGCTCAAATCAATTTGGGTCAACCTAACGTGAAGATCTTGATCTCTCAACACCACAATCCTGCGACGTGGTGTCAGATCAATGGGGCTTAGCCCTCTCCGATTAATTCGGCAGCTTCAATGCCTGCCATTGCAGCAACTAGATCATTGTCGGACGTATCACCTGTGACACCAACAGCACCGATAACAGCGCCTTTGGCCGAGCGCAGCAAAACGCCACCCGGCACTGGAATGGTCTGGCCACCGAACACACCGTTCACCGCATCCATGAAATAGGCCTGCTGCTCGGCCCGTGCCATCTGGGCCGTGCCTGACATTCCTAACATCACAGCGCCGTATGCCTTGCCATGCGCAATCGCGAAACGACCGGGTGCTGCACCATCTTGGCGTTCAAAAGCTTGCACATGCCCGCCCGCATCCAGCACAACAACCGACAAAGGCTTGAGGCCCATCTCAGCCCCTTTTTCAAAGGTTTTGCGGATCATAACCCGCGCTTTGTTCAACGATACATTCATGTCTTAATCCTAGATTTATTGGTCACACATTGATTGGGACGCCTTTAGGCCTCCCCTTAACTCCGCCACATGCTTTTCAGCTTGCAGCCTTCAACTCCAACCGCCGCGCATGCAGCACAGGCTCGGTATACCCCGAGGGCTGCGCAGCCCCCTTCAGTACCAGATCACAGGCCGCTTGAAACGCGATCCCGTCAAAGGAAGGTGCCATCGCGTGATACAGCGGATCACCCGCATTCTGACGGTCCACAACGGCAGCCATCTTATGCAAACCGGCCATGACCTGCTCTTCGCTGATCACCCCGTGGTGCAGCCAGTTGGCCAACGCCTGTGCAGAAATCCGACAGGTAGCGCGATCCTCCATCAGACCCACATCATGGATGTCAGGCACCTTGGAACAGCCAACACCTTGGTCAATCCAGCGCACGACATAGCCAAGGATACCTTGGGCGTTGTTCTCGATCTCTTGGGTGATTTCTGCATCACTCAGGTTTCGCCCCTTCATCACAGGGATAGTGAGCAAATCTTCTAACGTCCCACGCGCGCCACCCGCCGCAATCTCGTCCTGCCGCGCCATCACATCAACCGCGTGATAATGCATCGCGTGCAAGGTTGCTGCCGTTGGCGACGGCACCCACGCACAAGTCGCGCCCGCTTTTGGATGCCCGATCTTGGTCTCGATCATTTCGGCCATACGGTCAGGCATCGCCCACATCCCCTTGCCGATCTGCGCACGCCCCTTGAGGCCGCAGGCCAGACCGATATCCACGTTGCGGTCCTCGTAGGCACTGATCCAAGCCGAAGACTTCATATCGCCCTTTGGCACCATCGGTCCCGCATACATGGAGGTGTGAATTTCATCCCCTGTACGATCAAGGAAACCTGTATTGATAAACGCCACCCGCGACTTTGCCGCGCGGATACATTCGCCAAGGTTCACAGAGGTCCGGCGCTCTTCGTCCATGATACCCAGCTTGACGGTGTTGGCAGGCAGACCCAGCGCCGTTTCCACATGGGTGAAAATCTCGTCCGCAAACGCCACCTCTTCTGGGCCGTGCATCTTGGGCTTTACCACATAGACGGACCCAGTGAGCGAGTTGCCCCCCTCCCGCGCAAAATCATGCATCGCGATCAGCGTAGTGATCATCGCATCCATTAGGCCTTCGCCCACTTCCAAACCGTCACGGTCCAGCACCGCGGGGTTCGTCATCAAATGCCCCACATTGCGGATCAGCATGAGCGAGCGCCCCTTGAGTGACAGCGCGCCACCATTTGGTGCCGTATAGTTACGGTCAGGGTTCATCGCGCGGGTGACCGTTTGGCCACCTTTTTCAAAACTTTCTTCCAGATCGCCACGCATCAGGCCAAGCCAGTTGGTGTAGGCCACAACCTTGTCCTCGGCATCAACCGCCGCGACACTGTCCTCACAATCCATGATCGTGCTCAGCGCGCTTTCCATAACCACATCGGCAACATGGGCGGGATCGGTTTTGCCAATCGCATGGGTCGCATCAACGACAATCTCGATGTGCAGCGCGTTGTTCTTGAGCAGGATTGCCGAAGTAGCCGCCGCATCCCCGCGATACCCCGCAAATTGAGCTGCATCGCGCAGCGCAGGCACCAACGCACCCGCTTCAACACGGTACTCGGTTACATCCGCATGGCTGCCAGTGGCCAGCGGTGCCGCTTCATCCAGAAACGCTTTGGCCTTGGCTACAACCCGCGCACCGCGTGCTGCATCATATCCCTTACCCTCAGGCAGATCGCCCAGCGCATCCGTGCCATAGAAGGCGTCATACAGTGATCCCCAGCGCGCATTCGCAGCGTTCAGAGCAAACCGAGCATTGGTGATCGGCACAACCAACTGTGGACCCGGAGTAGAAGCGATCTCGACATCAACTCCAGCCGTATCAATCTCGAACGGTGCGCCCTCAGGCACAAGGTAGCCGATATCGCGCAAGAAGGCGGTATAGGCCACCGCGTCATGCTCTTGGCCCTGCCGCTCCGTGTGCCACGCATCAATCTGACCCTGAATATCCGCACGTTTTTGCAGCAATGCGCGATTCTTCGGTCCCATGCCGTGCACCAGTTCCGAGAACCCCGCCCAGAACGCATCTGCACTGACGTTCAGTCCGCCCAGCGCCTGATTTTCAATGAAATCAACTAGCTGCTGATCAACTTGCAAGCCGTTGCGGTCTACTCTTTGCATGACAAATCTCCTTGTGCGCGGCACATATGTTTCCGATAGGAAAGTACGTTTCGCCAAGGATTAGTCGCAACTTGACCACCTAGCAAGAGTTTTTGGTAAAATTAGTTTACCAATTACGGCACCCCACCCCCACTTTTGGGCCGCTCCCGCTTGCACCGCTCCGAGCAATAGCGCACCTCATCCCACACAGACGCCCACTTTTTGCGCCACGCAAATGGCTTCTCACAGGTCGCGCATATCTTTTGAGGGAGGTCTGATTTTTTCACATGTTTTGCCATGCTGCATACCTAGCCCAACGATGCACATAAAAAAGGGCGCCACTGGGGCGCCCAAACTCTTTAAGTCTCAAAAGACTAGTCCGTTGCGGTCGGCGTGGCCGTGCTGTTGGTACCTGGCGCATAAACATCTGTGTCTCCTGCCGTGGTCTCAGTATTCAAGCCGCTGGTATTGCTCACTGCTGTGCCGTTGCCAGTATTAACCATGTTAAAAGCGACAAGGCCGATCATCATAAGCGCCCCGAACAACATTGCTCCCTTGATCCCCAACAGAGGAGTACGGTGCTTGGCTTCTTCGGTTTCGACGTTTGTATCAGGTGCAGACATTACATGTTCTCCTTAAGTCGTGATCCATGACCTTGCAGCCGTGGTGTTGCCTATCTAACGTGCACTCAACCCGATAGGTTCCAAGATTATCCTATTACCTTAGTCAACACCGCTTCAGGAGCCATGCCATGCGCGATGCAGCCCCCCAAACGATTTACCTAAAAGATTATACCGCATTCGGTTGGCAGCTCGACAGCGTGGCACTGCATTTCACCCTTGATCCCCACAAGACCCGCGTGCGCTCGCGCATCGCCTTCACCCCCAATCCGGAGGCCCCCGCTCAGCCGTTTTTTCTGCACGGCGAGATGCTCAATCTGATCTCGGCAAAGATCGACGGCAACGACGTGACACCAACGCTCACACCGCAGGGCCTCACATGTGATGTGCCTGACGCCCCGTTCATCTGGGAGGCCGAAGTCGAGATCGACCCCAAAGGCAACACAGCCCTCGAAGGGCTCTACATGTCGGGCGGCATGTATTGCACCCAGTGCGAGGCCGAAGGCTTTCGCAAGATCACCTACTACCCCGACCGCCCCGATGTGATGAGCGTGTTCACGGTCACCATCGACGGCCCCCACCCCGTCCTGCTGTCAAACGGCAACCCCGTAGCTGCATCCGAGGATCACGCCGAATGGCACGACCCATGGCCCAAACCCGCCTACCTGTTTGCGCTGGTCGCGGGTGACCTCATCGCCCATGAGGGCAGCTTTACCACCATGTCGGGCCGCGATGTGACGCTCAATCTCTATGTCCGCCCCGGTGACGAGGGCAAATGTGCCTTCGGTATGCAGGCACTCAAGGACAGCATGAAGTGGGACGAAGACGTTTACGGCCGCGAATACGATCTGGACCTGTTCAACATCGTCGCCGTCGATGATTTCAACATGGGCGCGATGGAGAACAAAGGGCTGAACATCTTCAACTCCTCGGCTGTGCTGGCCTCCCAAGCAACCTCCACCGACACCAACTTCGAGCGGATTGAAGCGATCATCGCCCATGAGTATTTTCACAACTGGACTGGCAACCGCATTACCTGCCGCGACTGGTTCCAGCTGTGCCTCAAGGAAGGGCTGACCGTTTTCCGTGACAGCCAGTTCACTTCGGACATGCGCTCCGCCCCCGTCAAACGGATCGAAGATGTGATCGACCTGCGTGGCCGTCAGTTCGCAGAGGATCAGGGACCGCTCGCGCACCCCGTCCGCCCAGAGAGCTTTCAGGAGATCAACAACTTCTACACCGCCACGATCTACGAGAAGGGTGCAGAAGTAATCCGCATGCTCAAAACGCTGGTGGGCGACGACGCCTATGCAAAAGCGCTCGACCTCTATTTCGAGCGCCACGATGGCGATGCCGCCACAATCGAGGACTGGTTGAAGGTCTTTGAAGACACGACAGGCCGTGATTTGACCCAGTTCAAGCGCTGGTATTCCCAAGCGGGCACCCCGCGCCTGAGTGCATGGGAAGCATGGGACGGCAGCACCTTTACGCTAACCTTCCGCCAGAACACACCGCCCAGCGCTGCCACGGCTGATCCGCTGCCACAGGTCATCCCGATTGCCACGGGTCTCATCGGGCCGGACGGGGACGAGATTGCCCCCACCCGCATCCTTGAGATGACCGAAGTCACCCAAAGCTTCAAATTCGATGGTCTCGCGGCACGGCCCGTTGCCTCCATCCTGCGCGGCTTTTCCGCGCCTGTTGTCCTTGATCATGATGCCGACCACGCGCATTTGCTCGCCCATGACAGCGACCCCTTCAACCGTTGGGAGGCGGGCCGCACCTTGGCGCGCAACACGCTCATCGGGATGATGGTCAAAGGGACGCGTCCCGATCCGGCATTCTTATCGGGCCTGCGCGCCGTGGTAAGCGACACCACCCTCGACCCAGCCTATCGCCGACTGATGATGGCCCTGCCCAGCCAATCCGATTTGGCAACCGCCCTGCATGACGCGGGTAACACGCCCGAGCCTGACATCATTCACGCGGCCTTGGAAGCGATGCGCGAAGCTATGGCGCATGAGCTGCGCGATGTTCTGCCCGACCTCTATGAGGACAACCTCGTCACAGAACCCTACGCCCCAGATGCCGCACAATCCGGCAAACGTGCACTTGGCAATTCCGCCCTCGCCCTGCTCACCCGCAGCGACGGAGGCAAACTGGCCCAAGAGCAATACGATCATGCCGATAACATGACCCAACAACTCGCCGCCCTCGCCAATCTCATCCGCGCAGGCCGTGGCGATGCAGCGCTCAAAGCGTTCGAAGCCCAATGGCGCGACGACCGTCTGGTCATGGACAAATGGTTCGGCCTCCAAGTGATCGAAGCCGATCCCGAAGATGCGCATGAAGTCGCCGCAGGCCTCACGGAGCATCCCGATTTCAACTGGAAAAACCCCAACCGCTTCCGCGCGGTATTTGGCTCACTCATCATGAACCATGCAGGGTTTCATCACGCATCAGGCGCGGGGTACAAACTGCTGGCCGACTGGCTGATCAAGCTTGATCCAGTGAACCCACAGACCACTGCGCGCATGTGTTCTGCCTTCCAGACGTGGAAACGATACGATGCAGACCGCCAAGCCATGTTAAAGGCACAATTAACCCGCATACTCGCTACTCCTGACCTAAGCCGCGACACAACCGAAATGCTCTCCCGCATCGCGGACGCCTAAGCCACAGAAGTAAATTGCTATGCTTGAATTCTTCCTTCTCCTCGCCGCGATTGCCGTCGGCGCTTATGTGTATCGCCGTATGCAGCGCGGCGCGTATGTCACCGTTGGCGTGATCGCGGCACCCGCCCTGATCCGCGCAGCAGCAAAACGACTGGGCTACCGTGCCCAGCCAAATGCCCACTCCATCAACACCATCCACACGCCCGAGCTGTGCGTGGCTTCGATGGCCGCCGCCTTTGCACAGATGGATAAATCTCAGCAACTCCCCGACGAGCCCCTGATCGCCTCCCTGCAAAATCGCCTCCAAGTGACCAAGGCCGAAGCGAGCGATATGGCTATCCTTGCGCCGTGGCTTGTGGCCCAAGGGGGCGGCGCAACGCCTGCCTTCCAACACCTGACAAAGCGCCTCAAACAGCTCGACCATGGTCCCGACTTTGACAAGCTGATGCGCGTGCTGGGCGATGTAACTGCTGCCGGGTCCAAAGGCATGCCCAGCCCGGCCCAAGCCGATGCTATGGGCGCACTTGCCCGCATCTTCCGCACTGCATGACTCTACCCTATAGGTACACCAGCCAAGGCCGCCGCCCGACGACTGTCATCACAGTATTGGGTATCTGGGTCGCGCTAATCGCGGCTTATGTGCTGCTAGAGGCGAAACCGCTTATCCTCGCAGTAATCGGCGCTTTCACACTACCCGCACTCTATGATCTTGTCCGCAATCCGCACAGCACGCTCACCCTTGATCAGACCCACTTACGCTGGTCCAGCGGCGGTCAAGACGCCGAGATCGCTCTGTCAGAAATTGATCACCTGCGCTTTGACACCCGCCTTGATATGTCAGTGCGCCTCTCGGTGGTGCGCCCTTCGGGTATGAAAATCCGCGTACCCTATCCCGCTACACCACCACACGCCACGTTTGAGCCGCTGGCGCGCAGCGCTGGCCTTGAGACCCGCAGATACCATTTCTCACTGATCGGTTAGGGTCGCGCTTTCGGACGCGTAGCACTCGCCATCTTGCAATAGTTCTGCCTCTTGAGCCAATTCGACATATCGGCCCGTTTGCGTTCATTACGCATCGGCCCCCAATCGGCAGAGACGCCGCGCCATTTCTTATCGCGTCCGTGGATCACGCCGTCCCGTTTGACCGTATAGGCCATGATGCGCACCGCACAGCTCAGGTTCGCCGCACCGTTCTTGAGCGCCTCACCAGTCCCAACATTACATTCATACCCCCGCGCCGTCGCAGGCAGGATCTGGAGCAAACCAAACCACTTGCCCCCGCCACCGACGGCCCACGGTTTATAGGTGCTCTCATGCTTGGCCAGCGTCGACATATAGCCGACCCAGAAGGCCCGCCGCTTCTCATCGTCATTGCTCTCGTAGGCCGGACACCAGTTGGAAATATCGCGGGGCACCATCTCGACCAGCGGGCTACCATGATCCTTGAGCGCCGACATCGCAGCACGGGTCCACAAGGTGTGCCCTTCCATATGCTGCCAGCGCGTGCGCGGAACGTATCCCTTGCGCGCGGGCGGACGGACTAGAATTTCGACGCCATTTATAACCGGAGGCTTTGATGCCACCACCGCAGGCTCGACGACCTTAATAACAGGCCCCGTCTGCTGTGCAGCGGCGGGTAAGACTGCATACCAAACGGCAAGGACGCCCCCTGCAATACGTGCAAAACTGTGAAAGCTGTTTGTCATAGCGCACAGTATGTGCAGCCCCTTTCCCCGCTGACAAGCTTAATTGCGCGCCATTGTTCCCCCCTGCGCAACACTCCCCTGCACTGCGCGTCAATCAGCCCAGCCACGCAACAATCCGCCGTATTTGCACGTCCGAAACACACCCCAGCCCAGCGAATATCGCGACATCACCGCCCTTGCGCCACGTTGCCGCCCCATTGATTGGCGAAAACCACCCCAACAGGCAGCAATATAGTTCATGGATATTTGTATGACGCATTTGACATCCCTTCTACGCAAACTGCCCGGCAGCCGCTGGACCGCCCAATTTGGGAATGTGGAAGCGAAGCTTGATGCCGTTTCAGAAGAGGAGGTCTGCCCAAACGTCCTCGCCCCCGAGCCAGCACGCGCGCCCTCCCCTTTCCGCAAAAGGGGCAAGGCAGAGCCTACCCCCGCAGAGCGTATGCCGACGGTTGGCTTTGAAGCAGAGCGAAATTTCCTACCCGACCAGAAAATCCGCATCAGAAACAAACCCGTCCAGTACAAAAGCAGCAGCCGCGCACTGAACAACCTGTCTATTCCTTGCCCCGATCCAACACGCGAAGAACGTCTGCGCGATGCTCATCAAAACCGCGCGCTGCGGCTGGTGCGCCAAGAGGACTGGAACAAGCTGATCACCCTCATCACAAACGCCGACCGCGACCGCGCTCTTACTCCGGG